>NZ_MEHK01000001.1:6968315-7295351 GCF_001746425.1 Streptomyces subrutilus | reverse complement strand
GACGTACGCCGAACTCGCGCAGGCCCCCGGGGCCGGTACGACCGCGCTGCGGCGCCGGCTGATCGCCCTCTCCGGAGCCCTGTGCACCCACCCCTCCTGGGCGGCCCCCACCGCCTGGCGCGCCGGCGGCGTCGAGCTGCGGCGCGCCGCCCGCACCCACACCTCCGCACCGGCGGACGGGGAGGCAGCAGCGTGAACGAGCAGACCACCGCGCCCCGCCCGCAGGTCGCCACCTGGGCACCCAGCCAAACCGGCCCCTGCGCTCGGTGCCACGCCCCCACGTGCCGCTACGGGGTGGGTACGAGCCCCTTGTGCGAGGCATGTAAGGCCGCGCGGCAGGCCCTGTACGGGGGCTGACCCGTGTCTGTGCTGCCGCCTGACCTGCCTCGTCTGCGGACGCTGGTCACCTACCTGCGCGGCGAGCTGGGCAGGGCGGAGAGGGCGCTGACCGAGGCCGAGGAAGCCGAAGCCATGGCAGCCCGCCGGCTGCCGCCACCCGAACCCCCCGCATGGCTGGTGGAGCGCGGGATCGGCGCGGGCATGCGACCGGTCTGCGTCCACGCCGGGAGCTGCTGGGACCTCAGCAAACGCTGCGCGCCCGCCACCGCCGAACAGATACGCCTTCCTCGCCGAGGGCGTCCCCGCCTGCCCCCACTGCCGCCCCGACACCATCCTGGGAGTCCTCGAATGAACTGCCCGCCCCACCCCGAGCAAGCGGGCAACACACACCGTGTGACCGTCCTTCCGCCCGACGCACAGGGCGCACGCCGCGTCCGCTGCGACGGCATCGACCTCGGCCGCGCCTACGGTCCTGCCGACGTCCGGGAGTTCCTGCGGCGGGCCGGCCTCGACCTCGACGACGTCACCGCAGACGGTGGGGACATCATCGAATGGCGCGGGGGCGGCCCTGCCGACTGGCACCCCGACCGCGGGTGACCCACCCCGCCCGGCCGGCCCCAACGGGTCAGATGACGGGTGAGTGAGCCGGGGTAGTCGTGGCGCCGGCATCCGTGGCCATCCGCGCGCCAGGCCAGGAACAGCACCGAATCGGCGAGAGCACGGGGACCGGCCCGGTGGCTGATCACCGGCGTACGGAAGCGGCCCCGACAGTCACCATCCGACGCGGTGGATACTGCCCACGGCTCTCTGGGCGGACGCCGGGGTATGGTCCGGTCCATAAGGCGCGTCACCCTCCGGCTGTTGACCTAGGCAGTTTCGTTCGGATCACCGATCGGACCAGAGGAAGATGCCTGCGACGTGCAGTCCAGCTAGGTAGATGGTCGCGGTCTTCTCGTAGCGGGTAGCGATGCCCCGCCACTGCTTCAAGCGGTTGATGCACCGCTCGACGGTGTTGCGCTGCTTGTAGGCCTCGCGGTCGAAGGCGGGTGGTCTGCCACCACGGCTGCCTCGGCGTTTCCGATGGCCCTGTTGATCTGCCGGAACTGGGATCACCGCGCGGATGCCGCGCTTGCGCAAGTGCTCGCGGATGGCGCGCGAGGAATAGGCCTTGTCAGCCAGGACCATATCGGGCCTGGTGCGGGGCCGACCACGTCGCCGGGGGACACGTAGGCGAGCCATCACGTGCGCGAAAGCGGGTGCGTCGCCGGCCTGTCCGGCGGTGAGAACAAAGGCGAGGGGACGACAGTGGGCGTCGGCCGCGAGATGAATCTTCGTGGTCAGTCCACCGCGGGACCGGCCGATGGCATGGTCACCGGGCTCGCCAGCCGGGGCCCCTTTTTGCGGGCCCCGGCCGCGTGCTGGTGGGCACGAACGATCGTGGAGTCCACCGAGACCACCCAGTCCAGGTCCTCGTCGGCGTCAGCCTGGGCCACCAGCGTGGTGAACACGCGCTCCCACGTGCCATCGACGGCCCACATCCGAAGCCGGTTGTAAACGCCACGCCAGTTGCCGTATCTCTCGGGCAAGTGGACCCACTGCGATCCGGTCTGGAACTTGAACGCGATCGCATCGATCACCTGTCGGTGGTCACGCCACCTTCCACCTCGCTTCGGCGTCCGGTCCGGAAGTAACGGCTCAATCCGCGCCCACTGCGCATCAGTCAACGGCACACACAGGCCAACGCACAGACGGCCCTGTGAGGAACGGCTACCGGCTGTCCGCGCCGTCGGCCGGATCAGCCGCTGCCCACCAATCGACGAAGCGGGCGGCCGCCGCCTCGGGCGGCCGACTTGAAGGAAGTCCGAAGTGAACCTCCAGCTCCTGCCGCAGAAACTCGCCGATCACCGCCTGGTCGGCGCCACCGTGGAGGCTGCGGAACAAGGGGCCGATTATGCAGTCGTACTCGTCCTGGACATCGTCAGCGACACCGATCGGATCCCACTCATTGAGCAGCCGTCTGAGGTCCTTCTGAGTGGAGGTGTTCCAAGGGCATCTGCCCAGAGTGCCATTCGACAACGCTAGCGACTACTCACGGCATCTTGATCCAAACGAAACTGCCTAGATGCTCCGGGCTCGTGTGGGGCCCGTCGGCCCGACCGGTCAGAGGGATTCGAGCAGGCCCCCGAGCGTGAAGACGCTCCCGCACAGAGCGATCACAGTGCCCAAGAACCGGTAGAAGCCGACGGACGCCACCCGCCGGGCCGGACCCAGATCCCCCCGGGCGTGCATCATGCGCTCGGCGTTGGCCGCCGCCCGGCGTTCCAAAGAGGCGGCGACGCCGCGAATGTTCAGCGCGACCCAGCTGCCCGCGGCGAAGAGAGTGAGTCCCACGGTCAGCAGGACGAAGGCCGTGCTCAAGATTCCTCCGGATGGTGTGATGGACGCCCGGAGGCTAGCAGGGGGCTTGGGGGAGGCCGGAGGCGGGTCGGGGTGGAGGGGCAGATGCGTGTTCATTCGCCGTCACGGGCCCGGGCACTTTGGCGTACTGCCAGCCAGCGCAGCCGATACCGCCGTGAGCCCTTCCCCCACCACCCCAGCCTGTACTCGGATTCCTGCGGAAACACGGCTTGAATGGCCACGACGGCAACGGCTGCCACGATGCACAGGAGCACGAGCACATACAGCCACCCCGGCGCGCCGACTCAGCAGCTACGGTCGCCACCGCGATGGCGATCCCGACGGCAACTGACGTCACCAACGGTTGATTCTTGTTCACATAGGAAGATATGGGGCTTTAGCTCTGGGTGAAGTAGCCGAGCAGGTCGGTGATCACGTGGTTGCTGCCGCCCCAGCTGTTGAAGACGCTGACCTTGCCGTCTGCGACTGGGGTCATGACGTGGTTCGGGACGGTGAGACCCGGCAGGGTGTTGAGGCTGCTCGCGCTCGTGCGCGGAGTGCCGAACCCGTGGACGGTCAGGAAGCCGGGGCCGGTGGACTCGGTCGCGGTCACGTTCAGGGCCGCACCGATGGCGTTGGCCGGCAGGCCGCTCACCGTGGTCGTGGCGCCGGGGCGACCTTGCCCGTGGTGCGGGTGTCGGCCAGGCGCTTGGGCACCACCGGGGTGAACAAAGCGTTGCCGTCCTTGCCGTAGTAGCCGACGGCGTCGACGACCAGGTGGGTGGAACCGGAGTTGGTGAACAGGGTGATGGTGCCGTTCGGCCCGACCGGGACGATCGCCTGGTTGGATTTGTCCTTGCCCGGCTCCACGTTCAGGTTCGAGGTCGTCGGGCGCTTCGCCGGGTCCGGGTAGGCGATGACGTGCGCCTGCTCGGTCGCACCGGTACCGGTCAGGTTCAGGGCAACCGCCGTGGCGTCGGCCGGGATGCCGTTCACACCGGCGACCTTGACCGTGCGGGTCTGGCCGCCGCCCAGCGCGCCACCGGTCGTGCGGGTGTCGACGACGCGGGTCGGGGTGACCGGGCTGAAGCGCTGCCCGACGTTGGGCTGGTAGTAGCCGACGAAGTCGACGATGAGCGCGGCCCTGCCGGAGTTGAGCTGCGCGGAGACCGTGCCGTAGGCGCCGATCGGGACGGTGACGGTGTTGGAGGAGGTGCCGCCCGCCTTGATGTTGACGTTCGAGGTGACCGGGCGCGGCTGGCCCGAGGGCCAGACGCTGAGGTGGGTGTCCTCGGTGGCACCGGTGACAGTCACGTTGAGGACCGCCACCGCCATGCTTCCGGAAAGCCGGTGACCCGGTACGGCGGGCCGACGGGCAGGGTCACAAGGGTGGCCGTCCCGCCCTGGACGGGTGTGTTGGTGGTACGGGTGTCCAGCAGGCGGAACGGTTCGGTCGCCACGTAGCCCGACGGGGTGTAGTCGACCTTCACGTGCGCTTGGCCGTGGACTTCGCGCCCTTGGCGTCCTGCATGGTGACGGTCACGTCGTAGGTGCCGGGCATCTTGTAGGTGTGCTCGAGGTCGCCCAGGTTGTCGATGTGCCTTGGGTGCCGTCACCGAAGTCCACGTCCGTGCTCGTCACCGGCCACGGAGCCGCGGTGTCGTCGGTGTCGACGGAGACGGTCAGCGGAGCACGGCGGGTGAACGGGTCGGAGGAGGTCGGCAGGAGGGGTGTGACAGTGAAAGCCGTGGTCAGCGGACCAGGCGCGGTCACCTTGGCCGGCTGGTCGAAGGAGGAGACCTTCTCTCCGACACCGTTGACCGCCGTCACTTTGGCCACGCAGGCGCACGGCGAGCTGTAGACGTGCTCGGCGGTGGTCGCCTTGGTGACGACCGGGGCCGTGCCGTCGCCGAAGTCGTAGTGGTAGGTGAGCCCCGTGGGCCAGCGGCCTCCGGAACGGCCGTCGCCTTCACCGTGGTGCCGGCGGGAGCCCACGCCGGATCGATGCTCAGCGTGACGCCCTTCAGGACGTCCTGGGTCTCGAAGGCACCGCGGTCGATGTAACCGCCGTCCTTGCCGTGTTGGCCACGCGCGGATCGTCCGCCGTCGGCTCCCATAGATGTCGGTGGGCAGTACGCCCGGTGCCGTCGGGTCGCCGGAGTCGATGGTGGGAGACCCGTCCTTCGCCCCCACCTTGTTGTAGTCCGGGGCCAGGATGTCGTGCGCGCCCTGTCCGTGGCGGCCGCGAACGCCGCCGGGTCTGGTAACCGGTACCGCCCCACGTGTAGGGCGTCGACTTGAGCTCGGGACCGGTGATCAGGTTGTAGTCGGCGCGGGTACCCGGCGTCGCGCTCGCCGCCACTTCGATGCCCTTTCGGGGCGCGGCCGATGCGCAGTCAGTGGGCCAGGTGAAGAGCACGTTGTTGAAAACTGCGGAACCGGACGAGGCGGCGCCACGGACCGAGATGGTCGTACCGCAACCGCTGACGAGCGTGTTGTTGGTGACGGCGGTTTCCGGGGCGTCGATCACATCGACGCCCCTCTCGAAACCGACGTCGAGCTGGTTTCGGCTGAGCACGGTGCCCCGCGCTCCGCCCTCGACACGGACACCGAGTAGACGGCTCCGGACGGCTCGCACGCCCACACTTCCCTCGCCGATCACCAGCCCGGCCGAGGCGCCGTTCGAGACGTAGACCCGGTCCAGCTCGACATCCGTCGAGCGGCGGACGTGAACGCCGCCATAGCTGTGCAACCCTCGGACCGCCACGTGGGAGGCGCCACTGATGGTCAGGCTCCTGCCGAACTCCAGGTACGCCGCTGAGGAGAAGTACTCCGTGTCGGCGGTGAAGGTGATCGGCTTGCCCGGCTCCCCGGACCGGTCGATGACGACGTTCTCGTCATAATGCCCCCACGTCTTGATCCGCACGGTCTGACCGGGCTTGACGATCTTCGCTGCCGCCGAAATCGTGCAGAAGGGAACCGCCTGCGAACCGGCCCCCGTGTCGGTGCAGTTCGAGGTGCCCTCATTGTTCACATAGAGGGTGCTCGGCGTATCGACGGCTGTCGCGGCCGGAACGCCGAGAAGAGTGACGAGACCTGCGGTCAGCAGGACCGTCGCACGAGTGGGACGCACGGGAACCCTTCGGGCAAGCATGCAAAATGCATGCAATACGGTGCGGCGCCGCGCGACTGTGATTCTCCTGCCCCCCAGTGGCAGCCGGCGCACGCGAATCCGCAGAAACGTTTCGACGATAAGCCATCTCCCCTACCGGCTGATCACCGGCCCACCACTGGCCCGATGGCGAAGGCGGCCTGCTGGACGGCACCGCAGGCTTGAAGGCCGGCTCGATGGACAAGGATCGACGGCGCGAGCTTGGCAGTCGCGGGTGGCCTGATGAAGGAGTCGCCCGCCGGGATCGCGGTCGTCGCCCGCGCGGCCACGGCGATCGCTGCGCCGATGGGGCGTAGCGTTCCATGCCCGAAACTGGTGCTCCGGGTGGGTTTCGAGGGCTCTCTTGCTCAATGGCGAGAACGCACGCTTCCTCGGGAAAGTGGTGTTACCGAGGACCAGCACCATGACCTCCCCCCGCCCCCACCGTCAGACCGCAGATCACCACCTGGTCCCCCTCGCAGACCGGCCAATGCGCGCGATGCAGTTCGCCATGTGCGCGCTACGGCCCCTGCGAGCCCCCTGTGCGAGGCATGCCAGGCCGCCCGGCAGGCCCGACACGGGGGGTGAGTCGTGTCTGTGCTGCCGCCATTCACTCCGCATCTGCGGACGCTGGTCACCTACCAACGCGGTGAGCTGGGCAGGGCTGAGAGGGCGCTGACCGAGGCGGAGGAAGCCGAGGCCGCCGGCGCACCGCCGCTGACGGCAGCGACTGCTGCGCCCTGCCTCGCCGCCGAGCGCCAGCTCGGCGGCGAGGCGCATTTCTGCAGGCGTCTGGCCCTCGAAAGGGAACGGCCCGCTGGCCGGTGGGCATGTTTTTTTCGTCGTTCACGCCGTTCGGATCTGCGGCCAGTGTTTGACAGCAGGACGGCCCGGCTGGCGCAGTTCGTCTTCCGCCCCGGCGGGGTCGTCGGCCGCTGGGTCCACGTGCCTGCCGGTTGGCTGGCCCTCGGGGTCACCATCACGGCGTTGGCTCAGAGCTCGCCAGCGTCTACGACCTCGCTGGCAGCGGGGGGCGGGATTTGCGTGACGGTTTCGAAGTCATACCACGTGAACTCATGCGGCTCTCGGCCCGTCTCCGTTCGCTTGAGCAGGTAGGGGCGGCCCTGGGTCGCCACGTAGTCGGTGACGGTGCCGCCGTTGGTACCCGGGTATGTGAGCATGATCGCGGGTTGTCCGTCGACCGTGGCGGAAGCACCCCGGGATATTGCAGGGGATTCCTCTTCCAAAAGGATGTTGGGGTCGCGCAGCTGGCAGCTGAAGGCGATGGCCTTCGCGTCCGAGTGCTCGGCATCCAGCTTGATCCAGCGGTTACCGATGCGGTTGACCACGACGTCTTCCTGCGCCTTGGTGGCCTTCAAGCTGGACCTCCACGCCTGCGGGTCGCGCTTCACATGGAGGACCTTGGGCGTGGCATGGATCTCCGTCTTGCCCAGGCCTTCGCCGCTCACCGTGCCCGCGCAATCCACGTTCACGAACGTGAGCTCGATCGTGCCGGTCAGCCCGTCGCCAGACGCCTGTCCTCGGAACTTCTTGAACGTGGCAGTGCGGGTCTCCTCGTATGCGAGCTGTTGGATCTCCTCGGGGGTCTTGCCCTGGAAGGGCTCCGCGGCAGAGCTGTTCGGTGAGGTGGAAGCCGGCTGGTTCGCGTCGTCTGTCGGCGGCTCTGCGGGGTCGCAGGCCGTGAGGACGAGACAGCCAGCAAGCACTGCGGCCGAAACGGTGGTGGAACGAGCGGAGAACGGATTTCCTCGGGTGGTGTGCAGGGTAGGGAGTGGTGCGTACATGTGGGACGGCACCTGTCGGCGTCGACATGGGGCGACCCTGATCGCCGCGAACTCCGCCGCGCGATGTCGTGGGGTGTACCCCCTAAATGGCGGGGCGGACCGGTGTAGCTCGATGGTGGTGAGCGATCGCGCCCGGCGGGGGCGTTATGTCCCGCCGGGTGCCTGCTCATACTGCTGTGGTGTGGGCTATCCGATGGTGAGGAACTCGTTCCATTTGTCTTCGTCGCGGCCGGAGGCCGGGCCGAGGGTGGCAGTGCCGCCTTGGTAGAGCCACTGGTTGCCGAGATTGTCCACAGCCCAGATGTCGGGGATGCCGTCGCCGGTGGCATCGGCTGTGCCCAGCAGCATGGGGATGGTAGTTCGGCCCCAGCCGGTGGTGGCGTAGGTGTAGTCCACGCCGCCTACGGCGTTGGCTGATGCGGAGAGCGAAGCGAGGTCGACTCCCCCGTTGGCACCCGGCTTGCCCTTGCGCAGAAGCAGCCCGCGGTTGGCGTTGGCGTTGTCACGGAAGAGAAGGTCGGGGATCTTGTCTCCGGAGACGTCGCGTACTCCGATGAGGTCGCGGGGGGCCCAGACGGTGTCGGCCATCTTGGTGTGGCTGGTGAAGCTGGATCCGGTGTAGCCGGAGAACGCCCACAGGCTGTCGGCATCCAGGGCGAATACGTCGGCCAGGCCGTCGCCATCAACGTCCTCGGTGACGATGATCTGCCGGAACGACGCCGGATCGGGCGCGCCCGGAGGCAGAAGAATTTCCGTGCGGCGGGCGACGTCGAACTGTCCGGTGCCGATGCCCGGGTAGATGTACAGCTTGCCGTCGGGCATGCGGGCGATGAGGTCGGTCAGCCCGTCGCCGGGGAACCAGTCCGTGGAGTGCCCGATGAGCGCGCGTTTGCCGTCGGCACCGTTCTTCCAGTAGCCGGCTGCGACGGGGAGGCCGTCCTGGACGGCGCCAGGGATGTGGATGTCGGTATCCCCTGTGGCGTCGCCGCCGTAGGTGCGGAGGTTGCCTTCTTTGTCGATGGCGAAGAGGTCGGGGTGGCCGTCGCCGGTGGCATCGCCAGGCTTGTCCAGACCCGCTCTGGGACTGACGAGGAAACTGTAGGTGGTCTGCGGTGAGATGTTTCCGTACTGGTTGACGGTGCGGACGTAGAGGACGTTGGGGCCCGCTGTGTCGACCTGGAGGGTGACGGAGACCTTGTCCGCGCCGTTGAGGGTCAGCTCGGCCTTCTTGTCGAAGAGGGGCCGGTTCAGGCTGTACTGGTATTCGCGGATGTCTGCGACCCTGGCGCCGTTGCCACTGAGCAGGATCTTCTGGCCAGGGGTGCCGGCGGGCTTCGCGCTCCACTCGGTGTAGTTCTGGCCGGGTTCGGGGAAGTCGGTGGAGGAGACGGCCGGGCTGGGCGGGACGACGTGGCTGACGGTGAAGGTGCACCAGCCCCCGGAACCGGAGTCGAACGGTCCGCTCCCCGATCCCGATCCGTCCTTGTCGAGGACGCGGGACAGCCACTGGTAGGTGGCGCCCGATTCGAACTTCTCTAGAGGTACTTCATGGAAGACGACGCCGTCGCTGTTGGGCGGCAGCCAGTTGTTGTAGACCTGGGCTCCCGTGACGGTGTTCCAGACCTCGACCTGGACCTTGTCGAGGGTATCGAGGCCGTCGCGGTCGGTGGCCTTGACCTGGAAGGTGATGTTCGTCTTGCCGATCCCGGTGCCCGGGCTCGTGGTCAGGCAGCGGCCGCCGGGGGTGGTCTGCATGTTCGCCGCGGTCGGGGTGTCGGGCGGGTTGTTGTACCGGACCTCGATGTACGGGGCGGTCTCGCCGTTGGCGATGAACTTCTTCCAGTACCACGAATCGGACTCGTTCGGTGCTGCGAACCCGAGGGACAGCGCGCCCCAGCCGCTGGCGGCGGCGTCGGCGACTAGACCCTTGATGTCGGGGGCGATCCAGTTGTCCGGGCAGGAACTGTTGTAGCCGTAGCCGGCGTACTCAGTGGCGACCTTGCGGTTCCAATAGGTGCCGTTGTTGGTGTTGTTCCAGGTGCTGGAAGAAGTGACGTAGGGCGTCGAGTAGATGTCCATCGGCTTCTGCTCGCACGACCAGGAGTAGGTCTGCAGGGCGCGGACGCTGGCGGAGATGATGCCGGCGCCGTGGAGTTCGCTGCCGAAGTTGAAGTTGAAGATGGAGCGGGAGGTGCCGCCGGTGGTGGATTCGTAGCCGACGCGGGCTTCGTTGGTGCCGCTCGCGTTGTAGTTCTGCCCGTTGTAGAAGCTCGAGTTGCCCTCGGTCTTGTAGAGCAGGCTCCAGGAGTGCTTGTGGCCCTTGAAGGAGGGGTCGATGAACACCGGGTACACCGTCTCCGGGGCGTTCAGCAGGCCGCTGTCGGGGGTGATGGCCAGCGTGTTCTCGGTCAAGGCGGGCTTGGCGGGCTTCAGGCGGGCACCTTCAGCGCCGGCCAGACCGGACAGGCCGAGGGTGGGGTGCAGTGCGGCTTTGTCAGTGGGCTTCCAGGCGGGCTCGTTGTCGGTGGTGGCGACCTTGCCGCTGGAGTCCCACATCATCGGGGTCGGCGAGCCGGCGACTTCTTCGTCCTGCTCGTTGCGGGCGCTGACCGCGCCCGATTCGGCGTCGAGGCGGAAGGTCAGGTCGGGTGAGGCGAGCCGGTACTTCAGCTGGCCCAGGAGCGGGTCGGTGGCGGCCTGGCGGTCCTTTACGACCAGGAGATGCGAGTATCCGCCGTCCTGCGCGGTCATGAGCAGGTCGATTCCTGGACGCACGTTTTCGTACAGGGCGCGCGGGCCGTCGATGACGGGTTCGGGCAGGGTACCGGGCCAGGAGACGACGATGTCGTGGCCGTCTGTGTTCAGCCGTACCAGCTCTGTCCACACCTCGGTGGGAGTGTCCTGGCGCAGCGCGACACGGGTGACCGAGCGCGAAGCCCGCTGGCTTCCTGCGCTGGTGGCGTGCTGCTTGGAGCCGGCGCTGAAGACGACGCGGCCGTTGACCGCCTTCGCCGCGTACCCAGCGTCCACCCTGTGGAGGGTGGTGTCGATCGGCTTCCACTGTCCGTCGGCCTTGGCCCGGATGGCGGAGTTGAAGACCTGTTTGCGGTAGGTGCCGTCTGGCTGGGCCCAGGTCGTGGTGTTCGCGCTGCGCGCGGCGGTGACCTCGACCTCCTTGCCCGACTTCTCGGCCAGGCGCCGAGCCTCTGGCTCAGCGATCGGGAGTTCCTCGGCAGGGGTGGCCTGCGGCGTGTCCTCTGCGCTGATGTGTACGCCCACCGGCACGGCGACGGCTATCGCGAGGAGCGCCGCCAGGGCGCCCAGCGTTCGGCGGCGTCTGAACCACCGTCTTGCCGGGACAGCAGCAACTTCCTTTTCGGCTGGTGCTGTTGGCGGGCTTTCATCGACGGATTCACTGACAGACACAGGCGTACTTCTCCCCCCTCGGGCGCACACTCGGGCAGCCCTCGGTACTGAAAAATCGGTTTTCGGCGCACTACCGAGGAAGATGCGAAAGGCCGCTCCCCGCACGCCTTTCCACACACGGAGTGCGAGCCGAGCATGAACCATGCCGCAGACATCTTCACCCCCTGCACCAGCCCTCTGGCAGACCTTTTAGAGCCGATTCGCGTGGATTGCCCTGAAGTTTACTGCCAGTAAAGTGATAAAGCCCACACCGGATATCGGAACCGTAGGTTTTCCGCTCATCCCGACGCACAATCAGCTGGCTAATTGTCATTTTCCTGCCGGCCGTGCGCCTTCGGCCCCGCGGCGGCAGAGCGTGGGGGGTCCACATGTCGCCGTTGACGGCGAATTTCCGCCTGCCCGGAAACAGAAAGGCGCGCGCGAAACGCGCGCGCCTCGCCGGGCGCACCGGCATCACACTCTCCGTGGTGCTGACCGCAACACTCCTGCCCGTCCATGCCTGGGCCGCACCACCGGGCGACCGCAGCGGTGTCACTCTGCCCGCCTTGCAGAAGGACTTGAAGGCAGAGCGCGACCCGGTCGCTTCCGCGCAGCTGGAGGGCTGGTTCGGGGATCCGCCCGCACCGCTTGACCCGTATGCGCCGACCGCGGTGGCGCTGCCTGCGGGTGGCTCTGCCAGCGTGACGCCTGCCGCCGGTACCGAGTTCACCCAGGTCGGAACGCTGCCCGTCAGCATCGGCAAGGTCGAGAACACCGGTACCGCTCCGACGGGCACCTGGTCGGCTGCGGTCTCGGACCGCGCCAAGACCGAGGCCGCGGGTGTTGACGGCGCCATGATCAAGATCACGCCGCCGGCAGACGCGGTGAATCCGGTCGACGTCGCGCTGGACTACTCCAAGTTCGAAGACCTGTACGGGACCGAATGGGCTTCCCGCCTGAAGCTGCGGCAGTTCCCCGCCTGCTTCCTTGTCACGCCCGAGCTGCCCGAGTGTTCCGTCTCCACGGACGTTCCCAGTGTGAACGAGCCCGGCAAGAAGCGGGTCATAGCAACCGTCAACCCGACGGCCGCTCCCGTGCAGGGCATGCACACCATGACCGCCGGCAGCGCCGAGGTGGCGCTGGTCGCCTCCGACGGGGCAGCGGGCGCCGGCGGCAGCTACAAGGCCACCTCGCTGTCCGCCTCCGGGAAGTGGACGGCGGGAGGCAGCGGCGGTGGATTCTCCTGGACCTACCCGCTGAACGTCCCGCCGGCCCCGGCAGGGCCCACCCCCTCGATCGCGTTCTCGTACTCGTCGCAGTCCGTGGACGGCCGGACGTCGGTGACCAACGGGCAGGCGTCCTGGATCGGGGACGGATGGGACTACAACCCGGGCTTTATCGAGCGCCGCTACCGCACCTGCTCCGACGACCTGAAGCCCACGGGCACCGGCAAGCCGAACAACGACAACACCGCCGACAAAAAGAAGGGCGACCTGTGCTGGGCGGGTGACAATGTCGTTCTCTCACTGGGCGGCTCGATAACCGAACTGGTGCGCGACGCCGCGACCGGAAAATGGGTTCCCGCTTCCGACGACGGTTCCAGGGTCGAGCTCAAGACCGGTGAAAACAACGGCAACGGCGCGCGGAACGACGAGTACTGGGTCGTCACCACCCGCGACGGCACGCGCTACCACTACGGCCGCCACAACGTGGGCACCCACGGCGACGGCACCTCACCGGAGAACATCACCGATTCGGTCTTCACCGTCCCGGTCTTCGGTAACCACCCGGGCGAACCCTGCTACACCACGGTGTACGCCAACTCGTCCTGTCGGCAGGCCTGGCGCTGGAACCTCGACTACGTCGAGGACATCCACGGCAACGCCATGGTCATCGACTGGAAGAAGGAGGAGAACCGCTACGCCAAGAACGAGAAGTACACGGAGACGAACGCCGACAAGGTCGGGTACACCCGCGGCGGCTACCCGGTACGCATTCTCTACGGACTGCGCGCCGGCAACCTTTCCGGCGCCCCTGCCGGCCGAGTCGAGTTCGGCGTGGAGCAGCGGTGCTTCCCGGAAGTCACCAATTGCGATAACTCCCAGTTCGGTACCAAGAACGCGCTCGGATGGTGGGACACCCCCAGCTCGCTGAACTGCAAGATGGCCGCGACGCGCTGCGACATCGCGTCGCCGACGTTCTGGTCGCGCATGCGCCTGGCCAAAGTCTCCACCTACGCTCAGCGCACCGAGGGTTCCACGGCCCTGACCAAGGTGGATCAGTGGGTGCTGGAGCAGTCGCTGCCCGCCCACCGCACTGATACCAGCCCTCCGCTGTGGTTGAAGTCCATCACCCGCACCGGCTACAGCCCCACGAACAGCGAGCACGGCGAGGTGCTGCCTTCGGTCTCCTTCGTCGCCAACGGCAAGGACATGCCCAACCGTGTCGTCAAGCCCACCGACCCGGTAACCGGCAAGCCCGACGCGGCCCCGGACTTCGACCGGCAACGGATCGAGACCATCCGCACCGAAACCGGCGGTGACATCCACGTCACCTACTCCGCCCCCTGCGCTCTGGGCACCACCGTCCCCGATCCGGCGAAGAACACGAGCCGCTGCTTCCCCGTGCGCTGGTCCGCGGATCCGGACCTGGCTCCGGAGAAGACGCCGATCGAGGTGTTCAACAAGTACGTCGTGGAAAGCGTGGCCGAGAAGGACCGCGTAGCGCAGCGGCCCGACGTCGTCACCACCTACACCTATGAGGGCGGCGCGGCCTGGGTGAAGGAGGACGACGAGCTCAGCAAGCCCGAGCTGCGTACCTACAGCCAGTGGCGCGGCTACGGCAGCGTCCTCACCACCACGGGCGAGACCGAGAAGACGGGCACGCCCACCGCGACCGAGAAGTCCCAGACCCGCACCCGCTACTTCCGCGGCCTGTCCACCGACGCGGCCAAGGTCACCGTCAAGGACTGGACGGGAACCGAGGACCTCGGCGAGGACAAGCCCCGCTTCCAGGGCCAGACCGCCGAGACCATCACCTACACCAAGGCCGGCGGCGGCGACGAGGACATCGAGAACCGCCACTTCACCCGGCCCTGGGAATCCGGGACCCCCACCGCGACCCGCGCCAGAATCGACGACGCGGGACGAAAGGTAGAGGCGTACCGCCAGGGCATCGAACGCACCATCGAGGTCCAAGCGGTCAGCGGCGGCAAGTCCCGCATGGTGCGCACCGGCCACACCTATGACACCGCCTACGGTCTGCTTCAGAGCACGCACACCGAGGTGAAGGAGAAGACCGGCAGCGCCGACTCGGTCACGGTCAAGCAGTCCTGCAGCAAGCCGACCTACGTCCACAACACTGCGAGCAACCTGATCGGCCTGCCCGCGGAAGTCCGCGAAACGACCGGTGACTGCACCGAAGCCGGCACGACGGGCGGAACCGTCCTCAGTGCCGCCCGCACCTCCTACGACGCCGTCAACGCCTTCGGTACCGCCCCCACCAAGGGCCTGCCCTACCAGGTCGACAGCCTCGATGGCGCGGGCACCGGCTGGATCACCTCCGGGCGCAGCGAGTACGACGCGCTCGGCCGGACGGTCAAGACCTACGACGCGCTCGGCAACCCGTCGACCACCGCGTTCAGTCCCCCGACCGGGCCTGCGTTCACGGTCACCGCGACCAACGCACTCGGGCACACGGTGAGCACCAAGCTGGATCCGGCTCGCGGCAGTGTCCTGGAGGCGACGGACGCGAACGGGCGCAAGGTAACCACCCAGTACGACGAGCTCGGCCGCACGAAAGAGGTGCGGACGCCGTCGCAGAAGGCGACCGACAAGTCGGCCTACACGTTCGACTACCAGATCAAAGAGAACAAGACACCGGCCGTCACCACCCGTGCCCTGAAGGACGACGGTACCTACAGCACATCGATCGCGATCTACGACGGACTGCTGCGCCCGCGCCAGACCCAGAGCGAAGGTCCAGGCGGCTCGCTCGTCGTCACCGACACCCTCTACTCGGCGAACGGCACCGTCTACCAGACCAACAACGCCTACCTCGCCGACGACAGCCTGAAGACGGAACTCTTCGTCCCCAAATCGGACACCGAAATCCACAACTCCACCCAGACCGCCTACGACGGCCTCGGCCGTGCCGTACGCACCACCACGGTGAAGAAGGGCACGGCAAAGCATTCCGCCATCACCCAGTACGGCGGCGACTGGACCCTGACCCGCAGCGCCATGTCCCCCACCGGGGCAACCCCGCTGCCGGGCAGTCGTGCGGTCAAGACGAGCACGGATGCCCTCGACCGCACCACGATGGTCGAGCACTACACCTCCACAGCCGCCGAGGATGTCAACCCGTCCTTGCTCGAGAATCCCGCGACGACCAAGACCAAGTACGAGTACGACGTCCGCGGAAAGCTCGCCAAGGTCACCGACCCGGCCGGCAACAACTGGACCTACGTCTACGACGCCCGCGGCCGGATGACCTCATCCACCGACCCGGACATGGGCACGTCGACGTTCGCCTACAACAACCTCGACCAGCAGACGTCGGCGACGAACGTGTCCGGGTACGCCCAGCACACCAAGTACGACGTTCTCGGCCGCAAGACCGAACTGCGCAACGACAACCCCACCACCGGGTGGCTCGTCGCCTCCTGGACCTACGACACCCTGCCCGGTGCCAAGGGCCAGCCCGTCTCCGCAACCCGTAACTGGGGCGACGGCGGCTTCTACACCAGTGCGGTCACCGGCTACGACAGCGAGTACCGGCCCACAGGCTCGAAGATCACCATCCCGGACCTGCCGAACGCCCAGACCACCAAGGGCCTGGCCGGCACCTACACCTACAGCGCCACCTACACGCCCACGGGCAAGGTCCAGTCGACAACTCTCCCGGCCACCGTCGGCGGTCTCGCCTCTGAGAAGCTGATCACCCGCTACAACAAAGACGGCATGGTGCAGACCATGTCCGGGCTGACCTGGTACACGGCCGACACCATCTACAGCCCCTTCGGTGAAGTAATTCGCACCGCCACCGGCAACGCACCCCACCGCGTGTGGACTAACAACATCCACGACCCCCACACCGGCCGGGTCACCACAGCCGAAAGCCACCGCGAAACCCGCGACCCCTACTCCACGTCCACCCTGCTGTCCTCCCTCACCTACACCTACGACACGGTCGGCAACCCGACCTCCATCACCGACGCCCAGCCCGACGCCCGGCCCACCGCCACCAAGGACTCCCCGCTCCTGGTGGACCGCCAGTGCTACACCTACAACAACATCGGCCAGCTCACCCGAGCCTGGACCGGCAAATCCGCAGGGTGCCCCACGAGTCCCGCAGGCCCCGCGCGCTCCGAGGTGGGTTCCGCCCTCCCGGGTGACGCCTACTGGCAGGACTACGAGTTCGACGCGATTGGCAACCGCACCAAGCTCACCGACCGCGACCCCGCCGACAGCAACCTCGACGACGTCACCGCCTACGAGTACGGAGTAGCCCAGGCCGGCGGCGCCCAGCCCCCGGTAAAGAAGCAGCCGCACGCACTGGCCAAGGTCAACAAGACCACCAAGACCCCCGGCTCCACCATCGACTCCCTGTCCACCTACACCTACGACCAGGCCGGCAACACCAAGACCCGCACCATCGGCGGCGACACCCAGACCCTGAACTGGGACCGCCGCAACAAGCTCCAGTCCGCCACCACCCCCGGCTCCATCGGCTCCGTCGCCGTCACCGGCCTCGCCGGCAAATGCCTCGACGTCCAGGACGGCCAGAGCACAGACAGCACCCCCGTCCAGCTGCTGACCTGCAACGAGACCAAGCCCCAGCAATGGCGCCTCACCGGCGACACCCTCCAGGCACTCGGCAAATGTCTCACCGCCGACGGCAACAAAGCACGCCTGTACGCGTGTGACGGCCGGGCAACGCAGAAGTTCACCTACAACGCCACGCACAAGTCCCTGGTCACCGCCACCAACCAGTGCCTGACTGTTCCCAACGACAACCCGGCCGACGGCAACGACCTCGACCTGTACACCTGCGCCAGCCCCCCCCCCACCCCCGCCCAGCAGTGGAACTTCGGCAACTCCACCAGCTATCTGTACGACGCCTCCGGCAACCGCGTCATCCAGGAAACCGGCAGCGCCCGCACCCTCTACCTCGGTGAAACCGAGATCACCGTCAACAAGGCTGGCCAGGCCATCGACGCCGTCCGCTACTACAGCACCCCCGGCGCCCCCACCACCATCCGCCGCACAGGCGGCAAATCCGCTGGCCACACCCTCTCCCAGCAGCTGACCGACCACCACAACACCGCCACCATCAGCGTCGAACAAAAAGACGGCCAGGCGGTCACCCGGCGGAAGACCGACCCGTACGGAAACCCCCGCGGCAGCCAGCCTTCCAACTGGCCCGGGGACCGCACCTTCCTGGGCGTCGGCACCGACGACAACACGACCGGGCTCACGCACATCGGCGCCCGCGAATACGAGCCTTCGACCGGCCGGTTCATCTCCGTCGACCCCATCCTCGACATCACCGACCCGCTCCAGATGAACGGCTACACCTACTCCCGCGGGAACCCCATAACCAACTGGGACCCCACCGGCCTGAAAGACGACAACTGCGCCTACCACTCCAACTGCACCGCCAACGGCGGGACATTGGATGAAGAAGACCCGCCGCCGTGCGGAATATTCTGCTCGATGGGGAACAGCAACAACGGACCGCCCTCACCGCCGAATAATGCCAAGATGGGCGGAAAACCGCAGGGCTACTACAAGACCACCGGCATTTGCGGTCGAGGCAAGTGTAAAAAGACGTGGGTCGATAAGCCCAAGGGAACCAACCGTGACTACGTAGGCGGCCTGCTCCTAGGAGGTATCCAGGGGCTGACGCTCGGATGCCGCGAGCTCACACCTTCCGGATGGGCCTCGTGTGGACAGACGACAGCAGTTGAAGATTACGGGGTAAACCCCGACACAGGATCCTTCAACGAGGGGTTCGGACTAGGGGGAACAGTTGGCTCATTCGTTCCCGGGCCCAAGATAATTCGGCCTGGAAAGGGCTCCGCCCCCGTCCCGTGCTTGAACAGCTTCATCGCTGGCACCGCAGTACTACTCGCCGATGGCACCAGCAAGCCCATCGAAGAGCTGACCACCGATGACGAAGTCCTCGCTACCGACCCCGAAACCGGCGAAACAGCTGGCAAGAACATCACAGCCACCATCTACACCAAAGATGACAAAAAGTACGTCGACGTCAGCATCCAGACAGACGACGGCATCAAAACAATCACGACAACAGACCACCACCCCTTCTGGTCCGAGTCAGACCAGACCTGGAAGGACGCTGGCGACCTCAAGACAGGCACAACCCTTCGCACCGACGAAGGAACAGCTGCAACCATCGTTCAGACCCGCACCTACCGGGCCGTCAACGAGACCTACAACCTCACCGTCGCGGACCTTCACACGTACTATGTGCTGGCTGGGACCACACCGGTCCTGGTTCACAACATCAGTCCGGAGCAATGTCGGCTCGCCGTGCGGGAAATGGACCACGTGACGTCGGGAGTCCTTGACATCCAGGTGGATGTTGTCCCGTTCGGGAGTGGTGGTCGCGGTTCGGGCGGATTCGTTGACGATATGGGTGGTCGGGTGCCCGGCATGACGTCGTCGAATTATCACCACGCCGAGATGCAGGCTGCGGCCTATATGCGCCGCAATGAGATTGGACGCGGAGTGCTTTACATAAACCACCCCGATGGCGTCTGTCAATTCTGCAACGGGTCGGCGTATACACGTCCTGGTGGGCCTCCGGTCAACCCCATCGAGGATGCGCTCCCAGAAGGCGCGAAAATGTGGGTCTACGATCGAGATGGAAGATTCCTTGGTAAGTTCACGGGGAATTCTCGCTAGTCGCGACTGAAGCGTTTCGGTCGGGCGCGACAGGCGCTCTGCCGAAACGCTTTTCAGTAGGATGTGCGCCGATGTGACGATTGCGGGCATGCTGGCCAGGCCGAGCCTTTGGTGTACACTTGGGCATCGTGGATGAACTCCTGTCAATCAATTCGGATAGCGTCGGACGTTTCTTCCGGCGCTGGTACGGCACCGTGGAGGGCGCGAACTACGTTCACCTCGACGCCAGCCCCTATGCGCCTGCTGAACTGGTTGCGTGGCATACGGCGGCAGCGCTTGCCGGTGGCCCTGTGACGTTCCAGGACAGGCCCGTTGCGTTTCGGGATCTTACGCCGGACTCTCTCGGCATGCTCGAATTTTGGGTTGAGAATCAGAACGGATATTTCTGGGCCGTTGACCTCGATGATGATATTCTCCAGGTCTTCTCCAGGGAGGCAGGAGGAGGTGGCTGGATGAGAACGGGCGAAGTTCTCAGTGATTTTCTTCTGCATTGCACCGTGCGGGAAGCTGTCATCGGAGGCTCGTCCAAGTTCACCACCTTTGTTGATGCTGCAGAAATCAACAAGGCGCTGGAGTCGTTTGAGCCGCTGAAGTTCGTAGCGCTTGGCAGTGAAGAGCCCGAGGTCAAGCTGTGGTGTAGCGAGGATGCACTGGTACGCATGGCACCTCCGCCGACGGGATATGCGGGCCCCGGTGAGCAGCTGTGGATGCTGACCTTTGCGGCTCCGTCTGATTCACGTATCGAGCGGTACGCGTCCCGGTTCGGCCTTGAGAACTTGGCCAAGGCCGAAACTGCTCGCGTGGAACTTCCGTACGAGCCGCCGCCGTTCTAACGGCTGGCGCAACTGGCTGATGGCCACGGACCACATGGTTCGTGGCCATCGCTCATGTCACGAATGGGGCCATCCAGAGCGCTTACGCGGGCCAGGTAGGACGCTAAAGGGCCAACTACGGCGCTACTGACTTCGGCGTGTCAGGGTGAACTGTGGGGAGGTCAGTAGCGCCCAGGGTCGGCGGGATTCACCAGCGCCCTGAGGGTGCAGCTGCTGTTCAGACCCGGGTGGTGAGTCGCGCGAGTGCCACGTCGTAGCGTGTTTGGACCTGTGGACTCGGGGCTGCGCGCAGGAGGGCGGCGAGTGCTCGTACCGTGCCGTCGTCATAGCGGGCGGCTTCCGCTTCCCGGGCCGCGAGGTCGAGTTGGGCGGCGCCGTCGGTGTGGTGGCCGAGTCCGACGAGTGCTTCGCCCTTGATGATGAGCAGCAGGATGTGGGGGATGTCGGTGGCGCCGGGCCGGAAGTTGAAGTCGATGGCGCGGGTAGCGGTGGCGAGGGCTTGGTGCCAGTGGCCGGCGTCGGCCTGGTGGCGGGCGAGGTGCTGGGTGGCGAGGCGTTCGACCCTGCGGTCACCGATGCGGCGGGCCAGGTCGGCGGCGCGCTCGCAGCTGGTGGCGGCCTGGTCCAGGTCGCAGAGGGCGGCTTGGGCCATGGCGAGGACGATCAGGGCGTTGGCCTCGGCGAAGGCGTCGCCGGCGCGGGCGGCGAGCGCGGAGGCGGCCTCCAGATGGACGAGTGCCTCGGGGGTGCGGTCTTCCTCGGTGAGGACCCAGCCCAGCACGTTGAGCACCCGTGCCTCCCCGTGCTCGTCGGCGTCGGCCCGCGCGGCGGCGAGGGCGGTTTCCAGGAGCGGGGCCCAGCCGTCGCGCACCCGCCAGACCATGAGTGGCCACATCGTCATGACGATGCGCCAGGTGCGCTCGTGCAGGAGGGCGGCGTCGGCGGCGTTGATCGCCTGGGTGAGGTTGCCGCGCTCGGCGGTGAACCAGGCGACGGCGGCGTTCCGGTCGCCGAAGTCCCGCACCGCGGTGGGTGGGTGGAAGTCGGCGGGGAGGGGGAAGCAGTCCTCGGAGCCGGGTTCGGCCGCCGCGACGGCGGCGGTGGCGGTGGTGATGTAGTGGTCGAGGACGCGCTTGAGGGTGTCGGGGTGGGCGTCCAGGCCCCGGGCGTACAGCCGCACGAGGTCGTGCATCGTCCAGCGGCCGGGCGCGGTCTCGGTGAGCA
Source organism: Streptomyces subrutilus (assembly GCF_001746425.1). Classification (GTDB taxonomy): domain Bacteria; phylum Actinomycetota; class Actinomycetes; order Streptomycetales; family Streptomycetaceae; genus Streptomyces; species Streptomyces subrutilus_A. Next base: position 7,274,266 of record NZ_MEHK01000001.1, on the reverse strand, counting down.
GGTGTGCGGCCGTCAGGCGGTCCAGGGCTGTGTCGGCGGCGGTCGGGTCGGTGCCGGCCAGGGCGGCGGCGGTGTAGCGGTCCAGGTGGGTGCCGGGGTGGCGGCCGAGGGCGGCGAACACGTCCGTTACGGGCGCGGGGAGTTGGCGCAGCGTCAGGTGGAGTGCGGCGCGGACGCCGGTGTCCTCCAGGTCCAGCAGGCCAAGGCGGCGGGTCTCGTCGGCGAGCTCGTCGGCGAGTGCGGCCAGGGTCCAGCCGGGCCGCCCGGCGAGGCGGGCGGCGACCACCCGCAGCGCCAGCGGCAGTCCGCCGCACAGGTCCGCGAGGCGCAGTGCGGCGGCCTCCTCGGCGTGGACCCGGTCGGCGCCGAGGAGGCGGGCCAGGAGGGCGGTGGCGTCCTGGGGGGCGAGGACGTCCAGGGGGACGGGGCAGGCGGTGTCGGTGACGATCAGCCCGGGCAGGCGGTGGCGGCTGGTGACGACGGTGACGCAGCGGTCGCCGCCGGGCAGGAGCGGGCGGACCTGGTCGGAGTCGCGGGCGTTGTCGAGGACGACCAGCAGCTGCCGGTCGGCGGCCAGGGAGCGGAACAGGGCGGCCGCGGCCGGCTCCGACTCCGGTATCCGCTCGGGCGCAATGCCAAGGCCCAGGAGGAACTCGCGCAGCACCTCGGCGGCGGACGGCTCGCCCATGTCGCTGAAACCGCGCAGATCGGCGTAGAGGCGGCCGTCGGCGCCCTGGGAGACCACGTCACCTGGGCCGTCGACATGGCCGGCGGGGAACCAGCACCATTCCTGGCCCTGCTCACCGGCCACGGCCAGGACCTCCTCTACATCCCCGGCCGGGTCGTCAACCGGGCCAGCGACGGATACCGCGGCGAGGGCAAGACCGACGCCCGCGACGCCTTGGTCATCGCAGACCAGGCCCGCATCCGCCGGGACCTCAAGCCGATGCGGCCCACCGACGAGGCCACCATCGAGCTGAAGATGCTCACCAGCCGCCGCACGGACCTCGTCCGTGACCGCACCCGGGCCATCAACGGCCTGCGCTCCACCTTGACTGGCATGTTCCCTGCCCTGGAGCGCGCTCTCGTCCTCACCAGTGCCGGCCCGCTGGTCCTCCTCGACGGCTATCAGACGCCGGCGGCGATACGGCGTATGGGCACCGCCCGGCTGACCCGCTGGCTCCGAGCACGGGGCGTCCGCACACCGGAGGAGCTCGCGACCACGGCGATCGACGCCGCCGAACAGCAGCACACCGCGGTCCCTGGCGAGGCGGTCATCGCCCAGCTGGTGCGGACCCTCGCCGCCGACGTGCGGGCGTTGAACGAGAAGGTCACGGAGGTCGACCGGCTCATCGAGGACCGCTTCCGCGCCCACGACCTCGCCGAGATCATCACGAGCGCCCGGCATCGGGCCTCTCCTCGGCGCCGAGTTTCTTGCCGGAGTCGGCAGTGACCTCGCCTTCTTCGCAACCCCGGACCGGCTCGCCGCGTTCGCCGGGCTTGCACCGGCGCCGCACGACTCGGGCAAGAAGAGCGGTAACCTCCACCGGCCCCGTCACTACCACCGCGGCCTCCAGCGGGTCTTCTACATGTCCGCGCTGACCAGCGTCCGCTACGACCCCAACTCCCGGACCTTCTACGACCGCAAACGAGCCGAGGGAAAACGCCACACTCAAGCCGTGATCGCCCTACCCCGCCGCCGCGTCAACGTCCTATGGGCCCTGATCCGTGACCGGCGCCTCTACGAAACCCCACCGCCGCAGATCACCGGATAGCAGCTGCCCGCTGAAGACGAACCTGGTCTGGCGCGAGATCATGACCGAATGGATCTCATAGGCATGGGCGAGCGCGAGTACTGGGCCAACGTGGCGAAGCGACCCGGGATGTTCGTCGGTCGGACGACGCTCACGGGTCTGGAGGCGTACTTGGACGGCTACCACCATCATTCCGTGCGCCATGGCGGACCAGGTCTGGACGGCTGGAGCGAGTGGTTGGTAGCCAGACGAGGCCGCGACTGCAATCACGCATGGCCCGGTCAGGTTCGCCACCTTGCGCTCCCTGACGGGTGGGAGTCCTGGGACCTTCCCGCGGACCAGGAACAGCACGTCATCAAAGTGCTTTTCGACCTGCTCGACGAGTTCCTCTCGGAACGAGAGGCGAACACCCAAACGGATTGACTTCTCCATTGGGAAGCCTTGTGTAGCCACGGTGATCCTCACGCGCCGGGTCGTGCGGATACGCGACGCTTCAACGGCGAGCGCACCAACCCCGAGGCCGGACCTCACCCCCCGAGCCGCCGGGGGGCGAGGCCGTGCACCGGTGTCAGTCGAGCAGGGCCACACACTCCCGGAGCAGGGGTTCCAAGCGCAGCAGGTGGTTCTGCTCCCGGTCAAGGACCTGAAGGGCGTCGAGGCAGGTGATGACCCAGCGGGCCTCGTCCTCGTCCTCGATCCGGAAGGCTACGGCGGCCACCGCGCTCTCCAGGTCGAACAGGGTCTCTTTGAACTCTTCGTCGAGGGCCCGGTAGCCAGTCGCGAGCACAGGGTCCGCGAACACCCCGGTCGCCTCGACGAAGGACCTGGCGGCGACCCGGTCCCGACGTAGGCCGGCCAGGCTGTGCAGGGCCGCGTCCGGGTCGCTGAGTTCGCCGTGGAGACGGTGCGCCCTATCGACCAGGACCGGCCAGCCTCCGGTGAGCTCGTGGAGTCGGTCCAGGCGGTCCTCCGTGTGGAACTCTTCGACGCGCTGGGCCCAGCCGCGCAGGCTGCCGCGGTCGTGCCGGCGCAAAACGACGGGAGCGGCCGAGGTGGGTTCGGTGCCCGTCAGCAGGGGGCGCCACAGTCCGAGCTGGTTGGGGTCGGTCACGACAACCACGGCGCGTGTCACGCCGGATGTGGTGGGCAGCATTGTCTCGGCCTGGTCGACCGCCTGCCGAGGAGCCTCGGGGCGGGCGTCCGGGTAGCGGGCGAAGTCGCTGATGACGACCCGTCGCTCCCGGGGGCGGCCGCCCGTCAGCTCCTGCCTGTAGGCACTGGGCTTGCCGACGGGCGGCAGGGTCCAGTCGGGGATACGCCCGGCGAACGTACGGAGGGTGTCGCCAACATCCCTGACACCGGTCGCGGTGGTGCCGAGGACCACCCTCGTCTGGTTCGACCTCCCGCCCAGGAGGTAGTCCAGCTGGGTGATGGTGAGCGGCGCCGACCGGCCGTCGGGCAGGTCCGGACGGCTCTCCTGGACGATACTTTCCTGGAGCTGGCAGTCCTGAGCAGCCCTGAGTAGGCGGGCCTCCACCTCGTGGGAGGTGCCGATCATGCGCAGGGCGTTCGGGCCGCGCAGGTGCCAGCCCTGGCCGTCGTGGTTGGGCGCGAGGACGCCGAGGCCCACCATTTCGGAGAGGTAGGCGCGGAAACCCTCGGTGTCGAGCTGATCGAAGCCCTTGGGCCAGAACGTCTCACACTCATCGCGCAGCTCGGCATCGCTCAGCCGTACCTCCAGGCCTCTCTGGCGGGCGTGGTAGGCCAGGACGTTGGCGATCACGTCGTAGCGGTGGTCGAGGCTCAGGGTGTCCTTGAAGGCGGCCGAGATGCTGTCCCGCAGCCCGGTGTCTGACTCCACGACCTCGATGTCGCCGATCTCCACCGCGTACGGGGGGCCTTCGGTCCCGCGTCGCATCCGCTTGCGGTGCATGAGCTCCACCAGCCGGTGGCCGAACATCTGGAGCAGGAACGGCTGGTAGGAGCAGTAGCCGAGCACGCGGTTGACGAGGTCCATGTCCTGGAACTCGAAGCCGAGCGCCCGCATCGGGTCGACGAGCAGTTCGGCGGCGGATTGGGGCGCGAGCGGGCCGATCACCTTCGGGGTCTGTGCGAGATGGCTGAACGGCCCGTTGCTGGCGAGCTTCGTGAAGCGCTGCACGGAGTGCAGGCCGGCGAAAACGACCTTGGCGCGGTCCTTGGTGTCGGTTCCGAGGCCCTTGAGCTTCTTGGTCTGGTCGAAGCGGGGGGCGTCGGCTTCGAAGAACTGGTCGCACTCGTCGAGCAGGATCAGCAGACGGCGGCGGGAGTCCCCGTCGAGCCAGGCGCCGATGCCGGCGCGCACCCGTTCGGAGATGTCCTTGACGGACTTGCGGCCCTGCTGCCCGACCAGGACCTCGGCCTTCCTGAGCTCCCGGTCGAGGACACTCCACAGCGCTTCAAGCCCCAGGGAGCTGCCCTTGCCGATGTTCTCCTGGTCAAGGTTCACGTACACCGCCAGCTGGTAGCCGGGGCGCTGCCCTTCGAACCGCTCCCCCGCATCGCTGAGGAGGGCGGACTTGCCGAGCCCGCGGCCGCCGAAGATGACCTGCGTGCCAAGCGGGTCCAGAACGCTCTTGCGTTCGGCGTCGCGGCCGTAGAACATCTCGCCGCCGATCCGGCCGCGCTTCTCCCTGATGTAGGGGTTGACGCCGGAGAACGGCAGCAGGGTCTGCGTGGCGGTGCTGACCTGGCGGTTGCCGCGCGCCGCGAGGTAGGCCAGGGCGGCGTCGTCCACGACCAGCATCGGCTGCAGCCGGCTGGAGCCGGCGGCGAGTTCGATGCGCGCCCCGCGGCTCAGCGTGCCGAAGTAGGCGACGAGGAGGCTCGTACCGCTCGTGTCGCTTTCGGCCAGGCTCATGACGACCTTGGCGGGCGGGCGGCCCCAGACCAGCAGCACGCGGAGCGTGCCCCCCTGTTCGCGGATCTGCGAGCCGAACGCGGGCGCCTTCGCCCTGCCGTTGATCTCCACCTCCGTCGCTTCGAACAGACGGTACTCACGCCGGCGGTGAGACCTCTCGTCCAGCGGCTTGGCACTCTTGGCGTCGTAGCCGAGGAGCTTCAGTGCCGGGAGCAGCTGCCTCCGGGCGGATACCTCCAGCCGGTCCTTCGGCTCGGTGGCGCCCAGTGCCCGCCACTCCTGAAGGGCATCTGCCGCCAAGGCCGCCTCGTCGGTGGAGAGAGCGCTGTAGTCCAGGACGGAAATCTCCGGGTGCGTGCCGCCGGACCGGACGAGGTCGACGAGAGCCTGGTCGATGCCCTTAGGTAGACCGTCGGGCACGGTCGGGAAGAAGTCGGTCAGGTGAGACTCGCCGGCGTCGATCTCCGGGACTTCCTCGCCGATCTCCAGGAAGTAGACGAGGTCCGCTGCCGTGGCCAGGCCCCCGGTATCCAGGTGCCTGAGGACCTGTGCGCGCAGCTCCTCGCCGGGGCCCAGGGCGTCGAGGCGAGCGCGGATCCGGTCGGCGGCCTGCTTCCGGAACTCGGGAAGGGAGTCCCGTACGGTGTCGAGGGCGCGCCGTACGTCCACGAGGTCGTACGTGTCGGAGTCGTCGAGCCGCCGGACGGCGTCGGCGAGGAGCTCCTGCAGTCTCAGGTCCTGGTCATCGGTGACAGCGCCGTCGGCCTGGGCGCGGTGCAGTTCGGCGACAAGCTCCCGGTGCGTCTCACGCAGCTCCGCGCGTCGGGAGGCCGCCCGGGCATCGATCTCGGCCACCGCGGGCAGGGGGAGCGCCCCGGGCTGCGGCCCGGGCAGCAGCCCCCGTCCCGCCAGTTCGACGAGCGTCCGCGCTGCGACGAACGCGTCGAGGGCCAGCCGCTCGGCGAGGGCGTCCTGCCAGCTCCGTTCGACCGCCGTGAGCAGCAAGGCGAGCGACGGGCGTTCGTCAACGCGGTCGCACACTTTGAGCAGTTCCACGTCCAGGACGAGTTCCGGGTCCACCGGGCTTTCGGCAGGTGCGGCCGCTGTCTTGCCGGCCAGCAGGTTGAACAGCTCATCCATCGACGCGTGGGCCGCCCAGGCGGCCGCGCCGTTGACGGCACCGGAGCTTTGGGCCAGTTGCAGCAGTTCACCCAGTGCCGCCTCCCGGCCGTCCAGCAGGGATCGCCGCAGGGAGGAGATTTCCTTGACCGCCCTGTTGCTGTCGGAGCGGTCACCTCGACGGATGGTGTCGACGACCAGGCACCACTCCTTCGCCAGGGCGGCAACCCGCTCTACGAGGTGCACCAGGTCCTTCCGTCCGGAACCCTGGAGGGGCTTGCCGCTGGGCGAGCGGTGTTTGCGGTCCATGCGGTCGATCTCGTTGTTGATGTCGGGCAGCTTCGACAGACGCTCGGCCTGCTCGCGGACCCGGGCCGCTCCGTCGCGGTCGTCGGCGGCGACCGTACGCAACATGGATCCGAGAAGCCCGTCGTTGGCCAGCCACTGCTTGGCGATATCCGTCGCCCTGGCGAAGCGGAGCCGCGGCGGCAGAAGATGGATACGGCACTGCTCCAGCAGCTCCCGCAGCCGGGCCTCCGCCCCGGAGATGTCGGCGCTGACCGCAAGCGGCGAGGCTGTTAGAAGGGCCCCGCTGAGTGCGCGATCAGCGACGGCGGTCGCTGCCTCCCCAAGCCTTTCCGGCAGCCGGGGCGCCAGGGCCTTCAGCTGGGCGCCTGCCATGTGGTCCCCGGTGATCAGCGCCGTGCGCAGCAGGGCGGGCAGGAGGACGAGTTCGCTGCCTTCCGAGTCCCGGCCGGCGTACCCGCCGTACTGCTGGAGCAGGTCGGCGGTCAGCCGGGCGCCCTGGCTGTCACCAGGCGTCAGCAGCCCGGCGGCGCCGGCCAGGCGGAGCGCCACGACCTGCGGCTCGGGGTGGCTGGCCGCGAACGCCACATGGTGGGCCAGTCCGAAACGTCGTTCCACGACCAGGTGCGTCAGAACGCTATCCGCGGCCGCAGCGTCGGCGTTCACCTCGATGGCGGTGGCGGTGCCGGTGGCGGCGGGGGCCTGCCGGGCCGGCGTGGCCGGCAGGGCCTCCCCGTCGTGCGGCGCGGGTTCCGGGGCCGCGGCGAGTGCCGTCGGCTCATGGGCGGCGGCCGGCGCAGTCGGCTTGTCGTCGGATCCGGCCGGGTCAGCCTCCGGCTTCGCGACGGGCGCTTGGGGTGCATGAACGGCGCGGGGCCGGCGCCGTTCGGAGGCGCGGTCTGCCGGCGCCTCGACCGGGCGCTCGTCCGTCTGCTCGGCAAGCGGCTCGACAGGGTCGGTCGTCGTGTCGGCAGCGGGGGGCTCGTCGGCCGCCCCGGCGGCGCCTTCGGTGGTGTCCGCCGTCAGCTGTCCCTTGGTCTCCGGCGGCTCCGCGGCTGCCTCCGGCCGGGCCAGGACAAGGTGGTCGGCGACGAGCACCGCCATGGCACAGCCGGGCAGAACCTCTACCACGCGGTCTTGCAAGGCCAGGATCTCCGCCGCCTCAAACGCCTGCCGCCCCTTGCGGAGCAGGCGTGCCAGGTCGGCGAGGGCTGCGGCCTCCTGCCGCTGCGGCTGCTCCCATGTCGCTGCGTCGAGCAGACGGCCGGTCTCGGCACGCACGGTCTCGGCGGCGAGGGCGGCGGGGGAGCTGTCCGGCAGGGCGGCGACGCCGTGCAGCTCCCGCAGTACCTTCCGCGCTTCGCGGTCGCGCTCGCGTGTCGTCCGGTGCTCGCGTGCGGCCCGCGCCATGTCCTCCAGACGACGGGGCACCCCGGTGATCCCCACTGCCCGGAACACCGCGTCGGCGCTGTCGAAGGCGGCGCCGAGCGTGCCCAGCGCGGCCAGGTCCTCCTCGTGCGGAGGGCGCCCGTCCGCCACCGCACCAGTCGCATTCTCCGCAGCCTGCCGGGCCGCCGCGAGGGCCGACTGCACCTCTCCGCAGGCCGCCTCCGGGTCCAGCCCCTCCGTGCCGCCGGCCTGCGCGTCCCCGGCCTCGTCGCTTGTGCCCGCGGGCAGCTCGCTTGCGGCGCCGGACTCCGGCACGGCCAACACAGCACTCTCGGAGTCACCTGCGGACGACTGCTCAAAGCCCTTCCGGAGGAGCTCCAGGTCCGGGTACGCCGCCCGAGCGGACCGGGCCGCGTCAGCCACAGCGGCCAGGCGTACCGCCTGCTCCTCGTCGGCCATCTCCGTGAACCAGTCCCGGTCGGCCGCCCAGGCGAGGACGTGCGCATGGAAGACGGAGGCGTTGCACCAGGCGAACACCGTGGCCCGAATCAGCGTTGCACCCCATCGCGAGACGGGATCGGAGACGGTCTTGCCGCTGCCGTCCTGAGCGAAGACGGCCTCGCCGATCTGGTTCATCACCGTGGTCGTGAGGTCGCTGATGCCGCAGCGGCATTTGTGCTGCCGGGCGTCGCGACGCAGCCGGGAAAGGACGTCCTGACACAACGCCCTGCCCGCGCGCCTCGGGGCCGCCATGCGGATGCCCAGGTTGCCGAGCAGTTTCTGCCGGTGTGTCGGCAGAAGGGAGTTGAAGGCCAGTTCCACCATGTCGGCCGTGAGTTCGTTCACGGCGGCCCCGACCGGATCGTCCAGGGCGTTGAGCGCGGAGGCCAGTCCCTGCAGGGCCTCGGCTGAGACGGTGGGCGGGGACAGCGGCGGTGCCGTTATGACGTGGTAGCTGTCGTGCATATACGCCTGCTCCATTTCTGCGGCTGGTGGTGCGGGTGCGGGATCGGCTCACACGAGCTCCGAGCCGAAGGAGAGGGGCGGGATCGGCGAGAGCACGGATGCGCGACTCAGCGGCCGCGTATGTGCTCGGTGACGAAGGTGTAGCCGTAGGGCAGTTCCCAGCCGTCCGCCTTGCCGAGCCTGCGGCAGTGGTCGCGGAAGGCTGCCCGCTGCGCCGCGCTGGGTGAGCAGCCCGGCTGCAGGCGTCGCAGGTGGCCGGCGACGAGCTGGAGGGGGAGCTGCCCGGCGCCGTCCGGTTCCGTGTCACCCCAAGGGCGTATCACCCGGCGCCGCACCGGGCGGTAGGCAATGAGCGGGATGGCGGGCTGCCCCTCGCGGGCCGGGTAGTGCGGCTGGCCCCAGGCGTCCCGGCTTCCGAGGGCGGACTCCAGGCGGCGCTCCGCCAGAAGTTCGGCGACCGCCGCCTCCAGCGCGAGTGCCTGCGACCGTGCGGGCGGGCGCCCGTAGGCTGCGCTCGGCAGCGCGAAGCAGTCCAGCAGGGCATGGCCGTCTAGGGTCAGCAACCCGCACCGGCGCACGGCGCGCAGCACCAGCTGGCGCGGGCCGAGGCCGACCGCGCTGTCGCCGTGGCGGTCGCTGCCCGGGGCGCCCTCTCTGGTGAGGACACGGGGGTCGTAGCAGTGCCCGATCACACGATCGTCGACCTCCAGAGTCTCCTTGAGCCGCGTCGTGGTCGCGCGGATCACCCTTCCGCCGCGGGGCCAGCACAGTTCAAGGAACAGGCCGGGGAAGAAGTCGAGGGGCCAGGAGATGCCCGTCAGCCGGCTTGATGCGTCACCGAGTTCAGCGGTGACGTCTTGTCCCGCCTCGTGTGCGTTCGCGGTCCGGCCGGCATGGTCGAGTTCGAGACGTGCCCTGACGCGCAGGCCGTGCGACCGGCGGAGTTCGCGCTGGACCTGCGGATGCAGGGGGAACCAGCCGTCCATCAGGTGGGCCAGCCGCAGGGACGATCGCCAAACGACCCCCTCGGCATCGTTCCGCAGGAGTTCGCAGGCGCCGAGGTCGGCGCCGGTGAGGGCTTGATCGACCGGGTCGACGTCCGCTTCTGACCCCGCTTCCTGCTCTGGCGGAGCGGTGACCGTAGACGCCCAGCCGCGCCCTGACGGGGTCAGAGGGTCGCCCGGCTGTTCGGTACCGCCGGGATGGTGCGACCTCCAGACACCCCCGCTCTCGAAGGCGTCGTCCAGCGTGACTAGGCAGCCGTTCTCGAACAGGCCCTGCTCGCTGTCCCGCCGAACGACATCGGCGAGCGTCAGGTTCGCCCGGCACACCGCCGAGGCGTACCCCACTCCCTTCAGCAGTTCCGCAGCACCGGGTACCTGGCGCAGCCGTGGTCCGACCGCCGTGTACACGGTGACGGGCGCAGTGAGGCCGTGGCGCCGCTTCGCTGGCGTGGCCGCATGTTCCACGGCGGCCGCGAGGGACCTGAGGTCGTTGCCGCCGAGCGGGCCGGTATCGCCCCAGCACTCCGCCAGAGAGGTCCGGGTCACGGCGTAGTGGCCCCATGTGCGCAGCAAGGCGCTGGACAGGAGAGCGGCCTGCACCGTGTCCAGCAAGTTCAGCAGCCCCGCCCGCAGCAGCTCCTCGCCCGTGCCGCCCACGAGTTCGGCGAGGGAGACGGGTACGCAGGGGCTGAGCAACTGCTCGCGCCCCGTGGTCAGGAGGTAGTCCGCGTAGGCGGTCAAGTCATCCCGGCGGGCGGCCTCCGGGGACGGGTAGCTGACGTCGACGACGACGTGCCCGTCCTCGCTGAGCCAGCGCTTGCGCGTGCGCAAGCGGTGGAGCTGGGCTTGTGAGAGGCGCAGGGCTGGGCCGAAGGCATCTAGATCCGGGACAATGCGCTCCCGGCGGCGAAGAGTGGGGCCGCTCGCTGGCCTCCCCGGGCCCTCTGCGCTGGCGGGCGCCCCCGACACCCAGGCCGGGACATCCCCGAGCGGCCCGATCTCTGGGTGTGCGCCCTCGCGGTAGACGATCTCCGCGTAGAGCGGGTCCGATCCTGTGGCCACGCACACCATGGCACCGACCGGAAGTACGGCAGCGCGCTCCCCGAGGGTGATGATGGGGAAGTCGTCGAGGCGCAGCGGACTGCCACCGTAGCCGTCGCCGTTGAGGTCGTACCCGAAGTACACGGCATTGAAGGCGACCGCGGTGTGCAGTGGTGCGCGGCGGCTAGCGGCCACCGCTTCGAGGTATCGCACCAGCGGCTGCAGCTCGCGGTCCGGTACGGCAGCGCGGCCCTGCGTCATGGAGGGGGTCAGCAGAGGCTCGTCACCGTACGGATCGAGCAAGCTCGTCCGCCCGCTGTTGCTGACCGTTGCCGACACGTAAGGGTCCCCACCCATGGCACCTCCACCGCACTGCGCACGACCCGATCCACCTGCGGCAATTCCCGCAGCCTACGCGGAGGCATGCTTTCCTGTGGCACTTTCCTCACTTTGCGAACGCTGACGGGCGCGCACCTGTCCTATGGCCGTGCCCCGAGAGGGTGGCCGGCTCATGGGCGGGGCCGCGCGCTTGTCGCACCTGGCCGTGCGCCGGGAGTTGGCCGTGCGGATCACCTCGCTGCAGCTGCTGGCCCGCACCGCAGCGCTCGGCGCCGGCGACCTCGGTGCGCTCCTGATCCAGGGTGCTGCCCCCCCCAGGTTCCCCGTCCGCGTGGGCCGCTCTGGTTCTCACGCTCGGCACGATGGCAGACGACCTCGCGCTCCGCGCGGTGCGTCGCCGACGACGGCTGACGACCGCCCTCCCCCTCCAGCCCCGCGGCGACGGCACCCGCGCAGCCCAGGTCTCCCTGCCCGCGCACAGCAGCCACTCCTTCCGCTACCTCGCCGCTGGCGACTACTGGTTCAACGGCGAGAGCGCCGACCACCACGACGGCACCAACAGCTCTACGGTGCGGGCGTGAACTCCACGTCGGTGCCGCGGCAGCCGGCCGCGATGTCGAGGAGCCGGTCGCGCTCCGCCTCGTCGACCGCGAGGCCCCAGCGGAGCTTGGTCGCGGTCCACTCGGCGCCGTACCGGCACAGTGCGTCCGCGGACGGCGGCAGCCACTCCGCCGGGTCCTGGTCCGCCTTCGACCGGTTCGAGCGGGCCGTCACCGCGACCAGGGAGGCCTGCTGCCCCTGGTCGTTCGCGTACGCCTCGCGCCGTTGCGCGGTCCACGAACTGGCGCCCGAATCCCAGGCCTCGGCGAGGGGCACCATGTGGTCGATGTCCAGGGCCCCGGCCGGCGTCACCTCCCGCTCGTCGTAGTACGACCACCACACCCCGCCGGTCAGGGTGCAGCCCGGCCCGATCTCTGGGTAGACGATCGCCTCGGCCAGGAGGACCTCGGCGCGGGTGTTGCATCCGTCGGCTGGGATGTCGCCGGCATTCCAGTGGCGGAAGGAGGTCCGCTGGTAGCCGGTCCGGTCCTCCACCGCCAGCGGCAGGGCGCCCACCGCGACCCCCAGCGGCAGCACCTGCGGCACCACGGCCGCAACCGGCGCCGGGGCAGCGGACTGTGCGGCCGCGTGCGCGGCCGTGGGCAGGGACAAGGTCAGGGCGAAGGCCGCGGTCGCGACGGACCGCTTCATGATCATCATGGGCCGGTTCTACCGGGCTTCGCGTCGTCAGCAACAGTCCAGCCCGGCCCGGTTCACCCGCCCGCGCATCCCGGTTCACCCGGCGAAACGCCACTGCTCCCCGCCCGCCCGGTCAGCCGGCGGTCGCCGCCGGGCCCTGACCGAACCCGGGCACGTCCTCCACCTCCATGTCCAGGCGCACGCGCTGAAAGCGGAGCGGGTGGCGGTACAGGCCGCCGTGGTCGATGGCCCGGTCGGCGCTCACCTCGGCGACCAAGGCGGGATGGACGAGGGTGGTGTCGAGGACGTCGCGGCTCCCCCACGCCGCCGAGAACCTCACCCCCGCCCATGGGTGCCCGGGCGCGGCCGCGGTGAGGTGTTCAGCAACCTGCCGGGCAGCGTCCGGGCGCAGCGCAACGGTGCGGCCGACCGCGCGCAGCCGGCCCGCGCTGTCATAGCGGCCAAGGACCAGGAGCTGCGGGCGGGCCAGGGTGCCGGTGATCGCGCCGACGATCGCCTCCGCAGTGTCCCGTCTCCTGATCTTCGTCCAGCCCCGGAACCCGGGCTGATAGCGCCCGTTCAGGGGCTTGACCAGCAGACCTTCCACTCCGGACACGTCCGTCCAGGACTCCAGCCATTCCCGGGCCTTGGCCAGGTCCGTCGTCTGCGGGATGAGCGTCCACGGAGCCGTCAGAGCGTGCTCGGAGAACAGGTTCTCCAGCTGGGCGCGGCGCTCGGCGTACGGGCGCGCGAGGAGCTCGTGGCCGTCCTGCTGCAGGAGATCGAAGGCGACGAAGTAGGCCGGCCATCGGGCCGCCAGGGCCCGGGCTCCGCGGGCGCGGGCGGCCGCACGGCGCTGCAACGCCTCGAACGACAGTCGGCCCGCCTCGGTGTCCCAGACGACCAGTTCGCCGTCGAGGACCAGGCCGTACGGCAGCTGCGTCTCGGCGGCCGCCACCAGGTCCGGCCACCGGTCCTGGACCAGGGCCCCGCGGCGCGTCTGAATCAGCACCGGGCCGCCCGGGCCGGCCGGGGTAAAGAGGATCGCCCGGTGGCCGTCCAGCTTCTGCTCGTACGCCACCCCGGCGCGTGGCGCGGCTAGGCCGGGCAGGGCTTCCGCGGCCTGCGCCAGCATTGGCTCGACCGGCGGTCTGAGCGTCACAGCTTCTCTCCCTCTTGGCTTGCCCGAGCCTGGGGAGGGTTGTCCGGGGTCGCCTGGGACGTCAGGCGCCGTCCCAGACGGCTGGGCGTTACGTGTGTAACGGTGTGACTCGACTCCAGTGGCCGCGCATCCTGGCCCGCGCCGCCGGCATCGTCACCGGCTACGACCAGGTGGGTGGTTGCACCTTTCGGCAGGCGTATTACCGTCTCGTGGTCGAGGGGCTGATCCCGCACACCGCGCCGACTTACCGGCGCATGTCCGCCCACCTGGCGCAGGCCCGCCGCGAGGAGCGGTTCCCCGACCTCATCGACCCCCTCCGCGAGGTTCACGTACCGCCGGCTTGGACGGACGCCGACGCCCTTAGCCGGGCCCGCCCCTGGCTGGTTCGCCCTGGACCGGGAGGTCTCGACGGCCGCCCTCAATGACACCGGATACGGCGTGACCCGAAACTGACTCCGCTGCCACGTGAGCCGTACCCGAGCCTCCGTCTGCGGGGCACGGCGGCTGGCCCGACGGGCTCAGCTTCCCGAGCGGCGCTGCCGTTGGGCGCGGTGGGGACGGCGGCGCCCCGGTGACGGATCGGGAGCGGCCTCCGGTGAGGAGAACCCGCCCGGCACCACGGCGCGCGTAGCCCTTGCGGGCGAGGGTCTGCTCGATGAAGTCCAGTTTTCCAACCGGCCGAACCACCATGACGAGGTCGACCTGCGGATTCACGTCGCGGTCATGTCCGGAACGGTGCCCGAGGTGATGGGGCGGGAGCGGTGAAGTCACCGCTCCCGCCGCTCGGGAGATCGCCCCGCGTCAGACGTCGCCGCCCGGCGGCTGCGAGGGGCCGCCGTTGTTCAGCTCGCGCTTGATCCAGCTGAGGAACCGCTGGAGGGCGGCCTTCCCGACCAGGTGAAGGATGCACCCGGCGCCGTAGGCAACCGAGGTCCAGGTGATCGCGGTGATCACACTGGTCGCCGGCTGCGTCTCCCGCAGCACCGCGGCGCCGAGCAGGTAAGCCAGCGCAGTGGTGTAGACCACGAAGGTCCGACGGGAGACGGGGTACGGGTTGCCGCTCGAGGAGGTCGGCGGAGTGTTACCGGTCACTTTCGTACTTTCTGAGAGAAGTGGATCTTCATGACCTCGGCTCGCCCAGGGCTGGTCGGCGTTGGTCACGGCAAGTTGTAGACGATCACGTCCCGCGGTGGGGGCCTTTTGGGGATGCGTGTGAGACAGAACACGTTTGGGAACGACATCTAGCGCCTACCGGATTCTTCTGGTAGGCGCTGATGATCTTCACTTGTCGGCCTGACTGCCGAGACGATCCATTGCCCTGGGCGATCGTCAGTCAGACCAATCCACTTCTCTCACGAACGTGCTCAGGCCAGCTGGCTCTAACCACGGACGATGAAGAGAACAATAGAAGGAAGCAGTCAGTGACCGCAAGGAAGCTTGGAGAGTTGCAGGCTCGAAGCTTGTCAGTCCAAGCCTCCCTGAACGCCACTGCATAGCGCTGACCTGGGGAAACTCATCCACCCCTGCCCCCTCAGCCAGCAACTTTCGCTAGCCAACATTGGCCCCTTCAAGGCAGCCTCCCAATCCTCGCTGCCTTGAAGCCTTCCCGAGCCTCCACTGAGCGTCTGACCAGGCCTTTTGCCCTCCGAAGCCAAGCTAGGGACTCGCAGTTCGCGTCTTCTGTCATGCGCACTCAGTTGGCAAGGAGCCACTCGCAAGCAGCTGAGCCTGCAAGCCAGCAGGTTGCTTGTCAGCGAAGCGGAGGTTGGAGCTAGCCTCGGCAAGCCGTTCCTGGAGGCTCTGTGCTCTTGGGCGACCGTTGAACACGCTGCTTGAGTGTGGTGTTCACCCTGGTCAGAGACTGGAACGACTCCCCTGGGACCGTCTGGTCAAAGTCACGGCACAGTCCCCTGAGTTCACCGATCCGCTGTCTCTGCGCGAGCAGGTCTGGGATGTTGCAGCTTGAGCTGGCCGGCACCAGCTGTGGGCTCTTCAGTCTGTGATGGTTACCGCTATGGAGGAGACGTCAGCCTCCAGTACTTCTCCGTGTTCGTCTTGAACCACCAGGACGGTGCAGTCGGCGAGGATTCGAAGGCGGTAGTCGCCCTTCAGGCTGGATGGACTCAAGCCATCTGGCCTGTTGCGCGCGTAGATGCTCGACGACCATGTCCCAGTGACTGTGGACAGTGTCAGTCCGTTTCCCTTGCACTGGCGTGCCTTGCCGAGCTTGCGCCGCGCCCTTGGCGTCCGGACTCGGACCCATTCAGGGAAGACGTCGTGCGGAGCGGGCGAGAGCAGGCTGAGAGCCTCGCGCGTAACGGCCCCTCGGAGCATGCCCAGGAAGTCATCTCGCTCGGTGATGGTCTTGGCGTCAACCCAACCGCTCGGGTAGCCGATGTCAGCGAGGGCCGAGACGATGTCGAGACGGAGAGTTAGCGGCGCGTCGCCGATCTCTTGCCGAAGCTCTGGAGCGAAGGCTGAACGATCTTGCGGGTCCGTGAAGCCCTTGTCCTCAGTCACAAAGATCACTGGCAGGGGGTGGCCCTCGCCAGACCGGCCGGCGATCTTGGCCGTCACGGACTCCAGGTTGTTGTCCCTGCGTGCTGCGCGAAGGGCAGTGAGATAGATCGTGGTGTCCCGACCGCCTTCGCCGTTGGCTTTGCAAGGCGGCCGGCGGTCCGCCTCTCGTTCCAATGCTTCGAGCGCGTCCTCCGGGTGGGTGGGCAGGACGTTGAATGCCTGCCGCAGCGAGGCTTCGAAGAACTCGGTTTCAAGGTTTGACGGCCGACCTGCCCATGCGGTCGAGACTATTCGGGATGCTGGCCGAACGTGCTTGTTGAGCTCACGCTGGGCCGATTCGAGCGCTCTCCGTGCCTGAGCCAGTCCCTCACGGTGTTGCCGGACCGCTTCGCGGAGGACGATGTCGGTAATGGCCAGAGTGTGTCCGCAGCGCCGGGCCGCCTCGGTCAGAAGGGTCAGCGTCGGGTTGCCGGGCAGTGCTCTCCGCAGCTGGTTGGTGTCAAGGATGATCACTCGCGCAGAGTATCCGCGCCGTCGGTCCACCAACCCAGGAATGTCAGTATTAAAGTCGAGGAGGTTCGAGGAGTTCGGCCTCAAGGTCGGCGATGCGCTTGTTGGCAAATCGCAGGTTGGAGCGGGCTCCCTCGAGGCGTTCTTGAAGAGTGCGGTGCTCGACCGTCAGCTGCTGGACCCGGCGTTTGAGGGTGGTGTTCTCCGTGGTGAGTGCCTGGAGGGACTCACCTGGAGCCACTTGGTCGAAGTCGCGGATCTGCCCCATGAGCTCGCCGATCCGCTGCCGTTGGGCGAACACCTCCTCCTGGGTGCGGGTCAGCTCGCTCTCGGCGTTGAGGGCTCGCTCCCTCCAGGACGCCTCGATCCGGTCATGCTTTTCACCCGTTCGCCGGTCGTGACGGCTCTTGCTGTCCACGACGGCCTGCTGAACGAGAGCCCGGGCCTCCGCGTTCTCATAGAGGAACGTGGCGGAGACCTCCGCGCGTTCAGCGATGGCCCGCACTGCGAGCCGACCACGTTCTCGCCGCAGCTGTGCGATGGCCTTCTCGACCCGGCCGAGCTTGTCCTTCGTCTGCTGACGTCGGGCAGCGATGGCTGCCTCAGTCGGACCGGGACCAGACATCACTCGATCTCCTCGAAGTCGGCGTCGTCGGGGCCTTCGAGCTGGGCAAGTTCTTTGGCCCGGAAGGCGGTGGCCCAGACGCGTCCGAAGTAGTCCTGCGGCCGGCGCAAGTCGAGGGAGAGCGCGTCGTCGAGGAGCCCGACGGCTGCCAGGGCCTTCTCCAGACCGGCGATCGCTCGCGCGGTGGGCTCGAAGAGGTTATGCAGGTAGTCGGCGGTCTCGCTGGTGGGGGCGCCTTCGGCGATCATGCGCCACTGCTCCCGCTTGCGGTGCCAGTAGACGAGGTCGGCGCCCGAGAGGACGAACTTGTCGCAGTTGTGGCAGTCCAGGTTCCAGGGGCAGGCGTCACCGTTGATGACCGGCTGGAAGGTGCAGAACCCGCCCTCGGCCGGGGTGGATCGTCGCGTCAGGTCGATGACCAGGGCTTGGGCCTGCTCGCGGGTCATTGGTTCGCTGCCGGAGAGGACCAGCCCGGGGTCCGCAGCACCGGGGCCGGCGACCCAGACCGCGTTCAGTGCCTCCTCAAGCCGCGGGTCGGTGTTGGCGAGATGGACGTAGTGCTCGGCCAT
Source organism: Streptomyces subrutilus (assembly GCF_001746425.1). Lineage (GTDB taxonomy): Bacteria > Actinomycetota > Actinomycetes > Streptomycetales > Streptomycetaceae > Streptomyces > Streptomyces subrutilus_A. The sequence continues at coordinate 7,256,824 of NZ_MEHK01000001.1, read as the reverse complement.
GGCGTCGGAGACCTGGCCCAGGTAGCGCTTGACGTGCACGAGGTTCGCGCCGCTGCGGATCAGGTTGGTGGCCAGCGTGTGGCGGGCCTGGTGCGGAACCCAGTGACCGAGGTCGAGCGTGTCGAGCCAGCTCCGGAACCCGGTGTTGAACCAGCCGTAGCCGACCCCTTTGAGGAACTCCCGGTTGGCCGCCCGCCGGGGGAACAGTGCGATCTTGCGCCGCTCCTGAGCGGTCGGCGGACGGCCGTGCCGCTCGTGGAATCGCACGACGGTCTTGGCCTGCCGTTCCTCGATCCGCGCGAAGAGCCGCTCGGGAATGCGGATCGCCTCGTCGAGATTGCCCACCTTGGTCTGGTCGTGCCAGAACACCGGCAGTCCACCCAGACGGCTGATGCACTCCAGCCTCGCGTTCAGGACCTCACCGCAGCGACGGCCCGTTAAGACCAGAGCCTCCCAGACGTCGCGAAGACCGCGGTCCTCGTAGTCGAAGGTCTCCAGCCGCTCTAGGTTCGCCTCGTTCGCGAGTGCCCGGGCGACTTCGTCCGGGAACGGCCTGCGCCTGCGGCCCCGGGCCCCGCCGAAGGGCAGGGCGATGATGAACCCCCGGTCAAGACCGATCCGCTCGAACTCCCCGGTCTCCAGAGCATGCCGCAGCACAACCCGGGCGCCGTTGAAGATCCGGGCGACCGCGTCCTTCGTCGCGGTCGCGGGGACCGGAGTGCTCACGCTGCCAGTGGCCCGGATGCCCAGGAACGGCAGTCCGTGCTCGCCCCGATGACGCTGGTCAGCCACGAAGTCGAGCATGTGCTCGCCGGTCAGGGCTCTCGCGTCGTGGCCTCCGTCCGTAGCCTGGGCTTCGAGGAATGCCGACAGCTCAGCGCATCCTCTGCGCCAGTTGTCGACCGAGATCCGGCTGCGGGGCGGATCGGTGATCATCCGGTGGGCCATCTGGTCCCAGAGCAGGTCCCGCAGCCATTTCTGGGTGACGTTGTTCAGGTCGATGTGGCTGTTGCGCTGCGTGAATCGGACCCCGAAGTGGTCCGTCTCGATAAAGCCGGCCTCCCTGGTGTCCTCACGAGAGAAGTAGATGACCCGCAAGTACTCCAGCATCGTCCGGGCGACGCTGGCGGCGAAGCGCTTCATCCCGCTCAGATCGAGGTCGGCGAGGGAATCCACCCTGGCCTGCCTGCAGTGGTCGGTGAGGTGCTGGATGTGCAGCAGAGTCCACCGGGCGCCCTCACTGGGAGCCTGGGTGTGGTGGAAGGCGGCCCACTGGATCTCGGCCTTGACCAGCGGCCGCAACCCCAGCAGCGACAACGTCCCGTCGACCCGCCGACTCAGGCCGGCTTCATCGCACCACCGATGGAAAGCCTCCCGGTCGGCATAGGAGACGGTGACATGCTTGCCCCGGTCGGCCAGCCACCGGCTCCAGTTCGCCGGCAGCTCGGCGCCGCCAGGCCGCCCCGCCCGCTTGTAGCCCTCCAGGTGCCGCAAACACAGCCCCAGCGGATGCTCGGCCGCGTAGGGGCAACCCCCGACCTGGCACCGCCCGAAGCCGGCGATCGGCTTCGCCTTCGCCAGCCAGGTCTCGAAGTCAGCCTCCATGCCTTTGCTGCGGAGGTTGCCTCGGTAGCTGTGCCAGCGATGCGCGTGCAGGAAGCACAGACCGTAGGAACTCCACACGGGCAGCTCCGGACAGATCATGCAGACCCGGCCGTCACGATGGGTCCGGCTCTTCAGCGGCTGAAGTGTCCGCACGAACTGCGGCCGGCTCCGGGCGCCAGCAGCACGGGCATCACGCCACTGAACGTTGTGATCATGGCAAAGACCCCGGGTGACTTCGGCCGGCCGCTCGCACTCGACCACATCACACCGCCAACCGTAGACGGGATGATCACGGCCCAGCCTCACCACGTCCTCACGGAACGCGGAGTCGAATGAAGGCGCCGCCATCAGCGCGGTCAGCACCTCCAGACGGTCCCTCTTCGTGCGGCTGCGGCCCTCGTCCGCCAACAGCGGAAGCAGGACCACCGATTCCGTCGCCTGCGTCACTCCCCCTCACCCCAGACGGCCTGCAGAGCCGCTGTGAAGTGCGGTGAATGCAGGTCTGCGTGACCGTAGACCTCGTCGACCATCTGGGCCGACGCCCAGTTCCCGACCGCCTTGGCCGAGGTGGAAGGGCCCTGAGACGTCCGGGGAGGGGAGTCGCCGAACAGGCACGACATCAAGGCTTCCAACCCAGCTTCACGCGTGTCTCTTTGGCGGTCTGGGCCAGGGCGTCCAGCCACTCTTGAGTCACATGGTCCTCCCAAATCGGCAGATGCAGGGCCGAGACCCACGGACCGTAGACCCGAGTGCCCGAACCGAGGTCGCCGAAGCCGCGGAATCGAATGGGTACCCACGCCTTCCGGATCAGCTCTTGGGTGATCAATCTGAGATGGTCAGGCTCTGCCAGCCAGACCCCGTTGGCATGCGGCTCCAGTCGCTTTAGCGGCCGATGAAGGCGGTGCGCGGCCGGGAACAGGTAGGCAGAGGGCGGTCCGTCGAGGTCGAACATGACGCCGACACCATCGACGCTGAACCCGATGGCTCCCACGTTGGAGACACGCACACCAAAATGGCGCTCGACGGATTCGCCATTGATCGGGTTGAAGTCTTTGATGTTCTCGATCTTGGAGACGATGTTCTCGCCACCAGCACTCAGGACACCTACGGCCTCGACTTCAGCCTGCGGCGTGGTGAGCGCCTTGAAGATCCGCTCCGCCTGGCTCTCAGTGAGGCCGACACTCCGGCCCTGGGCGACCTGCTCCCGCTTCCAGTCGAGCAGCTCTTCCACGGGGTAGTCGTCCGCGTAGTCGTCGATCCACCCGTGATGCTTCGGGCAGAGCAAGAGGAGGTTTTCCTCCTTGTTCACCGGCTCGAACGCGGGGTCGTACCTGGGCCCGCCAGCGCTCTCCGCGCGGATATGGGCAATCTCTGCGGTGACGCTGAGTTGCCCTCGATGCTCCTGGATTAGAAGCTCCGCGCACTCGGGATAAGCACAATGGGATGCGCGGCCGAACAGCAGCTTGCAGAGCTTCGGGGTGGGCTTGAAGAGACTCACGGCCCCGACGATAGGCGGTCGGCAGGGACGCGACCTGGCAAATCCCACACCCACCGGAACGGCCTACCAGTCCATCCGGTCCGGTCCTGGACACGGGGAGCGCGGCGAGGGTGGAAGGGCTTCCCTGCCCCGTTGGAAGGGCGGCCGACAAGTCGGCGATCGGGCTGCCGTTGCCCGCGGAGGTGATGGGGCGCAGGGTGGGAAGACGCCGAGTGGACCCGCGGTGAAGGGTGGTGCGGGCGATGGCCAGACCGGTATGGACGGGGGTCTTGGGGTTCGGGCTCGTGAGCCTGCCCGTGGGCCTCTACACGGCAACGGACAGCCACACGATCCGCTTCCACCAGCTACAACGCGGGACAGCGGACCGGATCCGGAACAGGCGCGTGAACGAGCGCACCGGCGACGAGGTGGACCTCGCGGACATCGTGAAGGGCTACGACACCGGCGGCGAGTACGTGATCGTCGAGCCGCAGGAGCTCGACGAGATCGCTCCCGGCCGGTCCCGTTCTATCGACGTAGTGGGCTTCGTCGACCTGGACACCGTCGACCCGGTCTTCTTCGACAAGACGTACTTCCTCGGACCCCGGGAGCCCAGTACGGGAAGCCCTACGCCCTCCTGGAGCGCGCCCTGGCCGAGTCGAACAAGGCCGGCATCGCCACGTTCGTGATGCGCGGGCGCGAGTACCTGGTCGCCTTGAAGGCGGAGGAGGCGGAGGGCCTGCTCACGCTCCACACGCTGCACTGGGCCGACGAGCTGCGCGATCCGCACGCCGAGGTGCCCGACCTGCCGGGGAAGGTCGAGGCGACGGCGGCGGAGGTGAAGATGGCCATGCAGCTGATCGACGCCCTGGCCATGGAGTGGGACCCGGAGGCCTTCCACGACTCCTTCCGCGAGAAGGTCGAGGCCCTGGTGAAGGCGAAGGCGGCCGGAGAGACGGTGGAGAAGGCCGAACCGCCGGCGGAGCCGACCGGTGCCGTCGACCTCATGGAGGCCCTGCGCGCCAGTGTCGAGCGGGCCCGGAGTCCCAAGGACACCGGCGAGAAGGCAGCCTCCCCCGGCGCCCGGGCGGCCGGCGGAAAGAAGGCGCCCGCCGCGAAGAAGCGGGCGGGCTCCGGGCCAGCAGCCAAGGGCCGGGAGCTGGCGGCGCTGACGAAGGCCGAGCTGTACGAGAAGGCGGCCGCGGCCGGCATCCCGGGCCGCTCATCCATGAACCACGACCAGCTCGCCGACGCCCTCGCCCACACCGGCCGCGGCCGGCGCAAGGCCTGACCGCCACGTGGTGGGAGGTCTGACGGGCCCAGCCGTGGTCAGGCCACCGTGACGCGCAGGACGTACGGCTCGCCCGTACTGATCGCCTGCGCCTGTTCCCGGAGGTCCGCGTCCGTGAAGCCGAGCAGCGCCTCGTCCGCGGCCCGGCGCAGCAACGGGAGGATCTCGGCGACGGGCCGGCCTCGGTGCGCTGCGGCGAGCTCGGCGAAGGCCCGCTGGTAGGGGGCTCCGTACGTGCTCGCGCTGTCGGCCAGCAGGTGGTCAAGGTGCTGTCGCTCGATGCTGATCTCGCCCATGGCCCGCTCCTTCGGTCCTCCGGGGCCCCGTCCGGTCCGGGGCCTCGCCGTCGACGCTACGAGGCCGCTCTGACATCGCCCCCTACCCGGCAAGGGGCGCGTCCCGGCCGATGAGGTCCTGGAGCTGCTCGCGGACGGGTGGCGGCATCAGCCCCTCGGTGGCGAGGAGGTGCCACTGGCAGCCGGGAATGCGCTGGTCGAGCCGGTGGAACTCCCCGATCTGGTAGAGCAGCACCAGGGCGTCGAGGGCGTGCTGGACGGGGGGCCGGTCGCGCTCCTTCAGGGTGCTGAGCACGGCCAGGCCGGCCATCGCGTAGCGGCCGTTCATCCACTCCAGGGCCGCCTCGCCCAGCTGCCCGGCCGCGAGTTCCTCCTCGACCCGGTCGCACAGGTCCAGGGCCCACTGCCGTACGCCGGCGGCGGTCTTCCAAGTCCGCGCCAGGTCCTGGAACGGAGCGGTGGCGGCCAGATGACGCAGATGGTCGCGGGCATCGCGCACCGGGCCGAGAGCCAGATGGTTGTCCTCGGTGAGGACCGCGTCGGCGAACTCGGGAACGTCGTTACGGGTGGTCTCGACCAGGGACGCGATCGGGTTGGCCGTCGCGGTGGGGTTCATCGCGCGCAGCAGGTCGCCGATGTCCTCCAGGGACATCGTCCCGTTGATGGCCGCGGCAGCCGCAGCCAGTGCGGCGTCCTTGGGTGTGGCGGTCGGCGCGCCGGGGTTCTTGTCGAGGGCCGTGAGCTCGGGCGGAGGCCAGGCGTGTCCGGCGGCGCGGGCGAGGCGGGCGATGCCTTCGTCGATCCGCCGGGCCCGGGCGGGGACCAGGGTCACGGTCAGGCCGGCGTCGGCGATGTGGTCGGCGAGGTCGTCGAGCCGTTGGTCCGGGTCGGTGCCCGGGTCGTCGTCGCCGGGGACCGTGAGGGTGTCCACCGCGGCGGTGAAGGCGGCCCGTACCGTCTGCTCCGGTACGGGCAGCTCTTCGTCGAACAAGAGCAGTGCCACGTCGGCCGGGCGCTTGCCGCGGCCGGCGTGACGGGCGAGGCCGAGGACGAGGTCGAAGCTCTCGGGCGCCGGGGTGGAGGTGCTGCCCCTGCCTCGGCCCAGGCCCCCGCCGGGGACATTGCCGGGCAGCAGGCGGCGGCTCCTCCAGCCCTCCAGCATCTTCGCGGTCACGGTGAACCCGTGGCGGTACGCGTGGTCGAGCAGCAGCTGATCGGCCGCGCTCGGGGTGTCAGTGGACATGCCAGGGAAGGTACCGACACCTCTCCGGGCCATGACCGCACTTTCACCTCATCCGGTGACTCCCCGCGGAACTGAAGCCAAAGGGCTACCCCATGACGCAGCGGTGGCGCCCCGTTAGAGCCCCCCTACCTCCGCCGGGTCACCTCGGAGCTCGTCCGCTCAAATGGCGTGGAGCTGAGGGGGGTTGCGTGGCTAACCCCCCGCACCCGCACTGTGCCGCCCGGGACGCGACGTCAGTGCGCGGCTCTTCATGCTCCGCCCGTCATCACACAGAGACAGGACACCACCATGCTCACCGACGTGCTCACCGGCTGGACCGCGGAGACCCTGGGCGGCCTCACGCTGCTGGCCGGGGCCACAGCCTGGGGCTGGCTCCGGCGGCGCCGGAACCAGGCCGGCCCCGGCGCGGCCCCGGCCATCGCGGTCGGCGAGGCCGTGCGGCCGGTTCGCACCTACACCCTGCTCGGAGCCCGGGCCGCAGACGGCCAGCCTGTGCACCTGCCCAGCAGCCGCCCCGCCGGCATCCGGGTCACCTGGACCGGCCCCGCAGGAAAGACGGAGCAGTTCGAGTTGACCGACGCCATGCTGCCGGACGGCACTTACGCGGCGGAGCGCGTATCGGCGTACCTGGAGGGCGGCGCCCTGTGACTGGAACGTCGGATCGCCAACCGGGCTGGGGCCGGGATCTCGGTCCGGCGTTGGTCGTGGAATGGCCGACTCCCCGTCCCCCTTGTGTAGGAATTCCTACGGGTGTAGCTTTTCATACACCAACTTCCGTGGAGGATTCCTGACCATGCGGATCACCTTCGACCTGCCCGACGTCTCCGCCGGGTCTCAGACCGTCGACCTTCCCGAGGACGTCGCCCTCGCCCTGTACGACGGCCTCACGAACAGCCGTGCCGTCATCGACCCCAAAGCCGAGGACTTCGACGAGCTCATCGCCTCCACTAGCCTGCTCAGTCGGCTCATCGCCCACCTGACGCAGTCCCGCGAGCGCCACATCGCCGCAGCCGACGCCACCAGCCCGAACGCCAACCGCCGGGCCATCGGCATCGCCGCCGCGATGCAGCCCTCGCAGCTCGGTGTCGTGCTGGAACGCAACGGCCGGCCCCGCAACCGCAGGACCTGACCAGCAGACTCCAGCCCAGCTCCCCGAAGTCCTCACAGCCCGGAAGGAAGCCCCGTGGAACTCCACGTCATCGAGCGGTCCGCCAACGCCTTTCAGCAGGGCCTGACCGAACGCCAGATCCTGGCCGTCGCCCGACGCGCCTTCGGGCCCGCCGCCGAGGTCCGTTCCGCGACCGAGCTGGGCGGCGGCATGTACAACACCACCTACCGCATCGACCTGGCCGGCCGTGAGGAGCCGGTCGTCCTGCGGGTGGCACCCGAACCGGACAGGCAGTTCCACTCCGAGCAGGAGCTCATGCGCGCGGAGTACGCGTCGGTGCCGTGGCTCGCGCCGATCGCCGACCTCATGCCGCGGGTCCTGGCGGCCGACTTCACCCAGGCCGTCAGCGGACGGGACTGGATGATCCAGTCCTTCCTGCCCGGCACCCCCGCGCCGGAACTCCTCGGGTCCTACCCGAAGGAGACGCACGGCGCGTTCTTCCGGCAGATGGGCGAGATCACGGCGGCCGTGCACGCCGTCTCCGGACCGTGGTTCGGCCCGGTCACCGGTCCCGGGCACGCGCGTTGGAGCGAGGCCGTCGTCACCTCCCTGCACCTGATCGCCCAGGACGTCGAGAGCTGCGGCCTGGACGCGGCCGACCTCCGCAAGGCCGCCGATGCTGCCCAGGCCGGCGCGCAGGTCCTGGACGAGGTCGCGGTGCCGCGGCTGCTGACCGGGGACCTGTGGACGGTGAACACCATGCTCGCGCCCGCGCCGGTCCCCACGATCTGCGGTGTCCTGGACATGGACCGCACCTGGTGGGGGGATCCGGAGGCGGACTGGACGATGCGGATGGCACGGGCCAAGCAGGACGCCCGCCTGGCGTTCTTCGACTCCTACGGCCGCCCGGCCGAGACCGAGGCCGGCGCGTGGCGGCGGCACGTGTACGAGGTGCGCCACCTCGGCGCGCTGCGTCTGGAGCGGCACCGGCTCGGCAACGAGGCCGGAGTCGAGGACTCCTACGGTGCGATCGCCGAGGAACTCGCCGCCCTGATCTGAGCACGGACACACCGAAGGGGGCGCCCCCCAGGTCTGGGTGGCGCCCCCTTCGGTGTGCGGTCAGGCGGGCTGTGGTTCGACGTGGACGTCGATGTCGTCGAGCAGTTGGGCGACGCGGGCCTGGGTGGTGCGGGCGTCGGGGCTGACGACGATGAAGCTGCCGAGCCGTCCGGCGTTGGTGTGGGCGGGTCCGACGGTGTCGCCGGGGCGGGCGCGGAGCCGGACGAGGGGGGTGTCCGGGCCCGGCGCGGGGAGGCCGGTGACGGAGGTGAGGCGCCCGGCGGCCGGGCTGGTGAGGAACTGGGCGGTGGCGTGGTGGCGGCGGGCGGGGGTGAGTCGAGCGGGGCGGCCGAAGGCGATGTCGAGGAGGGCCGTCCAGGGGTTGATGCCCAGGGCGTGGTGGAGGAGGTCGCCGATGTGGCCGGCGCCGATGCGTGCCGCGGTCTCGATGACGTACGGGCGTCCTGTGGGGGTGACGATGACCTCGGTGTGGGAGGCGCCGTTGCGGATGCCGACGGCGCGGACCGCCCTCGCCACCTCCCGGTGGATGGCCTGTTCCACCGTGGGTGGGAGCTGGGTCGGCAGGGTGTGGGCGAGTTCGACCCGGTGGGGGCCGCGGGTGGTGGTCTTGGTGGTGATGGCCAGGTGGGTGGTCCGCCCGTGCTGGGTGAACGACTCCACGCTGTACTCGCGTCCCGGGATGTACTGCTGGAGCAGCACCGTACGGCCTGCCGTCGCCGCGTACATGCCCGGCGCGGTGTGGGCCGTCTGCCAGGCGGTGTCGGCGTCCTGGAGGCGGGCCAGGACGGTGACGCCCTGGGAGCCGGCGGCGTCGGCCGGCTTGACGATGACGGGGAGCCGCATGCCGGGCCGCAGGAACCGGGTGCGGAGCATGGCCGGGGTGGCGATGGTGTGGGTGCGGGGCGCGGTGACGCCTGCGGCGGTGAAGGCGTCGGCCATGGCGGCCTTGTCGCGGGCGGCGTGCGCGCGGACGGGGTCGTTGCCGGGCAGGTCCAGCAGGGCGCAGGTGTGGGCGGCCAGCGGGGTGAGGTACTCGTTCGTGGTCAGGACGGCGGCTGCGTTGATGCGGCGGGCGTAGGAGACCGTGTCGGCGAGGGCCTGCTGCGGGTTGCCCAGGTCGGTGGTGAGGGTGCCGGCCAACAGGTCGCGCAGGGCGGGGCTGTAGCCGGTCAGACCCTGGGTGGTGGTGACGGCGTGGACGGGGTGGCCGGAGGCGGCCGCGGTCCGGGCCAGGTGCCCGGACTCGGGGCCGGCCGCCTCCAGGAGCAGGACGGGACGGTTCACGTGAGGTAGTCCTCGCACGTGCCGTCTCGGCGGGTGTCGAGGGTGAAACAGTGGAAGCCCCCGCCGAAGAGCCGGCGGTGACGGTGTCGTACGGGGACGACGGTGAAGTGCTCGGCTTCTAGGGTCTTGATCAGGCCGGTGCAGTCCTGGTTGACCAGGACGGTGTCCTCGTCGACGGAGAGGACGTTGAGGTCGATGTAGGGGCTGGTCAGGACGAGGTCGGCGTCGCCGTAGGTAGGGAAGGCGCCAGTGTCCGGCTGGGGCGGGACGATGAACTTCCAGCTCTGCAGCGGTTCGGGGAGCATGTCGCGGATGCCGTCGTGCCGGGCGAGGAACACCCCCGGGCGCAGCGCGAGAAGCATGGAGTCGATGTGATTGTCGGCCATGCGGTACACGCGGTGGATCCGGTAGCGATCCCCCAGATGGCGCTCCAGCCAGTCGACGCCGCGGGCGTGGTTGGCCTGGGCGATGTTGACCACCAGGTCGCGGCCGAGGCGCAGGACCTGGGCGCCGTCGAGCATCATCTCGTAGCCGACGTCGTAGGGGCTGGGCTGCGGGTCGTCGATCGGCTCGGTGGGGCCGCCCAGGGTGGTGGTGGCGTCGCGGGCGTAGGAAAGGTCGAAGCTGGCGTCGGTCAGGACGGGCCGCGGCATGGTGGTCCAGCGGGCGCCGGCCTGCCAGTAGGCGGTGAACACCTGGGCGAGGAGGCGGGTTTCCAGGTAGCGGGCGCGGATCGCGGGCGGGGTCTCGATGATCTCCTCGCCGAGGATGAGGGTGTTGTCGCGGATGTTCAGGGCGGGGACCGGGGGTGCGGTCCAGCCCAGGCCGGCGATCGGGGCCGGGTCGGCGGGCAGGGGAATCGGCCGGTGGACGGTGATGCCGAGCTCGGCCAGGACCTGGGCGAGGTCTTCGACGTCCTCGGCGAGTTCCTCGGCGTAGCGGCGGTTGATCGCCCACTGCTCCGGCCGCGCGCCGGCCTCGGTGGGGGTGACAAGGCGGGGGTAGGCCCAGTCGGAGCGGAAGCCGGTGAGGTTCTCGTGGTGGAACAGCTCGAAGGAGACGTCGCGGTCGTGGCCGGTGTAGTTGGCCGCGGATCCGACGATGATCTCGCGCAGGCGGGTGAAGTCGTCGTGGCTGCTCAGGCGCATGGGTGAGGATCCTTCGTCTCGCGTGGTCAGGCCGTGGCGGCGGTGAGCGTGCGGTGAGCGTGGGTGCGGCCGTGGCGGGCGTGCAGGACAGCTCCGCCGTCCGGGGTGGGGGCGAGGGTGCGGGCCTCGCTCCAGGCGCTGAACCGCCACTCCCCCGGGCCCGCGGGCAGCAGCGCGAAGGTCCGCTCGGCGGTGGTGAGCGTGAGGTGGTCGGCGGCGTGGCCGAGCTCGGCGGGCGTCGGGTCGCCGTCGAGGGGCTGGTCTCGGCTGAAGTCGGTGAACCCGGCCGGCAGGTGCAGGGTGCGGGGCAGTCCGGCGGGGATGGCCCTGTCCAGGGGGGTGAGGTAGTTGATGAGCGCGTCGGCGTCGGCCAGCTGCTCCTGCCAGGCCGGCGGGAACAGCGAGGCGAGCTCCGTGGTGAACAGCGTGTCGATGACGGCGTGGACGCGGGTGGTGGTGCCGAGGTTGCGGACGGCGTGCTCGCGGGAGAAATCGCCGTACCAGAACTCGCCGGGCTGCCAGGTGTGCTCGGTGCCGTCGAGGTAGAGGACGGCGTCGGGGTTGGTGGTCAGGGGGATATGGAGGCGGGCGCAGCCTCGGGCCAGGCTGTACTTGGGGTCGCAGTGCCGCTCGCCGACGGCGCCCGGTCCGAGCGCCATGAGGCGGGCGGCGTTCAGCGGGGCCGGGATGGAGGCGAGGACCTCGGCGAGGTAGGGCATGCGGTCCAGCCAGGCGGTGGGGGCGTAGGTGTCGGGGCCGGGGCCGCCGGGGTCGGTGCGGTCCGCGTCGCCGTTCGGTGCGATCAGCGGCAGGACCCGCCAGTCGATGTCGGTGACGGTGCCGAGCAGTCCGCCCGGGGCGCGGCCTTGCTGGAGGTCCCAGGTGTGGCCGGTCACCTGGGCGAGGTCGGCGGCGAGCCGGTCGGCGTCCAGGGAGCGGTTCAGGCGGGCGGCCGCAGGCGGCAGGGGTGTGCTGGTCATGGGTGGGGCTCCGTTCAGGAGGAGAAGGCGGTGACGGGGGCGCCGACGTGGTCGGCGGGATCGAAGGCGGCCGCGGGGCGGGTGGCGAAGCGGGCGTCGAGCCGGCCGAAGGGCTCCTCGTGGCCGGTCTTGGGGTCGTAGGCGAGGCAGAAGACGAACTGCGCGCCGTCCGGGCCGGGGGTGATGGGCATGGAGACGATCACCCCGGTCCGGCTGGCGGGGTTCCAGGCCAGGTCGAGGTCGGCGAGGGCCTGGTGGAAGGCGGCGGCGTCGGGGACGTGCCAGGTCGGGGGGACGTGGTACTCGACGACCGCGCGGGCCGGGTGGTCTGCGGTGCCGACGATCCGGTGGGCGATGACCTGGTAGATGTGCAGGCTCCCGGAGACCTGGGCGTTGACCTCGGTGAAGTAGAGCCGGCCGTCGGGGGTGGTGATGGCGTCGGCAGAGAGGTGGCCGCGGTAGCCGAGCGCGCGGTAGGCCTCGGCGAGGCGGGCGCCGTTATCGACCAGGCGGGCGTGGACCAGCGGATTGAGGCCCTGGAGCGGGACGGTCTGGTGGGACAGGCGGCGGCCGACATAGTGCAGGCGGCCCTGCTCGGTCGGGCAGGTGCCGGAGTCGTCGGCGAAGTGCTCGGAGTACACGGCCTCGGCGCCGGGGGCGAACGCGGCGATGACGACGGGGTGGCGTCCCTCGGCGGACGCCCAGTCCCAGCGCTCCTGCCAGTAGCCGGTGACGCCGTCCGGGCCGGGAGTGAGGCGGTGCAGGTGCCGGGCGCCGACATGGTCGGTGGCCAGCCGGCTGTCGGGGGCGAGGAGGATCTGGTTGCCTACGCCGGCGCCGTTGTGGGCCTGCTGGACGACCACCGCTTCGGCCTGGGCCAGGAGCCGGTGCGTGGCGGCGACGGCCTCCTGGCGGGAGCGGCAGACCTCCCCGGGAACCGTGGGGACGCCGGCCGCCGCGGCGATGGCCCGGAAGTTGGCCTTGTTGTTGCCGATCTCGGCGCCGCCCTGCGCGAAGTACGCCAGTCCGGGCATCCGGTCGGCGAGTCCCAGGGCGGCGGCGAAGCGGGCGACGGAGGCCGAGGGCCACAGGGCGAAGATCTCGCCGACCGCCTGCGGGCCGCCGGCCAGCCGCAGCGCGGCGCGGACCTGGTCGAGGAAGGCGGGGTCGGTGAGCGATTCGGGATCCAGCAGCATCCCGCCGTAGCGGCCGGGCGGGGCGGTCAGCACGGTGACCTCGCCGGGGCCGGTGCCGGTGAGCGTGAGGGCGTAGTCGAGGAAGGCGGGGTCGGGTTCGGTGCACAGGATCAGGACGTCGCCGGGGCGGGCGAACCAGGCCAGGCGCTGGGTCCAGGCCCGCATGTCCGTACGGGCGCGGATCGAGGGGTCAATGTGGTTGCCGATCAGGATGCGCAAGGGGATCTCCGAGCAGAAGGGCGGGCGGCGAGGGCGCGGCCGTCAGGGGTGGAGGGTGGCGGGGAGGACGGCGAAGGTGCGCATCGTGGCCGACGGCTGCCAGCGGGCGGTGCCCGCCGGCCGGAGCGGCGTGGGGTGGGTGCGCAGGGCGTCGAGGGCGGCCCGCAGGCAGGCCTGGGCCGCGCGGGTGCCGATGCAGGAGTGGGTGCCCCAGCCGTAGCCGAGGTGCCGGTTGTCGCGGCGCTCCAGGAGCAGCTGGTCGGGGGCGGGGAAGCGGGCGGGGTCGCGGTTGGCGGCGGCGAAGAGCAGCACGACCGCATCGCCGGCCGGGATGGGGATGCCGGCGATCGTAGTGGCGCGGGTGGCGGTGCGGCTGGTGCCCTGGACGGGCCCGTCGAAGCGGACCAGTTCCTCGGCCGCCCACGGCACGACCCTCGGCTCCGAGCGCAGCCGGTACTGGACGTCCGGGTGGCGGGTGAGGGTGTGGAGGGCGTTGCCCAGGGCGGCGGTCATGGTGCTGTAGCCGCCCTGGAACATCACCCGCGCGGTGTTGCGGATGAACAGCTCCTCCACCTCGCCGGCTCCGGCGGGGATGCGGGTGCGTACGTGGGCCAGGAGCCCGCTCGGGCGTCCGGTGTCGGCGAACCACGAGTCGACCAGGGCGGTCAGCTCCTCGCGTGCCCGGCGGCCGGGCTCGACCAGGGCGGGGTCGAGGCCGCCGTCCATGCTGCGCATGATCGCGTCGGAGGCGGCGGCGAACTCGGCCAGCGGCGGCTCGTCCACGCCGAGCAGGTCGCAGACCACCGACAGGGACAGCGGCGCGGCGAGCCCGGTCATCACGTCGAACGACGGCTGCTCGGCCGCCGCGTGCAGAAGGCCGGCGGCGCGGGTACGGGCGCGGGCCTCCAGGCCGGGCAGGTCCTGGGCGCGCAGGGCGTTCATGAAGAGCGAGCGCACGCCGGCCTGGTCGGGCGGGTCCAAGGACTGCACGCTCAGGCTCGCCGCGGGCACGGTGGCGCCGGTGCGGCGCCGGTCGCGGGCGAAGGCGGTGTGGTCGCGCAGGACGGCCGTGCAGTCGGCGTACCGCGTGACCAGCCAGGAGGACATGCCGTCGTGCCAGGACACCGGGGCCTCCTCCCGCAGGGCGGCCAGGGCCGGGTAGGGGTTATTGACGGTGGCGGGGTCGAGGGGGTCGTAGGTCAGCACCGGCAGCACGAGCAACTCCAGGTGATCTCGGGGCGGGGTGGCACAGGGGCCCGGGCCCGGCGCTGAGGCCGGGCCCGGGCCCCCGGTCACGGGGGACACGCGGGTGATCAGTGGTCGTAGGACATGGCGGGGTCACCCCCCTTCGTCCTCGGGATGCGCTGCCCGGTCGGGCTCGCCTCACCAGATTCCGCCCGCACCTGACCCGCCGTCATTGCCACCAGGGCGAGGGGACATTGCCGGGCTCCCGCAATGCGCCGGACGGGCAGTGACGGAGTGGTGTCGCCCTGTCACAGGGGTGGGCTACGGTTGCTGTCCCGATATCCCGCTCCCTCCGGGGGTGCCCATGGCCGCCGCCATCGCCCGCTCACGCCGCGCCGCCATCAAGAAGGAGGCAGCCGGCATCCGGATGCGCTGCCAGCGCGAACGCCTCGACACCGAACAGACCGCCGCCGAGATCCGCCGCGCCCTGCCCGAGGTGCGGCAGCTGGAGGCCTGGCGGCTCGCGCTGGGCTGGTCCCGTGCCGAGACCATCACCCAGGTCAAGGCCCTGTACGTCGCCGACGGGCTGTTACCGCGAAGCCTGTCCGACCCGATGCTGTGCCGGTGGGAGCACGACCCCCGCGAACGCCCCGACCGCGAGTACACCGTCATGCTCTGCCGCGCCTACGGCGCCACCCCTGCCCAGCTCGGCCTGGGCTTCCTCGAACAAGTCTTTCCGGAGCACGAGTTGTCCACCGTGATCCGGTACGGTCGGCCCGAGACCGACACGTGCAGCGCTGGCGCACGGGAAATGGTGGTGCACATGACCACAGCCGCCGGCCTTCCGGCCGTCCGCGAATCCCTCCAGCTCGCCCTCCTCGCCGACCCCCACGGCAGCACTGAGGTCACCGAGCTGGCGGACGCGGCCGTCGAGCACTACGCCCTCACCTACCCCAAACACCCCGCGTACCTCCTGTTCGAGGAAGTACGGGCCGCCCGCGGCCTGCTCACCGACTGCCTGGTCACCGGCCACGTCCACGAGCAGGTCGCGGGCGGACTGCACCGCAACGTCGGCTGGCTCTCGGCCCTGATGGGTAACCTGGCCTTCCACCTCGACGACCACACCGGCGCCCGCGCCCACCTGGCCACCGCCACCGCCTACGGCACCCGCACCGACGACGCGCGCCTGACCGCCTGGGCCCTGGGCGCGCAGAGCATGGTCGCCCGCGCCGAGAACCGCTACGAGAACGCCCTGGCCTACGCCGAGCGGGCCGTCGCCCACGCCCCCGCAGGCCTGCCGAAAGCCCAGGCACACGCATGGGCGCAGCTGACCTCCCTCGCCGGTCTCGGCCGGGAGCAGGAAGCCGACACGGCGCTCGCCGCGGCCGCCCGCGAACTCGAAACCGACCCCGTCGGGTTCGCCCCCGGCCGGTTCGGATTCGACGCCGCCGAGTACACCCTCCACCAGGCCGAGTCCGCCATCGCCCTCGGCCACCACAACCGCGCACGCTCTGCCGCCGAAACGTCCATCGCGGCCACTGCCGTGGCCACCCCCGGTTGGGCCGCAGCCACCCTGGTGCTCGCGCAGGCCGAGGCACCCACCCAGCCCACGGACGCCGCTCAGCGGGCCCTGGATGTCCTCGCCCGCGTCCCCGCCGCCCGGCTGCGCTCGACATCCCGCGCCCGCCTCGCCCGCCTCGACCAGGTCCTGGCCGGCGTACCGGCTACGGGGGTCGGCGACCTTCACGAACGTGTCCGCGTACTCGTCCCTCTGATCGACAACCACGGCAACGCCAGCACCTGACTGGAGGCCTCGTCATGATTGACACGAACAGGCTGTACGCCACCGACCTGCCCGAAGCTCAGTGGTTCAATTCGTCGTTCAGCGACGGCGGCGAGCAGTGCGTCGAGGTCGCCGACACCCGGCCGACCCGCGGCTTCGTCGCCCTCCGCGACTCGAAGGACCCGAACGGGCCGGCGCTTGCGTTCACCGAGGCAGCTGTTCACTGCCTTCCTGCCGTACGCAGTCGTCGGCTACACCTCCACCGGCTGATCAGGCCGCCACACGGCTAATAGCTCGTAACAGGATCTTGGTGAGATGCCCTGGTCGGGCGTAACCGGTGTGATGATTCGGCCGTTCGTGAGTGCGTGAGCACTCGGCCGTGGATCGTGGACGACGACTTGTGGGCGCTGATCGAGCCGCTGCTGCCGCCCTGGCCGACGAGGTCGCCAGGGCCGCGGCCGGTCGCAGACCGGTTGTGCCTGCAGGGCATCCTGTACGTCCTGCACAACGACATTGCCTGGCAACTCCTGCCACCTGAGCTGGGGTTCGGCTCGGGACAGACCTGCTGGCGAAGACTGGAGCGGTGGCAGCAGGCCGGGGTCTTCGACCAGCTGCACCGAATCCTGCTCGCCGAGCTGAACGCGGCCGGCCGGCTCGACTGGTCCAGGGCATGCGTGGACGGCTCTCACATTCGCGCGAAAAAGGGGGAGCCGACACCGGTCCGTCGCCGGTCGACCGGCGGAAGACGGGCAGCAAGCACCACCTGATCTGCGACGGACGCGGCACCCCGCTCAAGGTCATCACGACCGCGGCGAACGTCAATGACGTCACCCAGACCCTCGCCCTGGTCGACGGCATCCCGCCAGTGGCGGGCCGCCCCGGCCGTCCCCGCAGACGCCCGGACGCCCTGCTCGGCGACAAGGGCTACGACTCCAACCCCAACCGGGAAGAGCTGCGCAAACGCCGGATCCTGCCCGTCATCTCCCGCAAAGGAGCCCCGAACATCAAGGGCATGGGCAAACTCCGCTACGTCGTGGAGCAGACCTTCGCCCTGCTCCATCAGTTCAAACGCCTCGCCGTCCGATGGGAACGCCGCACCGAACTCCACGACGCGCTCGTCTCCCTCGCCTGCAGCCTCATCTGCTGGAGACGCCTCAAGAAACACGATTCATGATCGTGTTACGAGCTATAAGCGCACCCTCATAGATTTAGGAAAGTGCGACGCATTCACCGATCAGGTTGTGCAGCTCATAGGCCGCCTCCATGACTCGATCAGCCGACTCCCCCTCATAGAGATCGGCGTTCGCTTCGGTAGCAGCGAAGACATCAACGAGAATGTTCACTCCAAGACGAGGGATAGCGTCGAGCGTCGCCCATGCATCTGTACACGCCTGCAAGGATTGCTTGAAGGAAACGTAAAGTTCCTCGTCGAATCCATTCTGCATTCTAAGACTCTCATCGAAAGCTGCCCACGCCGCAGCCATCCGCTCAAGCGGGTCAGGCGCCATCAGGGAGCCCCTCTCACCCATGTCATCACCTCCGGAGGTATGAATCCAGTGAGGAGTACCGGCCGCGCACAATCGAGCGTCACAAGCCTGCGAGGGCGAGCAGCTGGTGCATCCCGGTGGTTGGCAGGTTCGGGTTTGCGGCTGCAGTGGCCGCGACAGATTCGGACGGATCAAAAAGCAGCCGCGTCAGGTCCTCAGCTGGAAGTCGGTGATGGGTCGCGACAGTGCGGCGCACCATGTGGTCGGGGTCAGCCGCTAGCTGGCGCGCGAGTTCCACGGGCAGGTCGGGGTCCCGCAGGGCCAGCTGCCTCATTCTGGGGTCGGGGTCTGTGGCCAGGCGCCGCAGTACATCTGCCGGAAGAGGGAAGTCGTCGGCCGGCCGCCATCTGACCATTTTGTCCGGACGGTAGGTTCGCTCAATACGCTCGGCGGTGTCGGGATCGATCCGGTCTCGGGCGTGAAGAGCCATCGTGGTACGCACGCTGCTCTCCTCGTCGTCGAGCAGTTGGGCGACGAGCGGCGGCGGAAGGTGGTCGGACATCGCGGCCGAGGCGCGGAAGCAGACGTACGGCGAGTCCACGTACGGCACGGGGTCGGCCGTCACCCACGGCAGGCGCAGTGTCCGGAGCTCCGCGCGGGCTATCTCGCCCGTGAGTTCCCGGTCAAGCGCGTCGTCGTCCAGGGCTTGGTGGTCCGCGAGCCAGTCCAGCGGAGGCACGTCGGACACGATCTGTACATGAATCGCAGCACGGATCGACTCCGGTGTGTCCTGACGGGCGAAGACACGGAGTGCAACGCGCAGGTTGGGATCCTGGGCAAGCTTGTCGCGCAGTGCCGGCGGCAGGTCGGGGTGCTCCGCGAGTTCCTCGCGCACCTCATCGTTCGGATCTTCGGCCAGCCGGTGGGCGGTGGCGGTGTCCAGCCTGCAGTGGCGCACTGCCCCGGCGCGCGTGACCGGGTCGGCCAACAGGTCCGGAACGAGGTCTGCCGGCGGAACGGGATGGGGAAGCCGGCGAAAGTAGGTGGCGCAGGCTCCTGCTCGTACTGAGTCGTCGGAGTCTGTCAGCAGCAGTCGGCGCACCGGTTCCGGGGCGGTCGTCCACCATTGGGCAAGCGTCGCCCGGACCTTCGGGTTCGGGTCCGCCGCCAGCCGGGTACGCAGGTCTGCCGGCATGTGATCGCTCTCCGCCAAGTGTTCGCGGACCTGCGGGTCGCCGTCGTCGAGCAACAGCTCGAACAGCTCTCGCGGGGCGCCGTCCGCAGCAACGGCTACAGCCTTACGTATCGCGGGATCCGGGTGCTCCGCGAGAATCATCCGGAAGGCCTGTGGGAGGCTGCGGTTCAGGGCGAGAGAGTGTGTGAGCCAGTGATCGTCTGTGGCAATGATATCGGCGATCGCGCCATCGCTCAGGTCCGGCCGCTTGGCCACCCTGCCAAGGCCCTTGCGGTATCCGAGGAGCCGGTGGACGAGCTCCGACGGTAGTGCAGGGTTTTCCGCCAGCCCGTCCACCACCTTGTCGAGATGCACCGGCGGCGGTATGGCGTCCGACATGGCAAGCGGCCCTTCTGCCTCGGCGATCCGACCACCAAGTCTCTCACGTGCGTTCGTTGGGGATCCGGCGTCGTGACAGGCACCTTCTTCTTTCCGCGGTCGCGGCGGCGTGTGACACGGCGAGACCATCTGCAGGAGCCTTCGGCTCGCCCGCCTCGGCTCGCAGTATCAAGCCGGGGCAGAGGCGCCACTCGAGCAGACCGCAGCCCGGCAGCGTTCTACGGCGCCGCCAGATAGTGGGACCAGGCCGCCGGCGGCCTCGGTGCCGGCCTGCCGTCGGCAGGTTCGACCGGGCATCACAACTGCGGCCAAACCTGCCGTGCCCACGGACCCGGCCCGGAGGGGCGGGGGCGGGGGCGTACGACGGCGCCGGAAAGCGGTGGACGTGCTGAGCGGTCTGGCATACGGGGCGGGCGGGGTGACCTGGCGACGCTGCGGGACGCGGTGGGCGCTGCGGTGTACGTCAGCAGCTACACCGACGGCGAGGTGCACATCTCTCGTCTCTCCGACGGCCCCCAGGCCCCCCGCGTCTACGAGTGGGTGTTCCGGTTCGCCGGCCACGCCAGCGCCGTCGGCAAGAGCCTGCTGCAGCAGCTGCCGTTCGAGGCCCGCATGGACCACCTCGCCCGCCGCCACCCCGTACGCCTGACCCCCCGCACCATCACCGACCCCGCCCGCCTGTTTCGCACCATCGACGAGAACGGGACCAGGTCGGCGCAGTTCGACTGGCACGAGTACTCCCCGCGCGAGGTGTGTGTCGCGGTGCCCCTCAGCTTCGGCAGCCCTGACCCTGTCCCTGCCCGCCGGACAGCGCCACCGCCTCAAGGAAGCCGCCCAAACCCTCACCGACCAGTCCGCAACCGTCCTGCTCAGCCTCCTGCTCAGCGGCAACCCACCCGTCGAACCCACCCAGCCCCGCCAAGGAGAGATCACCGTTGTCCCACCCCACCGACGGGCTGCTCCTGACGCGGCCGGCAGCCATCACGGTGCGGACCGGACCGGCACCCAACCGGCCCGAACACGACGTCGGAACCCCCACCCGTCCATCCCAGCCCCGCACCGGTGACAAACCCGTACTGGACTGGTCCGACGTCGTCGACGACCTCAACGACCACGGCGTCCCCCTCACCCCCATCGCAGACACCTATGCCGCCGCCATGTGACCCCTCCCGACCCCCGCCCAGGCCACAAAAGTTTCAGGCCCCGAGGTCCCGGCCTCAGGGCAGGGGGTTTGCGGGCGGAGATCGGGAGCAGGCGAGCGGTCACGACCAATCCGGTACTACACGAGGAGGTCCCCAATGTCGGGCATGGAGAAGAGCAAGGCGCACGCCGAGCAGGCCAAGGGCAAGGTCGAGGAGACCGTCGGCCGGGCCACGGGCAACGACCGCATGACCGCCGAGGGCCGCGCCGACCAGGCCAAGGGCAAGACGCGTCACGCCAAGGAAGACGTCAAGGACGTCTTCCGCCCGTAACCAGGCGGTTAACACCGCCTAAGCCGGCTGGGCCCCGACCTACTCCCCCAGGGTCGGGGCCCAGCCGCGTCCACCCACCCTCGCAGCCGCAGCACAGGCCCGGAGCGACATACGAAAGAGGGCCGTCACCCTCATGCGGGTGACGGCCCGTCGTGCAGCCCCCTCTGGCTACGGAGCGGGCGTGAACTCCACCTCGGTGCCGCCGCAGCCGACCGCGATGTCCCACAGCCGCTGTCGCTCCGCCCCGTCGGCGGCCAGGCCCCAGCGCAGCTTCGTCGCCGTCCACTCCGCGCCGTACCGGCACAGCGCCTCCGGCGACGGCGGCAGCCACTGCGCCGGGTCCTGGTCTGCCTTGCTGCGGTTCGAGCGGGCCGTCACCGCGTCCAGTGAGGCCGGCTGGCCCTGGTCGTCCGCGTACGCCTCACGCCGCGCCGCCGTCCATTCCGCCGCCCCAGCTGGCGGGGAGCGTCATTCAAAGAATGCGGTATTCCTGGCTCCGAAGCACCTGACAACAGGGGCAGGCTGACGTCAGTTGTCGTCGCGGCGCCATTGATACCGCCACGCCACGTCGAGGCAGGCCATTTCCTCGTCGCGGAAGCCGGGCCGCGGCGGGCCCAGACGGTCTGCCCCTTCCATGCACCGCTCGTCGTCGTGGAGTGCGAGACCGTACACGGCAACAAGCTGGACCCGGCGCTCCGGGTGGTCGAGGAGGGCCGCCATGGCGTCGGTCAGCGCGGGATCGCCGTTCCTGGCCTCGCCGGCTTTGCGGCAGGCCGCGATCCGTACGTCTGCATCGGGGTCGGTCATCAGCGCCAGGAGTGCCTCACGAGCTTCGTCGGACAGGTACGTGGACTCCAAGCGCGTCCCGAGCCCGGCGGCCACCGCTCGCCGGACGCCTGCATCGTGGTGGCCGACGTGCGCCAGGAGAGCCGCTTCGGCACGCGGTCCGGCGTACGAATCAAGGCCGTGCAGCACCTCTGCGAGGACGGCGTTGTCCGTCTCCTCGGCCGACCAGTCGGTGAGGGCGTCCACGGCGAGGACGCAGAACTCTTCCTCGTGGCTGTCAGCGAAGAGCTCGATCAGCCGCATCAGCTCGGCACCGAACAACCGGCGGGACGGGTCCGCATCAGCGCGCAAGGTCTCGGCGGCCGTCCAGGTCTCCTGCTCACGTCGGTGAGACAGCCGAATCGCGACCCGTCCCCACGCTGTGTGGTCCTGGACGCGGTCCAACGCGCGTGTGATGAGCTCCTCGCACGAGGCACGGATGCCGAGCAATTCCTCCAGATCTGTGAGGATCGCCCCGTGCCCGTCCCGCACGGTCATTCCGCCGAGAGTAAGCTCGCCGACTGTGTAGTACTCATCGTCCTGGACCCTGGTACAGACAAGATCGTCCTGGGAGCCGGTGCGGTGCCGCAGTTCGGCTTCGGCCCCCGCCTCGTGCCATCTGCGCGCGAGATCCCGCATCTCCAGCAGCTCGGACGCCGGGTACCGGTCCCGGATGCTGTGGTCCAGAAGGGCCCCGACCAGCGCGGGCGAACCCGAATCAACCGCCTCGCGCAGGGACAGCAGCTCGTCCGGCGCGCACTGGCTGGCATCGGCCCCACCCATGAGCAGCAGTTGAGCGATGCCCCCGTGGAACGCCTGGACAGCCACACCGAACGCCGTTGCCCGCTCGTCGTAGTCCCCGTCCTCTTCCAGAAGCCTCTTCACCAGAAGCATGTCCCCCGCACGAACCGCGGCGATCAGAGGAGGTTCCACCGAATCGCTCGCACGCCCACTCACATCCATGGCTTCACTCCCCCGCCGTGTTCCCGCAGCTCAGTCTAGGTCTGCCCATCCAGCCCGCCGAGCGTTCCCGTGCTGGAACTCAGGATCAGCACCTGAGCAGCACCCTCAATTCGTCCCTGAATCGGTTCAGCGTCGGCAATGGCGGTCCTGCGGGTCAGCTGCTCGTGCGGCTGGCCGGGGGTGGCCGAGTACATGCTCGATTGGACCGCCCTGCCCCACGACGAGCCTCTCTACGAGGCGGACGTGGACCTGTCGGAGCCGATCGCGGACTACGACGCGCACCTGTCGGTAATCCGGGACGCGGCCGTCCAACTCCCCGAGGAGCTCACCGGGCTCCTCGCCGAACTCGTCCGCCGGCTCGACGGTCTGGCGGCCAAAGAGTCGCTGATCCTCGCCGCCCTCCTCGCGGCTGCGGGTGCGTCACCGTCCACTCCGCCCCGGTGCCGGGCTCCACCACCCGCGCCACGGCACCCGCCGACCACAAACCCCCGGCCGGCCAGCGGCTCGCACCCGAGGCGGCCTTGCCGCTTTCTCCCCTGCCTGCGCCTGCCGGCCCGTTCGAGCCCGCCCCCGGACAGGACCACCGGCCCGCCCCCGACCGACCCGCGGCAGCAGACCGGGTAAGCAGCGGCGAAGCCCGACGCGCTGCGCCCGCACCCCGCCGGACGGCCCGGCCCGCACCGGCCGGTCCCGCAGGGCCGCCGCCCCGAAGCAGGCCACGCCCCCGGCAGCGAAATGGAAGGTCCTGCCGCGGCCGGCCCCGCACCGGCCGCACCACCCCGCACCCGGAGCGGGCGCCGCGGACATGCGGGAGCTGTGCCGCGCAGCGCACGGCATCACCAGCCCCCGCCGTCGCCTCGCTGTGCCACCAGACCTGCCGCTGACCTGCAGCGCGCCACTCGCCGAATAAATCGAACAGGTGATTGAATAGAGGCCCCGCACCCTGGAGCAGCGCCATGACCTCCCCCACCCCCACCGCCAGACCGCAGATCGCCACCTGATCCCCGAGCCAGACCGGACCGTGTGCGAAGTGCCACGCTCCAACCGCGCGGTACGGAGCCCTTGCGAGCCCCTTGTGTGAGGCGTGCAGGGCCGCGCGGCGGGCGCTGTACGGGAACTGAACCATGTCCGCCCTGCCGCCAGACCTGCCCCGGGTGCGGACGCTGGTCACCTATCTGCGCGGCGAACTCAGCCGAACCGAGAAAGCCCTGTCCGCCGCGGAGGAGCAGGAAGCGCTCGCCGCGTCCCGGCGCCCGCCCAAGGAGCCACCCGCCTGGCTGGTCGAGCGCGGAATCGGCACCGGCCGGCCTGTGGTCCGCCTCCACGCCGGAAACTGCTGGGACACCAGCAAACGCTGCGCCCCAGCCACCGCCGAGCAAATCCGCGCTCTCCTCGCCGAGGGCATACCCGCCTGCCCCCACTGCCGCCCGGACACCACCCTTGGAGTACTCGAATGAACTGCCCGCAGCACCCCGAGCAAGCGGGCAACAAGCACCCGGTGACCGTCGACCCGCCCGACATACAGGGCGCACGCCGTGTCCGCGCCGGCGGGATCAGCCTCGGCCGCGCCTACGGCCCCGCCGACGTCCTGGAATTCCTCCGGCGGGCCGGCCTCGACCTCGACGACGTCACGACAGGCGGTGGGGACATCACCGAATGGCGCGGAGGCGGCCCTGCCGAGGCACCCCGACCGCGTGTGACCCGCCCGCCCGGCCCCAGCGGGCCAGACAACGAGGGAGCCGGGGTAGTCGTGGCGCCGGTATCCGTGGCCATCGCCGTGCCAGTCCAGGAACAGGACCGAATCGGCGAGAGCACCAGGGCCAGCCCGGTGGCTGATCACCAGCGTCCGGTAACGGCCCCGCCTCTCGCCGCCCGACGTGCTGTCCTCCAGCCGGCTCTCCAGTGCGGTGAAGTCGCCCTCGAGCACCACGGGGTCGGTACCGTCCCGGGACTGTTTGATCTGCAACCGGAGCTTGGCCCCGTCGAAGATCGTCGGGTCATCGACCGGATGGAAGCTGGAGCCGTCCCACTGCACTTCGGCGTACGCGTGCACGGTGCTGCCAGACCGGGATACGCACGTGCGCACCGTGACCTCCCAGTTGTCGGGCCACGGACCGTCGTAGGCAGTGTCATCGATGCTCTGCGCGCTGCTGGAGCACTTGTACGCCGGGCCAGCCGCGACAGTGCCTGGGACTGCTAACAGCGGCGGCAGCCAACACTGCCACCGCCGCATAGATCGTCTTTCGCATGACGGCTCAACCCGGCGGACACCCCGATAGTCACCTGGCAGCCCCTTGGGTGCGGGAACAAGAAGCGTCGCTGGCGACCCGGTGGTACTGCGGCACCGGGCCTCACCCGTGCACGCCATATCGGCGCGGGCTGGAACAGACCCTGAGCTTGACGTCTAACGTTTCAGGCTGCCCAACGCCTCAATCCCCCAACGGTCTGGGGACGGGCTCGGAGTCCCTGGATCAGTTGGTTTTGCCGATGATGCTGCGGGCCGCGAGGCGGAAGTCCTTGACGGCTTTGTAGAGGGTCCGCTCTCGTTCGGCGGCAAGGGCAATGTCTTCGGCCTTGTGGGTGATGTTTCCCGCGTGGGCGTTCTCGGCCATTCGTCGCATGACGCGTGAGAGATCGCTGGAAGCGACGGTGACGCGTTCCGCGACCTCCGCGAGGGACGCCGGCCCCTCGAGGATGACGATTTCGCAGGCACGGTTGGCTTTGTTCATGTTCAGCAGCAGCGTTTGTCTGCCGATTTGGGCGTCAGTTGGTGATCACTGGGCCTCGGAATGTTCACGAGAGATAGCGTCAGCGCATGGACCAGCGCGGCCTGGACCGCTGGCTCGGGTGTGAGGGGACATGTTGGCGCCCCGGAAAGACGTTCGCCGCCTGCCGTCCAACCTCTCCTCTTGAGGGGTGGGATTATGGAAAAGTCGATCTTGGTTGAGTCCATCAGGTACTCCGCCGTGTGCCAGGGGTGCGGTGCCGAGGCGGAGTGGTGCGGTGTTCAGGCGCTGGTGGACGGGGCACTGCGGTGGGATGTTGAGTCGACGTGTCCGGCCTGCGGGTTTGCCCTGGCTGTGTGTGATGGTGACCTGCCGGAGGAACTGCGTGGCCGACTGCTCTCCGAGCACGGGCGGGCAAGGTTGCGGGTAGCCCCGCCGACGAGGAACGCCGCCATCATGCGGGTGCTGCGGGCGGAACTCGGCATCGGCCTGGACGGCGTCCGGGCCGTGCTGGAGCAGGTCTTGACCGGGCAGTACTCAGGGACCCTGCCCGAGATGGAGCTCCTGGCGCGGAAGCTGCGGGCATCAGGCATCGAAGCGGCCGCTTCACGGACGGTGCATTGAGTGAGCCTGCCGGGCGGAACGACTGGGTTCGGCGAGGACGGCCCGCCGCCCGGAGGGCGGCGGGCCGTCGAGGTAGGTAGTGGCAGGGATCAGCCGGCCTTGGCTGCCTCCTCGGCGCGGGCTCGGGTGCTGGCGAGGCGGTAGGAGTCGGTGCCGGTCTCGATGGTGGTGCCGTTGCAAGTCGACGATGGCCGCGCGGATGCGGGGGTCGGTGAACGTCTTGGTCCAGCCATCTGGGGCTGGCATATGTTCCTTTTCGTGGATCGCCGCTGCCACCGGCCCGTATCCATCTTCTGCTGTCCTCGTTGGTCTTCGTGGTGGTGCCCGGATTCTCCAGGTGCTGCCTTGATCGGTCAGGTGCGAGGAAGGTGTGCCGGTGACATCCCAGTTGAGGGTGGTCCAGGGTGGTGCCGTCCTACTGGAGCCGGTGACCGCCGATCCGTGGGAGTTTCAGGCCGACTGCGTTGAGGCGTTCGTCGCCTCATGGCGGGCCCGCGGGTTCAGTCCGGTGACGGTCGAGAATGACATCGGACTGCTGGAACGGACGCTCACCGCGCTGGGCCGGCCCGCCTGGGACGTCACCCCCGAAGACATCGACCGTGTCGTCGGTGACCTGGCCCTTGCCGGGCGAGCCGCCTCGACCCGCCGCGAGTATGTGCAGATCTTCAAGGGCTTCCACCGGTTCCTGCAAGTCCGCAAGGCCGTCGAGATCGAAGCGGGGTTCGGCGTCCGCCTGGTCTGCCCAGTCGATGAGTTCAACGCATCCCGGCATGTCGGCGACGACTCCCCGGCCCAGCTGCCGCCACCGACCCCTGCTCGGGTCGCGGAGTTTTTCGACTTCCTCAAGGCCCGGATCGCCACCGCCCGCAAGTACGCACCCGCCGCCCGGGACTACGCGATGTTCCGGACCCTCTATCACGCCGGCCTGCGCTCAGAAGAGGTGTCCCTGCTCGACCGCCCGGACCTCCACTTCACACGCGGTCCATTCGGAAAACTCCACGTCCGGTTCGGCAAAGGCGCCCGCACCTCCGGGCCCAGGCCGCGCTGGGTCCCGATGCTGGACGGGCTCGACCTCGTCCTGCACTGGTTCCTCGACGACGTCCGCGGCAAGTTTCCCGACTCACCGGTGCTGTTCGCGGACGAGTCCGGCGGCAGTCTGCACCGCGGGACGATCCGCAACCGCCTGCGCTATCTGATGGAACTCGAAGGCCGCCCGGCGACCGACCGGTTCAGCCCGCATGCCCTGCGGAGGGCCTGCGCGACCCACAACTACGAGCGCGGCGTGGATCTGGTCGCGATCCAGCAGCTCCTTGGCCACTGGACGGTCAGTTCGACTATGAGATACGTCCGTCCCTCCGCGACGTTCATCGAGGATGCCTATCGCCGCGCGGTGACCACCACGCTCGGCGAACTCACCGCCGAGGGGGACAGCTCCGCATGAAGATCCGATGGCGCCTGCGGATGGCCGCCGCCCAGCGTGAAGTCTGGACCGGCACCCAGCTGCAGCGGCTGCTGGCCGAACGCGCCGGGCTGCAAATGTCCTCCGCGTCGGTGTCCGCGCTGTTCAGCAAGGAGCCCTCCCAGGTGAAGATGTCCACTCTGATCGCGTTGTGCACCGCGCTGGACTGCACTCCCAACGACCTGTTCGAGGTCGACACCACCCCTGTCGAACATCCCGCGGCCCCGATGCGACCGGTCGCCGAGCTTCCGAAGGCGGCCTCCGCACGGGGCCGTTCGATGCCGCCTCTGTGACCCGGAGAGGGGCGGCATCGTGGGCATCAAACAGAGCGACTGCACCGGCTGCGGAGCCCCGGTCGGCTTCATCGACCGGCACTACTGCTGCCGCTGCACCGCCCAGCAGAAAGAGAAGGCGGCCCGGGCCGCATGTCCCCGCTGCGGCCAGCAGCGGGTACTCCAAGCGGACACCGGCCGTTGCATCACCTGCTCCCGCGTATGCACCGCCTGCGGACACCCGGTGCGGAGCAAATCCTCGACGCTCTGCCGCACCTGCTCGCGCGAATCCGAACGCGCCGCCGCAAAGGCGCCCTGCTCCCGCTGCGGCCGGCCCGGATATCTGCGTGAGGACACCGGCTGGTGCGGGCACTGCTCGCGTCCACGGCAGACCAGGCAGCCGCCCCGGGCCTGCGACCAATGCGGCAGAGTACGGAAGCACGCAGGCTTGGGACTGTGCTCGGCCTGCTGGCAGCGTCACCCCGACCGGCCCTTCGTCCGGGCCGAGCACCTCATCGCCGAAATCGACAATCCCCCCTACTGGCTGCAGGACTTCACCGCAGATCTCGCCGCCAAGTACTCCGTCGGCCGGGCCTGCACGATGATCACTTCCCTGGGGCGGCTTCTCCGGGACGGCCAGCCCGACCTCCCTCAGTCCGTCCTCGAACGCTCGCGCCATCCGGGCCGGTCGATGGGCTCTCTGGCCCGCGCTCTGGAGACCTTCTTCACCAGTCACGGCCTGGCCATGGCCACCGACCAGGCTGAGCGGCTCGCGGCCGGCCGCCGACAACGTCGCATCCTCGCGGTCCCCGAACCCCTGCGGTCCCCGGCGGAGGCTTTCGCCGACTTCATGATCCGCTCGCGTGAGCGATCCCGGCGTGCAGGAACGCTGCCCCGCACCGATGCCACCATCGAAACCGCACTGACCATCGTGCGTGATCTCTCTCTGTTCCTCGCCGGTGAGCGCGGCAAGCGGGACTGGGCACTGACCGACGTGCACGATCTCGAAGCTTTCATGGCCGGCTCGCCCAAGGCCCGAAAGCGTCGGCTGGTCGTGCTCGGGCAGTTCTTCCGCTTCGCCCGGTCCCAGAAGATCGTCCTCATCGATCCCGCCCGCGGTTTGACCGCCCGAGGACCGATCGGCTTCACCGGTGCGACGCTGACGCTTGACCAGCAACGTGTACTGTTCCGCCGCTGGACAACGGATCCGGCCGTCCACCCGCACGAAGCCCTACTGGGCATGCTCGCCCTGTTGCACGGCGCCTCAAGCCGGGAGGTCAAAATGCTCCAGGCCGTTGACCTCGACTGTCGTGCACGGACCGCCCGGCTCGGCAACCGCCCGCATCCGGTCCCTTTGGATCCGCCGTCCTGGGCGGCCGTGGAACGCTGCCTGGCCCACCGCGAAGGCCAACGGACGGACAACCCGCATGTGATGGTCACCCGCCAGACGAAGTCCGGCCGGGGCCCGGCATCCACCGCCTACGTCAGTCACGTCCTCGACGCCTGCGGGTTCCCGCCCCGCATGATCCGCTGCACTCGACTGCTCGACCTGGTCAACACCATGGACCCCAAGCTCGTCGCCGCCGCGTTCGGCATGGATCCCGAGGCCACCATGATCTATCTCGCCGACCACGTCGATCCGGGCCGCCTGCCTGATCCATGACAGACGAGGCAAATTCGCTGGTCAAGGCAGTGCTCGATCTGCAGAATCAGCAGAATGCCGCGCTTCTTGTGTGACCACTGCCGACACCCCCTCACCGGACCAGTCACCAAGGTGAGAGTGCCGCCGCCGGTCCCGATGTCGGAGATCCCGGGCGTCCGGACACGTCCGGCCCGGATGCCCCGCGGCACCTATGCCAGGAATTTTCAGGTGAGCGATTTCGGCATCGATGTCCCTGGCTTCACCGTGCACCCTGACGATGTGATCGGCACAGAACGGCACCCCGACATCATGCGATCGAGCGGCTGCTGCCAGGGCCCTTCTGGCACCGATGGTCTGAACCTCGTTTGCGTGGGCTGTGCAAGCGAGGTCGGCACCCGGCAGGCGGATTGCTATACCGACAACCAGGTGATCCTGGAGCCACGCGGGGTATGCCTCTCCTTTGCCGACGACTGATCACCCGCCCCAGCAGCCTGAACCCGTCCCGTTTCGGCGCTGCCTGGCACAGGTTCGCCGGAACATGTGCGCTTTGCCGAACGACTCGTTGGAGGCGATGGCGACGCTGTTCTTCTCCTCGCGTTCGGTCAGGACCTGGAAGAGGAGTTCGGCGCCGCGGCGGTCGAGTTCCATGTAACCGAGTTCATCGATCTATGCGGATATCGGCATAGATCGACCTATGCCGAGACAGCAACTATGCCGAAGCCGTGTGTGTTGTTCCGCTCCTTCGTGGGGTTTCGGTTGTTCGTGGCTCTGCATAGTTTCCGTGCCGGGCAGCCTCGTGAGCGAGGGGGCAGGGTGCTCCCGCGAGGGGGTGGCGATGCCGTTCGGAAGTACGCGTCGGAAGGCGGGTGCTCTGGCACCGCAGGTCGGGGTTACCGGGCATGGCTGGCGGAGCGCGGGTACACGGCCCAGACCGCCAGGAACATGCTCAAGGATCTGGGGCAGGTCGGCCTGTGGCTTTCGGGGCAGGGCCTCGATGCTGCTGATCTGGACGAGGAGCGGCTGAAGCAGCACCTTTCCGACCTGCGGAAGTCGGGTCGTTGCCGGGTGGCTGGGCCGCGCGGCATGGTCCCGCTGCTGACGTTCCTGCGTGAAGCCGCGGTGGTGCCCGCGCCGCAGCTGACACCGTCGCCGGAGGAGGTTCTGCTGGAACGGTACCGGTGCTGGATGGAGTCCGAGCGTGGCCTGTCGGCGTCGACGATGCTGCGCTACGGGAACACCGCCCGGCGCTTCCTGGCCGAACAGGCGATGACCGACGGCAAGTTCGCGCCGGACGCTCTGACCGGGGCAGATCTGAACGCGTTCCTGCTGCGGGAGTGCGTCAGGGTCTCGGCGGGCTCGGCGAAGGGACGGGTGGCCGAACTGCGGTCCCTGATGCGGTTCCTTCACCTGCACGGCGTCATCCCGATGAAGCTCGGCGGCGCGGTTCCCCCGGTGGGCGGCTGGCGCTTCGCCTCCGTGCCGCCGACGATGGCGACCGGCGACGTTCAGCGGCTGTTGGACCAGACTCCGCGGCAAGGAACGGTCGACGTCCGCGACTACGCGATCCTGATGCTGGTCGCCAGGCTCGGGCTCCGCTCGATCGAGGTGGCCCGGCTATTGCTGAACGACGTTGACTGGCAGCTGCGGCGAGATCGTCGTCCGCGGCAAGGGACGCCGTGAAGACCGGATCCCCTTTCCGGCCGACGTCGGCGAAGCCCTGGTCGCCTACCTGTCAGGCCCGAGGCCCCGCCCAGATGCCCGTCAACCGCGGCGAACACACCGTGACCGTGGCTGCCGCGTTGGACTGGATGAAGACCCGCGAACCCGAGGTGGTCACGACGGTCAGCCCTCGACGGATCACCGCCGTCCGCGGGTTCGCCCGCTATCTGAGCGGAACCGACCCGGCCACCGAGGTGCCACCACTGGGGCTGGTGCCCTACAACCGGCACCGGGGTCAGGTCTTCCTCTACTCCAACGCCGACATCGCAGCGATCATGACCGCGGCCAAAGAGACGATCCCTCAACCGTTGCGGGCGGCGACCTATCACACGCTGATCGGACTGCTGGCAG
Source organism: Streptomyces subrutilus (assembly GCF_001746425.1). Lineage (GTDB taxonomy): Bacteria > Actinomycetota > Actinomycetes > Streptomycetales > Streptomycetaceae > Streptomyces > Streptomyces subrutilus_A. The sequence continues at coordinate 7,225,816 of NZ_MEHK01000001.1, read as the reverse complement.
CGTCCGGCCTGCGCATCGGCGAGGCCATCAAGCTGGACCGCGACGACATCGACTGGACCGAGGGCGTGCTGCACATCCGCGAGTCCAAGTTCGGCAAGTCCCGGCTGGTCCCGCTGCAGGACAGCGCCACGAACGCGCTGCGCGAGTACGACAGGCTGCGCGAGGATCTCATGCCCAGGCCCAAGGACCCCGCATTCTTCATCTCCCTCACCGCCAAGCGGCTGATCTACGCCTGCGTGCATCCGGTGTTCCGAGCCCTGGTCGACACCGCCGGCGTCGGCCTCGACGCCCCGCACAGACCGCGACTGCACGAGCTGCGGCACACCTTCGCCGTTCGCACTCTGCTGCACTGGTATCGCACCGAGGACAACATCCAGGCGAGGATTCCGTCGCTGTCGACCTATCTGGGACACCGCGAACCAGCCTGCACCTACTGGTATCTGTCGGCGGCCCCGGAACTGCTCGCTCTGGCCGCCGCCCGCCGCGACGGCGTCCTGAAGGCGGCCCGCTCATGACCCTGATCGCACCCACCTTGCAGGCGTTCTTCACCGACCGCCTCGCCCGTCAGCGCCAGGCCAGTCCCCGCACCATCGCCGCCTACCGCGACGCGCTCCGCCTCCTGCTCGCCTTCGTCCAGCAGCGGACCGGGACCGCTCCGGCGAAGCTGGACTGGAACGACCTGAACTCAGACGTGATCTGCGCGTTCCTGAACCACCTGGAGGACGAACGCGGCAACAGCACCAGAACCCGCAACGTCCGCCTGACCGCGATCCGCTCCCTGTTCTCCTACGCCGCCCTCCAGCACCCCGAACACGCCCTGCTCATCCAGCGGGTCCTGGACATCCCGCCGAAGCGGTTCGACAAGAGGACCGTCACGTTCCTGACCGGCCAGGAAGTCGACGCCCTGCTGGCAGCACCGGATCCGAAACGCTGGGAAGGACGGAGGGACAAAGCCATGCTGGCGCTGGCGGTCCAGAGCGGCCTGCGCGTCTCCGAACTCACCAGCCTGAACTGCGACGACATCACCCTGGGCGACGGCGCCGCCGTCCGCTGCGAGGGAAAGGGACGCAAACAGCGCACCGTCCCGCTCGACCGCCCCGTCCAAAAGCTGCTGGGCTCCTGGCTGAACGAACGCACCGGCCACGGCGGTGACCCCTTGTTCTGCACCCGCACCGGGCGCCGCCTCAGCCGCGACGCCGTCGCACAACGCCTGGGCACCCACGCGAAGGCCGCCGCGCAAGCCTGCCCGTCCCTGCTCGACAAGAGCATCCACCCGCACGTCCTACGGCACAGCTGCGCGATGTCGTTGCTGCAGGCCGGAGTGGACACCACCGTGATCGCGCTCTGGCTCGGCCACGCCGGTGTCCGCTCCACCGACGCCTACGTCCACGCCGACATGACCATCAAGGAGAAGGCCCTGGCCTCACGACGCCAGTGACCGCCAAGCCGGGCCGGTACAGGCCCACTGACAAGGTGCTCGCGTTCCTCGACCGGCTGTGACACAACTGATCGAAGTCTGCAGGTCCAGCTATGCGACACTCCCCGTGTGATGACGCCCAGAGAACTGCGCGAGGCATGCCCGCCCGGTGGAGGTCCTTACGCCTGCCCCTGTTGCAGACTCCTGACCTTGGAAGCCCGCTGCGAGTGGGAGATCTGCTCCGAGTGCGGATGGGAGGACGACGGCCAGGATGACCTGAACGCCGACGAAGTATGGGGCGGTCCCAACGGATCGGAGAGCCTGACCGATGCGCGCAGAATCTACGCTCAGTACAGCGCTGAGGCGAGAGCAGCGGATGAGGATTCGCTGGTCAACGGCGGCGAAGGCGATTGGTGGGCACCTTCGGCGCGAATGATGCGCGACATGGGTCACTCAACCTGAGCACACGCGTCCTCCCCGCGCATGGACGAGTGAGGCCGCCGCGACTATGTCGAGCATCACGGCCCTCACACCAACTGCAGCCCCGCTCAGGGTCCTCGTGCTCGGCATAGTCGCGGTCTCGGCATAGATCGATCTATGCCGATATCGGCATAGATCGACGAGCTCGGCTACATAAAACTCGACCGCCGCGGCGCCGAACTCCTCTTCCAGGTTCTGACCGAGCGGGAGGAAAAGAACAGCGTGGCGATCGCCCGAACGAGTCGTTCTCTGGCTGGACAAAGACGTTCACCGATCCCCGGCTCTGCGCGGCCATCGTCGACCGCCTCACCTTCGGCGGCAACATCATCGAGACCGGCACCGACTCCTACCGCCTCGCCATCACCCGCGCCCGCACGGAGCAGCAATCAGCGGCTGGTTGAACAACGCAGCCGAGCTCGCATCGAGAGCCGCCAATCCCCCGGCCGACTGCGCAGCAGATTCACAACTCTATTAGCTCGTAACACGATCATGAATCGTGTTTCTTGAGGCGTCTCCAGCAGATGAGGCTGCAGGCGAGGGAGACGAGCGCGTCGTGGAGTTCGGTGCGGCGTTCCCATCGGACGGCGAGGCGTTTGAACTGATGGAGCAGGGCGAAGGTCTGCTCCACGACGTAGCGGAGTTTGCCCATGCCCTTGATGTTCGGGGCTCCTTTGCGGGAGATGACGGGCAGGATCCGGCGTTTGCGCAGCTCTTCCCGGTTGGGGTTGGAGTCGTAGCCCTTGTCGCCGAGCAGGGCGTCCGGGCGTCTGCGGGGACGGCCGGGGCGGCCCGCCACTGGCGGGATGCCGTCGACCAGGGCGAGGGTCTGGGTGACGTCATTGACGTTCGCCGCGGTCGTGATGACCTTGAGCGGGGTGCCGCGTCCGTCGCAGATCAGGTGGTGCTTGCTGCCCGTCTTCCGCCGGTCGACCGGCGACGGACCGGTGTCGGCTCCCCCTTTTTCGCGCGAATGTGAGAGCCGTCCACGCATGCCCTGGACCAGTCGAGCCGGCCGGCCGCGTTCAGCTCGGCGAGCAGGATTCGGTGCAGCTGGTCGAAGACCCCGGCCTGCTGCCACCGCTCCAGTCTTCGCCAGCAGGTCTGTCCCGAGCCGAACCCCAGCTCAGGTGGCAGGAGTTGCCAGGCAATGTCGTTGTGCAGGACGTACAGGATGCCCTGCAGGCACAACCGGTCTGCGACCGGCCGCGGCCCTGGCGACCTCGTCGGCCAGGGCGGCAGCAGCGGCTCGATCAGCGCCCACAAGTCGTCGTCCACGATCCACGGCCGAGTGCTCACGCACTCACGAACGGCCGAATCATCACACCGGTTACGCCCGACCAGGGCATCTCACCAAGATCCTGTTACGAGCTATATGAGGCATCGAGTTCTCCTACAGGGGGCGGCTCCCGCCCATCCGGGTGCCGTTGGCAGCACGTACAGGGGGCTAGCGCCGAGGCCGAGATGACCTCCCGACCTCCGTGGTATCCCAGGTTGACCTGCGAGGCCTGGTCGAAGGAAAAGTCAACCTCTATAAGCCGCACGGCAGCAGCCAGTGCCGCAGGCAGCTCGGACGCCAAAAGTGGTTGTGTTGGCACGCCGTATCGAGCGTAGCGACAGTCGTGCTCCTCGTCCCAGGTGAACAGATACGGCGTCCGTGCCAGCTCGACGACACAGTACGAAGGACAATCATCCTCCCCGCACTGCGCGTCGAACTACTCCGGGTGACGCGTTTTGGCCCAAGCCGTCGCCTCATCCATGGTCTGTTCATGGGCGTTTGCCGCCGAGGGCACAGGGCCGAACGCGGAGTAGAACAACCCGACTCGGCCGAACGGATCTACCGCCCACCAGTGGAACTGGAGTCGCAACGAGGATGCGCAAAGGTCATGGAATAAGCATATTGGAGGCGTCATAACTCCTTCTGTGCCACCGGGCCTGACTTACGGCGAAGCCTGGCGTTCATTCCGTTCCGATCCGGTCGTACCCGGTTGTCCAACTGGGTACCGCAGGCCCCAGTCTCGAACGACGAACGCCTGGCCGACTCGGGTGCTGCTATTTCTCCGCAACATCTTTAGCCCGGGACAACAACGACTGATCCTCAAACCCGCCAACAAGTGCTCTCGGGTTACACCTACGCAGCCAGATCCGACCCAGACCCGCTGGCTACCCCAGAACAGTGACGGCAGCGACCTCATCGACTCCTTCCAAGAAGCCGACAGGGACCGCAACAGCTCATCAGCCCCGAGGAACTCCGGTACCGCATGGCCAACAGGGACGAGATCCTCGCGCCGGAAGAAGCTGCCGAAAGGATCGCAGAGGCCGACCTCGACGGAAGGGCAACGATCCCAGGCCGCCTTCGGGGGAGAAGGGCGGCCTGGGGATCGGGGGTGTGAAGGCAGCTGGGGTGTGCGGCCTTCTCTGTGGCGAGCGGGGTGCTACTTGGGGCAGGTCTCCTGGGTGACCTTGCCGCCCGCCGTGGCGGCGGTGGCCGGGTCCATCGACAGGCACTTGCCGGTCCAGTTGTTGATGAACGTGTAGGCCGGCCGGGATCCGGTCGCGGTGGCGAGCTTGGTCGGGATGATGTTCCACATCTGGCTGCCCGAGAACCAGCGGGTCTCACAGTCCCACCAGAACAGCTGGGTGCCCGAGCCCGGCGGGGTCCCGTCGTTGTAGGGAACGGTCAGGCACTTGCCGTTGCTCGCCTTGATCCAGAAGTGGCCTTTGCCGTCGTACGACGGCTTCTCGGCTCCCCACTGGTGGCTGCTGGGCGGGCTCGACTGGCACGGACGCTGGGTGACCAGACCACCGGTCTTGGAGCTGTCGAACTCCGGCCCGCGCACCATGCAGCGGTCCTGGTACAGGCTGTTGGCGTAGGTCTTGTCGCCGTTGACCAGCCAGATCATCCGGTTGCCGCCCTTGACCATGTTGGCGACGTTGTGGTCGATGATCGCGTTCACCAGACCCCAGCCGGGGAAATCCGCCATCACGATGCCGACGCGGCCGGCAGTGCTGTTGAGGTACTTCATCAGGTGGTAGTTGACGCCGGGCAGGTACGGGGCACCGCCTGCGACCTCGTACGGGTTGATGAGGGGGGCGGTGGAAGCGGACGCGTAGGTCAGGTAGGTGTCGCCGGCGTTGCCGGCGATCGCCTTGTCGATGTTGCTCTTGACCAGGCCCCACTTGTCACTGATGACGGCTTCGTTCCAGGTGTCTTCCTTGTGGCTGTTGAAGCCCTTGATCCCGTAGCTGCCGTCCGCGTCGACGTTGTCGAAGCTGCCCAGGACCACCTTGCCGCGGACCGCGCCCAGCTTGGGGACGTCCGCCTGGCCGGTGCCCGCGGAACCACCGTCGTAGAAGAGGCCGGGGTACTTCTTCCGGTAGTCGGTGAAGATCTCCCGGATCCGTTCCGAGCTCACGGAGTCCGGGTCGTTCGAGCAGTCGGCGATGCCCCCTCCGCCGCGCGGGCACTCGGCCCGCAAGCGCATCACGATCGCCTCGGTGGGGTGCTGGCGGAGGAACGACTGCGCCTTGCTCAGGACGTCGTCGAAGTTGGCCTGCTGGTAGTACTTGGCGTGGTGCACCGTGAAGTACTTGTTCTCGGTGACGCGGACCCGGATGTCGATCGCCCGGATGCCCCGGTCCAGCTGCGCTGCGAGCGTGTTCGCGCTGTCGCCCCAGTCCTCCTGCGTCTCCACCATGACCCCGCCGTGGATGGCGAGCGTGTCGTGGGTGCCGGGGATGGACATGTTCGAGAGCGGGGTATCGCTCGCGATGCCCCACATCCACTCGGCCCGGTCGGCCTGCCCGAGGTTGCGGTAGGCGTCCTCGTTGGTGGATCCGGCCGCCCCTGCGGTCCCCGGCGCGAGCAGGGCCGCGCCCAGGGCGAGGCAGGCCACCATGAGGACGGCCGGCCGGCGGGACCGCCGGGGTGAGGGGACGCCGGCGGCGTGGGGGGTGGTGCGGGACATGTCACTCCTGTACGAGACGAGTACGAATGGTGGCGCAGAGTCCACCCTGGCCGTTGACACTGCCGTTACGCGCGTCAGGCCCGGGATGGGCGGTGCGGTGCAGCCAGCGGAGTCGGCGCTTTCTTTCTCAGGTCTCAAGCCAACCCGGTCCAGCGAGATCGGACCATGAAATTCCACCCGCAAAACAGTGAGCCATGTAGTTTTGCGTGCGCGTGCGGGTGCGGCGTCAGGACGGGGCCACGCCGATAGGGTCACGTCCAGCATGGGCGCCGGACACGCCGGTCACGAAGGCTTCGGCGCGGACCACCGTCCCGGGCCTCCGACGCGTGGCTGGACCAGGTGCGACCAGGTGGCGGCGTGGGACGGTGACCCGCTCGGCGAAGGGGCACTGGTCGCGCGCCGGGGCGCGGCAGCGGCCTCGCCGGTGCGGGGGTGCGCCGGGGTTCACGTCCGTGTCGTGAGCCGTGCGTGTGCCGCGTCGTACCGTGCCTGGACTTCCGCGTTCGCCGATACCCGCAGCAGGGCGCCGAGAGCCCGTACCGCACCGTCCTCATAGCCGGAGGACTCCGCCTCCCGGGCCGCCAGGTCGAGCTGCGTGATGCCCTCGGCCTCGTTCCCGAGCCCCAGCAGCGCCTCTCCCCTCACTATGAGCAGCAGGATGTGGGGGATGTCGGCGGCGTCCGGTCGGTTGTCGAAGGCCAGGGCCTGGGTCGCGGTGGCGAGGGCCTGGTCCCATTTCCCGGCGTCGGCCCGGTGCCGGGCGAGGTGCTGCATGGCCAGTCTCTCCATGGTCCGCTCGCCGGCCGTGCGCGCCAGCTCCACCGCGCGTTCGCAGCCCTCGGCCGCCTCGTCAAGGCCGCCGAGGGATCCGTGCGCCATGGCCAGCACGATCAGGGCGTTGGCCTCGGCCACCGGGTCGCCGGCCCGGGCGGCGAGTGCGGATGCGGCGCCCAGGTGGGTCAGTGCCTCCGCGGTACGCCCTTCCTCGATCAGGACCCAGCCGAGCACGTTAAGCACCCGGGACTCGCCGTGCTGATCGGCGTCGGCCCGTGCCGCCGCGAGTGCGGTCTGCAGGAGCGGGACCCACCCGTCCCGGACGCGCCACACGATCAGCGGCCACATTGCGAGGACGATCCGCCAGGTCCTGCCGTGCAGTGCGGCGGCCTGCGCTGAGGCCACCGCCGCCGTGAGGTCGTCTCTCTCGCCGGCGTACCAGGCCACTGCGGCGGAGCGGTCGCCGAACGCCCGCACGGCGGGGGGCGGCAGGTAGTCCACCGGAAGCGGGAAGCAGTTCTCGTTGCCGGGCTCGGCCGCCGCCACGGCCGCCAGGGCCGTGGCGATGTAGTGGTCGAGCACGCGTCTGAGGGCATCGGACCCGGCGTCCAGGCTGCGTGCGTAGAGCCGCACGAGGTCGTGCATCTGCCATCGGCCGGGCGCCGTCTCCGTGAGCAGGTGCGCGACGGCGAGGCGCTCCAGGGCGGTATCGGCGGATTCCGGGTCCGTGCCTGCCAGGGCCGCTGCCGCGTACCGGTCGACGTGTGTGCCGGGGTGACGGCCGAGATGGGCGAACAGGCGGGAGACGTGCGCCGGGAGCTGTTGCAGTGTCAGGCGCAGCGCGGCTCGGACACCGGTGTCTTCCACGTCCAGCAGGCTCAGCCGGCGTGTCTGGTCGGACAGTTCGGCGGCCATCGCGCCCAGGGACCAGTCGGGTCGTTGTGCCAGGCGGGCGGCGGCCACCCGTAGTGCGAGGGGCAGCCCGCCGCACAGCTCGGCGAGCCGTAGCGCGGCCGCCGGCTCGGCGTGTACCCGTTGCCTCCCGAGTATCCCGGCCAGGAGCATGGTGCCGTCCTTGGGCCCTAGCACGTCCACGGCCACGGGCCGGGCGGTGTCGGTGACGATCAGCCCCGGCAGCCGGTGTCTGCTGGTGACGACGGTGACGCAGCGGTCACCGCCGGGCAGGAGCGGCCTGACCTGTTCGGAGTCACGCGCGTTGTCGAGTACGACGAGGAGCTGGCGGTCGGCGGCCAGCGACCGGAACAGTGCGCACGCGCCGTTCGCCGACTGCGGTATTCGGCTGTCTGGCACTCCGAGGGCCAGCAGGAACTCGCGCAGCACCTCGATGAGGGCCGGTTCGCCCGTGTCGCTGAAGCCGCGCAGGTCGGCGTAGAGGCGTCCGTCGGTCAGTCCGGCAGGGTCATGGTGGGCCCAGTGCAGCACGAGGGCTGTCTTCCCGACCCCGGCAGGACCGATGACCAGGCAGACGGGCGCCTCGCCCGCGGTGGCCCCGGACAGAGCGGCGAGCTCCGCCGTCCGACCGTGAAAGCCGCGCGGTGCGCGCGGCAGCAGATCGGGCGCAGCGGCCTGCGCAACGGCATCCGGCGCAACACCATCCGGGACGGAGCCAGGCGGCGGGACCTCCGTCCTGCGGACCGGGCGGGGACGGCCCAGCCTCGCCGTGTGCTCCAGCTCGCCGGCCTCGGCCGTACCCAGGCCCAGGGCCGCGGCCAGGGCCTGCACAGTGCGGCGCTGCGGTCCTCGGGAGCGGCCCTGTTCCAGATAGGAAAGGGTGCGCACGCTCACCCCTGCGGCATGCGCCAGGTCCTCCTGGCTGAGTCCCGCCCTGCGGCGCAGACCGTATAGCTGCGTGCCGAAGGAACGGTCCGCCGGTGCGTGCGAGGCCATGCTGAAGGTCTTCCCCTGCTCGCCGTGGCCCCGCCGAACGCCGAACCCCACCCGCAAAAGTATGGAGCACGCACTTTGGCGGGTGAAATCGCATGGTGGGTACACGCTCGGCCGGTTCGGGTCGGGGCCTGAGGAAGAGGGCCCCGGAAGCACCCGGAGACCCTTCCTTCGTGGACGCTCGATCCCTTGACCCGGCCCGCCCGACCCCAAACCGCCTGCCCAGCTTCCGCCCGCCGAGTTCTCCTGCCCGACGGCGAGGTAGCCGGCCGGCTTGTACGCCGTCCGGGCAGTCGGACGGCCCGGGGCCTCGGAGCCTCATGGTGCAATGGAGCCCGTCCGGTGCCGCTTCGGCGCCGGTCTTCGCCTGTCCCGGGACGAAAATCCCGGGCAGCACCGAGCAATGAGGGGTCCCACTGTGACCGCAGGAGAGCCGGACGGCGGGCAGACCTCTCGTCCCGTGAGCGGTAGCGGGAGCCGGCGGGCGGGGCGGTGACGTTGGCGGGGATACTGGAGGCAGCGGAGGCAGCGGAGGCCGCGGCGCCCGTGGAGTCGCTGGACGTGGTCGCGCGCATGCTCAAGGAGCGCCTCCAGGCGGCGTCGGTGTCGTTCTGATCACCGACTTCACCGGTAGCTCGGTCGTACGGCTGGGGACCGCCGACAGCATCGACACCGATGAGCCGCCCCAGCGGATCCGACTGCGCGGCACCCTGTACGACGACGTCATCCGCACCCAGCAGCCGCAGGTCGAACAGCGGGGGGAGCACGTCCGCGTGCTCGCCTAGGTGACCAACCGCGGAGACGCCATCGATCCACATGTGGGCCCACGACTGCCCCGCCAGCGCGGCGCCGACCATCGCCCGCTCCATCACGCACTTCGTCGCCCAGATCTTCATCACCGAACCCAAGGACGTCGCCCACGCCCTGGAGGTGATACGCGACGGGCGCCTGGAGCTCGCCCGCGCGGTGCACACGACCAGCACGCACCGGTAGCCGCACACCGGCCGTACCGAGTGGGGCGCACCCACTCGGTGGCTCCACCGAGTGGCGTCCACTCGGTGGCGTCCACTCGGTGGCGTCCACTCCCTCCCCGATGACATTCACTCGGTGGATTCCACCCGATGGACATGCACCCGGTGCACGATGCACGCCGTGGATGCCGGGGGGGGTGGAAGTGGCGCGCATCGGGTGCTTCGGTGCGGTGTTCCGGGTGTCCCGGTGCGGTGTGCTTCTCCTTGACACGGGCCTGTGTCAAGGAGGAACGCGGCAGGGTGCACCGGGGTGGATGCTCGGCATCGTCCCGGCGATGTCGGCATCGTCATCGCGATGTCGTGCACTTCGGGACGATGCCGAGCATCCATGCGGAGAGTGCACGACATCGTCGGTGCGCACCACCGCACCGGGTGCGTGGCATCGGGTCCACCCAATGGCCGGCCTCCCGGCCCCGGTGCGGTCCGGGCTCCTGCGGGCGGTGCGCCTGCTGATCGTCCCGGCGCACCGGGCCCACTGCATCGGGGTCGTCCTGTTCGGTGTAGCGGGTCGCGCGGGTGCGGGAGTCGCCGGCCGCCTTGGTGAACGCGTCCTGAAGGTGGCGCAGCCGCTCGGCGGTGAGATCGAGGGCTTCCACGTCCGTGCGGGACTCTCTCAAGTCCCGCAGCGCCGTCATGTCGATCGCCTCCCAGGGTCCGGCCTCCGGCTCCTGGTCCTGGTCCTCGGGGTCGGCGGCCGCGGGCGCGAGCAGCTGCTCGGGCATCGCCGCCTGCTGGTGCGCGACGACGTCGTACGCCCGGCCCCGCACGGCGGGGGTGGTGGTGCGCAGCTTCTCCCGGACCACCGCACCGGCGAGGGCAGCTCGCTCGTACTGCAGCGGGATGCGGGGTATCTCCCACTCCCCCGCGTCCTGGCCCGGGGGCCGGGGTGCAGCCGGCTCGCCGGGATCGGCCGGTGGCTGCCGGTCCGGGTCGGGTGCGGGGGTGGGTGGGCGGCGGCGGTCGGGGAGGTCGGACAGGGTCCACCGGGCGGTGTAGAGGCGGTAGTCCGACAGCAGGCCGATCGTGGTCTTCGGCTCGCTGATGTCCAGGCAGTGGGTGGAGATGGCGGCGGCCACGATCTTCTCGTCCAGGCCCCGCTCGCGGGGGCGGCCGCGCAGGACGAGGGCGAGGTGGCGGCGGGCTTCGGCGAGCAGGTGCCGGCGGTGGAAACGGCCGCCGTCGTTCATCACGAACACCGTCGCGGCGACGTCGACGGCCGCCAGGGCGACGTCGACCACGGAGGCGACCCGGGCCCGGGTCGCGGCAGCCGCGGCACGGGCGTACTCGAGGAGGGAGGTGATGATGTCGACGGCCACCCCGGAGGTGAGGATCGCGCTCACCTTCCACCACACGCGCAGCTGCGCGAGCGGCCGGGTCTGCTGTTTGGGCGGGCGGGTCTTGCGGGCGGCGATCTGGTTCAGCTTGGCGCGGCCCCGCTCGGAGACCACAGGCAGGAACTTCAGGGTGCCGTCGTCGTTGACGGCGGTGACGTACTCGTACTCCAGCTCGGCCATGCAGGCGGCGATCTGGTCGCTGCGCCGGGAGGTCCAGCGGATCAGCTCGTGCGGCACCCCGGCAATCTCCATCACCGGTCGGCGCCCCGGAGTGACGGTGCGCGGCTCGGTCGCCAGCCCCAGCGCCTCGCAGACCTCGGCGGCAACGAGCTCGTTGTAGAGCGCGGAGGCGGCCACGGTGTTCTCGTGCAGGGCCAGGGTGTGGATCGAGCCCCACTTCCCGTCCAGGCGTTGCCCCTTCACGGACAGCAGCAGATGGTCAGGCGCAAGCTCCGCTGCCCGGGGACCGAGCGCACCAGCCATCCTGGCGGCCTCCCTGAGCTGGCCGGCGCCACGCCGGAGGTCCTGTTCGAGGCAGTGCAGCAGGGGCGCGATCTCGCCGTCGAGGTCGTGCAGGGCCTTCGCCGCGGGGAGGGCTCCCTGCTCGGCCGCCACCGCCCGCAACGACGTGACGGCCCGGGCCCGGTCCGCCTGGGCGCAGAGGGCGGCGACGGAAGCAATGGCCCGGGCGGCTTGGCCGGGAAAACGCTGGAGCGCCGCGCACAGCTCGGGCAACGCCGGCGCTGCCTCGGCGCCCCACCCCGTCAGCAGGTTCGTCAACTGCCAGGGTTCGTTGCCGCTCAGGGCCTCGGGCCGGGCAAGGCGGTCCCGGACCGCGTCGAGGAGTTCGCCGCTGTATGGGAAGGCGAAGTCCTCCGGGCTCCCGAACCCGGCGGCGGCATCGAGGGCCCGCGGGCGCCGCCCGAGGCCAGCGGCCAGGAGCGGGGCCGCCTGCGCGGGGGCAACCAGTACGAGCGCGGCCAGGGCCCGGTCCGCATGGTCGTCGTAGTGGTCCGGGTTCCGTCCGGCGAGGGGGGCGAGGATGTCCGCGGCCGGTGCGGCGACGCTGCCCAGCCGGCCCAGGAGGGACGACAGGGCGACCACCGACTCCTCGTCGACGGCCGCCGCTCGCAGGTTCCACACAAGTCGCCGCGGGGCACTGCGGGAGAGCATGCAGGCGCGGTCGGCCGCCCAGAGGCCTTCGGCCCGCACCTCGGCCCGACCGTCCTGCAGGGCTGCGTCGACCAGTGCGAACGCCACCTTGCGCTCCATGCGGCGGCCCCGGCCCAGGAGTGCCTCGACGACGGCCAGCGGCTCGCCGCGTTCGAGATCGAGATCAGAGCGCAGAGGGTCGGCTGGCAGAAGGGACAGCATCGTCGTGTGCATGGGTTCGGTCCACGGAACGCCTGCGTCGAGGGAGGCGAAGACGGCGGCCATGCGCACCTCGGCCGGCTGGGATGGGTCCAAGACGGCCGCAGCGGCCGCGGCTCCGCCCTGCGGGTCGAGCCGTGCGATCCCGGCCAGGACCTCCGCGCGCGGAGGGTTCGGGTTCCTCGTCCCAGCGCGCGGAGGGCGGGGAGCGCAATCGCGGTCGCGCGGGTGTGGGACACCGCCCAGGCCGCGGTCCGGCGGACCTCCGGCTCCGGGGAGGCCAACAGGGGCAGTAGCAACGGGAGCCGGTCCGCCACGGCCGCCCGGACCGCGCCCGGTGCCACGCCGTACTCGTCCTCGCTCTCGGCCATGCCGCCGAGCAGCGCCAAGACGTCTGCCGTGCGGTGGCCGGCCGCCGCGATCTCGGCCATGAACGGCACCGTCTCCGCGCTGGCGGCGTAGACCGTCCCCTGGTGCAGAACGCTCCCGTACAGCTCGGACAACGCCTCATCCGCCGCATCCACGTCGGCGCCGGTCAGAGCCCGCAGTAGATCGGGAATGTCCTCCGCGCTGCCGTACGCGTGGGAGAGGGAAGACCAGGGCCGGGCACCCAGGCCGTCGAGCAGGTGTACGAGATCCATACGGAGCATCGCGCCAGCCACTTCTGACATGACCCGGCCACCCAGGGTTGCCTGTCCGGGCTTCCCAATGGAGAAGTCAATCCGTTTGGGTGTTCGCCTCTCGTTCCGAGAGGAACTCGTCGAGCAGGTCGAAAAGCACTTTGATGACGTGCTGTTCCTGGTCCGCGGGAAGGTCCCAGGACTCCCACCCGTCAGGGAGCGCAAGGTGGCGAACCTGACCGGGCCATGCGTGATTGCAGTCGCGGCCTCGTCTGGCTACCAACCACTCGCTCCAGCCGTCCAGACCTGGTCCGCCATGGCGCACGGAATGATGGTGGTAGCCGTCCAAGTACGCCTCCAGACCCGTGAGCGTCGTCCGACCGACGAACATCCCGGGTCGCTTCGCCACGTTGGCCCAGTACTCGCGCTCGCCCATGCCTATGAGATCCATTCGGTCATGATCTCGCGCCAGACCAGGTTCGTCTTCAGCGGGCAGCTGCTATCCGGTGATCTGCGGCGGTGGGGTTTCGTAGAGGCGCCGGTCACGGATCAGGGCCCATAGGACGTTGACGCGGCGGCGGGGTAGGGCGATCACGGCTTGAGTGTGGCGTTTTCCCTCGGCTCGTTTGCGGTCGTAGAAGGTCCGGGAGTTGGGGTCGTAGCGGACGCTGGTCAGCGCGGACATGTAGAAGACCCGCTGGAGGCCGCGGTGGTAGTGACGGGGCCGGTGGAGGTTACCGCTCTTCTTGCCCGAGTCGTGCGGCGCCGGTGCAAGCCCGGCGAACGCGGCGAGCCGGTCCGGGGTTGCGAAGAAGGCGAGGTCACTGCCGACTCCGGCAAGAAACTCGGCGCCGAGGAGAGGCCCGATGCCGGGCGCTCGTGATGATCTCGGCGAGGTCGTGGGCGCGGAAGCGGTCCTCGATGAGCCGGTCGACCTCCGTGACCTTCTCGTTCAACGCCCGCACGTCGGCGGCGAGGGTCCGCACCAGCTGGGCGATGACCGCCTCGCCAGGGACCGCGGTGTGCTGCTGTTCGGCGGCGTCGATCGCCGTGGTCGCGAGCTCCTCCGGTGTGCGGACGCCCCGTGCTCGGAGCCAGCGGGTCAGCCGGGCGGTGCCCATACGCCGTATCGCCGCCGGCGTCTGATAGCCGTCGAGGAGGACCAGCGGGCCGGCACTGGTGAGGACGAGAGCGCGCTCCAGGGCAGGGAACATGCCAGTCAAGGTGGAGCGCAGGCGTTGATGGCCCGGGTGCGGTCACGGACGAGGTCCGTGCGGCGGCTGGTGAGCATCTTCAGCTCGATGGTGGCCTCGTCGGTGGGCCGCATCGGCTTGAGGTCCCGGCGGATGCGGGCCTGGTCTGCGATGACCAAGGCGTCGCGGGCGTCGGTCTTGCCCTCGCCGCGGTATCCGTCGCTGGCCCGGTTGACGACCCGGCCGGGGATGTAGAGGAGGTCCTGGCCGTGGCCGGTGAGCAGGGCCAGGAATGGCACTGGTTCCCCGCCGGCCATGTCGACGGCCCAGGTGACGTGGTCTCCCAGGGCGAGAACGTCTTGGAGGAGCTGGAGTAACTCAGGCTCTCCGTTCAGCACCCGCCGGGACAGGCGTTTCGTGCCGTCCTGGTCGATGGCGACGCAGTGGTGGTGGGTCTTGCCGCTGTCGATTCCGGCCCAGATCCGGTTCATCGTGCTCCAGACGATCGTGCGTGCAGGTCTGCCGCAGACGACCTCGCCGGCATGGCCTTACGCAGCGATCTTTGTCGCACTTCCCAATCTGGCGGCCGGGTCGTCACGGGGCGCCGGGCGGTCAAGCCCGCACAGCCACGGACGGCAGCCAACTAGAAGCCACACCCGGCACCCCCGGGCGGCCCAACCATACGAAGGGCTCGACCATCCCGTCCCTGGAACGTAAGGCCAACTAAAACCCTCAGGGGCCAACTGGCGGGTTCTGACCGCTCTTCCGTGATGCCTACGCCTTTGGGCGAGGACAGGTCCTGCGGTTGGATGGCCGGATGGAACGCATAGAGGTTGAGCTGTTCACGGACCCGGGTAACGACGCGGTAGTCCGTCTGCCCCCGCGTAGATTTCCGGGCGTGCTGATCCAGGGAGACTCCCTCTCGACCATCCGCGACGACGTCGCCGAAATCGTAGAGGCCTGCGACCAGGGCGATGTCGGTGAAGTCCGGGAGGCGGCGGCCCTCCTCCTCTCCAACTTTGACGAGCTGCTGGCTCGCTACACGGCGGCCCTGAAGGCGCACGACATCCCCATCCCCTTCTACCAGGCTCCCTGATCGTCCAGTTGCAGCACACGTCGCACCTGGCAGGTGCGCTGAGGAGCGGAGATTGCAGGGACGTTTCGCCAGGGGATTACGCCGTCATGAAGGTGGAGACGCTCGAAGACGTCCTCTTCCCCGGCCTGGACCTCGTGGTGCAGCGTGCTGTGGTCGCGGATGACGGCATGATGATCGACGCGACTGGCTGCGGGTCGCCAGGAGCATGTCCCCAATGTCAGCATCCCGCCGCACGCGTTCACAGCCGGCACTGGCGTCACATAGCCGGGCTGCCCGTCGGCGGCCACCGGCTGATCGTCCGTCTCCGCGTCCGACGGTTCTTCTGCGATCAGAACCGGTGCCGACGTCGGACGTTTGTGGAACAGGTGGAGGGCCTGACCGAGCCACGCCGCCGTAGTTCGAAAGCGGCGCGGTCAGCGATTCGGGCGGTTGCTGTGGAACTCGGCGGCCGACCGGGCGCACGCCTCTGCACAAGGCTGGGGCTCTACGGCCGACGGACGACCATCCTGGGAGAGTTGACCGCTCCGCCTGTGCCGGCACGGGCTCCACGAATCCTCGGCATCGACGAGTTCGCGTTCCGCAAGGGCCATACCTACGGCACCGTCCTCGTCGACGTCGAGTCCTCCAGGCCGGTGGACGTACTGCCCGATCGCGAGACTGGCACAGTCGCCGCCTGGCTTCAGGAGCACCCCGGCGCCGAGATCATCTGCCGAGACCGCCTGATGGCATTCACCAAAGCCATCAGGCAGGCCGCCCCGGACGCACTGGAGGTGGCGGATCGCTGGCACCTCCTCCAGAACCTCTCGACGGCCGTCGAGAAGACCTGCCGCCGGCACCGCGAGTGCCTACGGCGGCCGACCGCATCAGAGTCCACCACGGCGTTGGTCACACGGGAGACCGCACTTCTGGACCGGATCCGACGACGCCACGCGGAGGTCAACGAGCTCGCCGCCACCGGTCTGTCGCTCAACGCCATCGGCCGCCGTCTACGGTTGGACCGCAAGACGGTCCGACGCTACCGGAGCAAGGACCTTGGAGGGCTTCTCGCCTCGGCGCAAGACCGCGGGCACGGTCTCCTCGACCCGTTCATCGAGCACGTCCAGCACCGCTTCCAGGCAGGCTGCACCAGTTCAATGCAGCTCTATCGCGAGGTGCTCGCCCTCGGCTACACCGGCGGATATCACGTCGTGAACCGCTACGTGGCGGCCATCAGGAAGGGCATCGCGATACCCGCCCGGGCACTGACACCCAGCCCTCGCGACATCACCTCATGGATCATGCGGCCCGAGGAAACGCTCAGCCCCTCGGACATCGCACATGCTGGAACGGTCGAGAATGTGACGTGGTAACCGCCTTCCCGTGGCTGGCGCAGGCTGACCTGTGACAGCGAAGCTGGACCAGCAGGGGCTTGAGCTGCGCGATCCCGGAGTCCGGCTCGCCGGAGGACCGCTCTTTGCCGGCAGGTGCCCGAGCACCACTGGCGGGCGCGGGACGGCTCGAGGTGGGCCGTGGAGGTTCCGCATGCCGCACATTCCCGCTGGTCGCAGCCTCTGGTGAACCCCTGCTCGAAGGAGTAATCCGAGCACCAGGGGTTCGGCCTGCGGGGCTGGAAGGGGCAACGGCAGGTCAGCCAGGACGAACAGGCACACCCAGAAGATCTGCACCCGACTAAGTTCACGTCGAGAGCGTCAGCACTTCTCCTTCCGCGCCTGCTGGATCAGCGGCTCGCCCTCGTCCAGCGTGAAGGTGACCTGCCAGGTCTCGGCCGCCCGGTGCAGGGTGTCGGCGAACTCCTGGTAGCCGTGGTCCTGTTGAGCCGCGTCGGCGGCGCGGTTGGTCGCCGTGTTCAGGTACTGTCCGGCGGTCTGGTAGTAGGGGTCAGTCAGATTTGACGGCCGGGGGCGGGCGAGGTGGTCGGTCAGCTGCTGCAGGGAGGCGCAGGCGGACTTGGCAAACTCGCGCGCCGCCACCGTGGCCTTGGAGGGCGTCGAGCTGCAGGCCGCCAGGGAGAGCGTGGACGCCAACAGCAGGGGCAGGGGCAGTGACAGGCGAAGTATCAGCTGACGTCGACTAGTCATGGGTCAATCCTAGTCAGCATGACGGCCTGACCGCCCGGAAATCCGGTGGGCCCGCAGCCACCGTCCTGCCCGGCCCACATCTGGGCCTTGTCTGCTCTGGCCTGCAACGCGGCCATCAACGACGGCACCGCTTCCGCCCACTCTCGCCTCCCCTGCTCGTCGACCACCGGCGGCCCCGGTCGGCGCCGGGACCGCGGCCGCTGACCGTACGTACCGCTGCCGGGCGCCACCCGGCCCGACCCGCTCCCGCCACACCCGCGCCAGCGTCGTCCGGTGAGGCACCCGCACCTCCCGGTCCGGGAACACCTCCCGCACGTACTGGTGGATCAGCCGCTCCCGCGAGGCCATGCTGATCCGCGAGCGGCGCAGGCACTGCTCGTGCACCGCACGGATCGCCTCCTCCACCTCTGGGCCCACCGATCGTCGGCCACGCGGTGCTCCGACCCGGCGGCCGTCGATCAACCCGGCTGGTCCCAGCTCGCGGTAGGCCGCCGCCATCCGATCCAGGGTTCGCTCGCCCACCCCCGACCAGCCCAGTTGCCTGACCTCCTCCGTGCTCAGGGCGCCGAGCTCGACGGCCTTCGCCCGGCGCCGTTCGGTCAAGGTCGTCGTCGTCGGGTCGTAGGCAGCACGCGGCTCATCCGGCCGGGCCCAGTACCGGCTGCCGCTGCGAAATCCGGTCTCCACCTCCAGCAGGTGCTCCAGCCGCAGCCGAAGCCTGTCCCGCTCGCCTCCGGACAGGTCATCCAGTCCGAAGCGCTGCCCGGTCACCGTCCGGCCCCGACGGGATGGACCCAGGAGGCATCGTTCAGCGGGTGATCGAGATCCACGGCCAGTTGCCGATGCCAGATCAGGTGGAGCAGGTGCGTACGGGTCACCGCAGGGATTCCCGTGCTCGCCACGAGTGGCCGCAGCCGCATCGGCCCCGCCTTCACGGCAGCCAGCAACTGGTCCTGCAAGCCGAGCGGGTCCTGCATCGGGCGGCGCCAGCGGGCCAGCGCCTCAAGCCCCGTCACGGCCCGTGGGTGCCCACCCGCCACCAGCACGTACGACCAACCGGCCGCCGAGGCCGCCCGGGCGGTCGCCGCGAACTTCACCGCGTCCACTCGCTCACCCCGACCGCCAGGCCGTACGTCCGCCACCAGCACGCCGCCGTCGTGCAACACCGCGAAGTCCGGCACATGCTCCATCCGGCGGCCAGCCACCGTGAGCCGCAGAGTGAACGGCTGGGAGAGCACCTCCCGGGTCCCCGGCACAAAGTCGAGAGCCAGAAGAAGCCGCCGCTCCGCCAGGCTCTCGAACCCGTGGAGCCGTCCGGTCGAGGTGCTGTAGCCCAACCCGGGCCGATGTCGCTGGCCAGGACGCCACGAGAACCGCCGGACCGGCATCGTCGCCACCGGCAGCGGGCCCAGAGTGTGCGCCGTCACGGGAAACACCACCACGGTGCCAGCCGCCGACCATCCCATCGTCCAGCTCCGTAGCGACGAGGCAGCGACCTCCTCCTCGATCCCCGGAGTGCTCACACACGGGGTGACGAGGTCATGCAGCCCGACCAGGTGCGACCACACGGCTCCAGGCACAGCAGGTTCGATTCGCAGCCAGCTCTCCACGTCACCAGCGCACCACGCTGGTGAGACAGGGAACGAAGACGCGGCGAAACCGCCCAGGTCAGCCTCAACGAGGGCTACCCTGCCCGCCAACCCGAATGCACAGCACGACAAGTCCAGTGCTCATTGGACAGGTCTAGTGCTCAACACCCGGATCCAGTTCCGCAGCGTCTCGGTGTTCACCCCGAGATCACCGGCGACCGACTTGATCGTCGCTCCCGGCCTCGACCGGTACAACGCGGCCTCGTCCGCCTTGAACTCGACGGGATAGTGCTTCATCCCCACAGGGACTCCGTTCTCCTGGACCATCAAGATCCAAGTGTCTCCGGTGTCTAAAATCCGGGGTCAAGGCCCGAGGATGGCCTCGACCATGAACTCGACGCCGCCAAGATCCCCGACCGAGTCAAGCTAAGGTCAAACACCTCCATTGTCGTAGCGGCGGGGAGATCCGTGGCCTGCGTCACCCCTCTGGGCGTCTGCGCTTGAAGCACGTGTGCGCGGGCAGGCGAGCCAAGCGCAGACCGCGATCGGCGTCAATGACATTGCGTCGCTCAGTGACGTTGCGCAAGCCGCTATGGCCGGACGCGACAGGAGCCGAAGATGACGCAAGCGAAAGACGCCAATATCCCCCTAGACCGCGACATCTTCCTGCGGACACTGGTGCGGGAACTGGCTACCTCTCTCGAGTCGATCGTCGGCTTGGCGGAGGCGTCCGGCTATATCAGTGTGGTCGGGCAGACCGTGGGTGCCCACATAGGTGACATGTATACGAGCGCTCTCGCCGTTGACCGGCTCTCCCGTCAGCAGGTCGCAGACGTGCTGGTGGACCTCAAGCAACGCATCCACGGCGACTTTTACATCATCGAGCAGGACGACCAGAAGATCGTGCTCGGAACCCGCAGCTGTCCCTTCGCGGAGAAGGTGATCGGTCGTGAGTCGATGTGCATGATGACCTCCAACGTCTTCGGTACCATCGCCGCACACAACCTCGGCTACGCGCAGGTCGAACTTGTGGAGACGATCGCGCGGGGTGCGGCAGGTTGCCGCGTCGTCGTGCACCTGGTGCCCGGGGCGGACGCGGGCAGGGGCTCGGGGCGGGAGTACTTCGGTGACGCGCCCCCGGGACTCGGGGCCTTCGCCGCAGGGTCGGTGGTCGAATGAGTCTGGGCCTGTTCCAGGCCATCGCCCGCCTGCTGCCCAACCCGGTCCTGCTGTGCACGGCCGAGGGGCAGATCCTCGCCGCGAACCCGGCCGCCACCCGCTTCGTCACGCACCTGCACGCAGGCGCCGACCTGTTCCACCTCGCCGCGGAGGACTCCGATCTCCTGCGCCTGCACATGGCTCACTGGCTGCGCAGCGGTGACCCGCTACCCGGCTCTCTGACCGTCAGGAACCCCGGCGGTCAGCTGGTGCGCTTTCGCTGCCACGGCGCCCGCGCCACCTGGTGGGACGGGCCGCAGCCTGCCGTGCAGCTACACATGACACGCCTGGACCACACCGACCAGTTCGTGGTCCTGAGTCAGCAGGTGACGGCGCTCAACCGCGAGATAGCCGTCCGCCGCGCGACCGACGCCGAACGCGAGCGCCTCCTCGACGCCGAGAAGAAGGCACGCTCGCGACTTCAGCGTCTGTACCAGCTGACCGCTGCTCTCGCCTCGGCCGCCACCCTGGCCGAGGTCGCCCAGGCGGTCCAGGAGACTGCCCCCGCCGCGCTGAACGCCACCGGCGTCGACCTGCAACTGCATTCGCGCCGGCTCATCCCCTCCCTGGAACCGACCGACACGTTGCTCGCCCTGGCTGGGGATACATGGACCGACCTCGACAAACGAATCCCGGGCGCATTCGATCGAGCGGCTCAAGGCGAAGAGGCGGCGGCCTCTGACGTGACCGCGGTTCGCGCCCTGCTCGAGGCGGACAGCGTGAAGCTGGGCAGCCTCCTCGTACATCACAGACCCCAGGACAGACCCGAGGCCGAACACCTGATGGCCGTCGCCCAGCAGGTCGCGCAGGCGGTGCGCCGCGCGGGCCTGTACGAGCACGAGCACCGCGTCGCCGAGCGTCTGCAGCTCAGCCTGCTCCCGCGCCTCCCGGCCATTGCCGGGTTCGATATGGCCGGGTGCTACGCGGCGGGCACCGACCAGGTCAAGGTCGGCGGCGACTGGTACGACGTCCACCTTCTCGACGACGAGCACATCGGGCTCACCATCGGGGACGTAGCCGGGCACGGCCTGGCCGAGGCCGCCGCCATGGCCCAGATCACCGCGGCCCTGCGCAGCATCGCCATGCGCTGCGGGCACCACCCCGCCGCGGTCCTCCACGAACTCAACGATTTCATCGGCCGGTACCACCCGGATCTGATGGCCACCGCCTGCTACCTGGTCTTCAACCGCCGCACCCACACCCTTCGCTATGCCAGAGCCGGTCACCTACCGCCCCTGTTGATCAGGGTCGATGGCACCAGCAGCTTCCTCGACCAGGCCCTGGCACCTCCGGTCGGCCCCGTACGGGAGGCAAAGTATTGCGAGGTGGAGGTCAGCGTTCATCGCGGGGACAGCCTTCTGCTCTACACCGACGGGCTGATCGAACGGCGCGGAGAAAACCTCGACATCGGCCTGGGCCGCCTGAGGGACCTGGCCCACGCCAGTGTCGGCCTCACTGCCACGGACCTGTGCGACATGTTCATGAACCACCGACCCGGTGCCGAATCCCCCGACGACCGCGCGCTCCTTGCTATCAGCTTCCCCACCACCGAACTTCCCCCAGCCCCGCCGGTCGGATGGTCAAAGGGCACGGCTCTCCACGCGGCTGCCCCACACAAGCCGTCCAGGAAGGCGCCGACGACATTCACCCTTGCTTCTCGCGCACTTCGCCACGCGCCACCTGCTCGCCGGACTCTTGTAGGCTCTTCAGGACTCGGCCGGAACAGTCGGCCAGCGGCCCTCACCACCGTGGAGTCGCAGGTGACCTCGGCCCATGGCGGTCTGCCCCACCCGCCCCGGGGCGACCACTCGTGCTGCGCATACAGCGATGATCAGGAAAAGTCGCGGGCGGTGACGGCGTTCGTCGGCGCCGGATTGGCCAACGGCGAGCGGGTGCTGTACTTCACCGACACCAACGCGGCACGCGCCGTGACCGACTCGCTCGAGGCAGCCGGGCTGGACGTCGACACGGCCCAGGCAACGGGGCAGCTGGCGGTCCAAGGCGCGTCGCAGTCATATCTTCGGCTGCTTCCCTTCGACCCGGACACGGTGATCGCCGGGATGCGGCAGGCGTGCGAGGAAGCGATGGCGGCGGGATATCCGGGGCTGCGGGTCGTGGGCGAGATGGACTGGTGCACGCGGGAGGTGCCGGGCGCGGAGCGACTCCTCGAGTACGAACTGCGTCTGGAAGCGGAGGTGTTCGCCGATCTGCCCGTGACCGGGATGTGCCTGTTCGATCGACGCCTGGACATCGCCGGCACCGCGGCCCTACCAATTGCCGCCCACCGGACACACGTGGCCCCAGGCCACCCCGGCGAAAGGTCCCACATCGCGCGGCCGACGCCGGCGCTGCATGTCACGCCGCTCCGCGAGGGGCTGGGGGCGCGACTCGTCGGTCATGCGGATATGGACTCCCGCCCGGACCTGGCGGCGGCCCTGAGCGCGCTGGTCCGAGTTCCCGGTGCCGCCGTGCACCTTGATCTGACCGAGGCAGACTTCTTCGACGTCGACGCCCTCGCCCAACTGGTGCGCGCGGCAGACGTTTTGAGGAGTGAGGGCCGGCGGCTGGTCTTGCATCAGCCTCCACCGTCGCTGCTGCGGGCAGCGCAGATGTTCCCCGACGAATGCAGTGTCCTGGAGATGGCGGCATGACCAACACCGCGACCACCGTTCCGGATGCTGGGCCCTTCGTGCATCCCGCACTGTTCTATCGGACCCAGGAGGAGTACGTCAGCGGAGTGGGCGGCTTTGTGCGCGCCGCACTCAGGGCTGAGGAGCCCACGTTCGTGGCCGTGCCCGAAGCACATCTGAACACCCTGCGTGAGTGGCTGGGGGACGACGTCGCGGGCGTCGACTTCGCAGACATGGCGGTGCTGGGCCGAAACCCCGGGAGGATCCTGTCGGCCCTGCAGGACTTCGCCGACCGGCACCCCGGCCGGACCGCTCACATCGTGGGAGAGCCGATCTGGCCCAGCCGCTCGCGCTCGGAGACCTTGGAGGCCACCCGGCACGAGGCGCTCATCAACACCGCCTTCGCCGGCCGCCCCGCCACGATCCTGTGCCCCTACGACGTCACCGCCCTACCCGAAGCAGTGGTCGCCAACGCCCGTCGCACCCACCCCACATTCCTCGAGAACGGCCGTGACCTGGCCAGTGCGGCCTACGTCGCCCCCGCCGTCGTCTGCGCCGACTGCGACGAACCCCTGCCCGAACCAGTGCAAGCCCTGACCCTTCCCTATGCCGCGGGCCAGCTCGCCCAGACGCGCGAGCACGCTCGGCAATGGCTGGAAGGCACAAGCCTGGACCCGGCCCGCAGAGGCGACCTGGTGCTCGCGATCAGCGAAGCCACCGCCAACTCCGTTGCCCACGGCGGCGGTACCGGCACCCTTCGACTGTGGACCACCGGGCACGGCACCGCCGTGGCCGAGATCCGCGACAAGGGTCACCTGGCCAACCCCCTCGCCGGACGCCGGCGCCCTGCCCTCGCCTCCGCTAACGGCGGCCGGGGCCTGTGGATGATCCACCAGCTATGCGACCTCGTCGAAACCCGAGCCACCGGCACCGGCCTCACCCTGCGCCTTCACCTCGCCCCCTGAGCGCGCTCAACAGGCTCGACCCCCAAGCCCGAGACGGACGGTCCTATTGGTGTCCTGGTCAGGGTTCGCCTTACCTTGTTCTTCATCTTCGGCGGTCTGCGGCTGGGTCGGGCAGGCCCATGAAGGCGTCGAGCTCTTTGATGATCTTGCGGAGCTCGCGGGCTCCGCGAGGCGACATTGCTCGGATCACGCCGTCAAGTAGGGCACGGCCTTGGAGAGGGTTGCCGCAGCAGTACCAGTGCACGTTGCCGAACTCATCGTCGTGCCAGAGATCGCGCGCGGGCCGGTAGACGTAATCCTTCCACAAGCGCAATGCCGCGCCGATGTCCCCCGGTTGGAGGTAGTTCCGTGTGCGTTCAAGGCGAACGATCTCGGACAGCGCTCGCGGGGAGAGGCGGTTGCGCCGCTCTTGACAGAGGCCTCAAGGGCCCGGGGAAACGGAGGCATCAGCCCGGCGCCCGCGTCATCACCGCGAGCCCGCAACGGACAGCGATGCCGCTCTTTGAGGAGGCCTTGACGGCCACGGGGGATCCAGGCATTCGCTGCCCCAGTGCGAGCAGTCGTCCCGGGTCGTTGCATGGCCCGGGACGTCTGCTTACGCACTGGATTACGGGAAACGCAGGAGGGCGCACCAGGGTGGATGCCCGGCTCGTTCCGGGCGATGCCGCGCACTCGCTCGGGGGGAGCGGGCGGGCTCGTCGCCAGGCCGGTCGGCGTTCCTCACTCATCTCGCAGACCGGCGCCGCTTCCGCGCCGCGGTCACCCGTTTCGACAGTGCGTCTTCTGGCGTCGCCGAAACGGCGCGGGGGCTGCGTCGTGCCCGCCGCCACGAAGGTCTGGTCTCAAATCAATCCGTGACCGGGCGGAGCATCTGCGCAATGGCTCGGGTTCCGGAGCAGCAGGGGACGGCCCTTCCAAATTCAGAGAAAGTTCAAGGATTTAACGCTACAACCATTGCGGGGCACCCCTCTGTTCGCCTGAGCGGTGCCCAGGCCCTGTGCCCATACTGGAAGAGGGGAGGATCTCCGACATCTGAGCGCGGAAAGTGCCGCCAAGGAGGCGAGCCGATATGACAGTGGAGCAGTTGTCGCAGGTCGACAAGGGTTTCCTGGAGCAGATGGAGGATGCCGGTCGGCGCTACGCAACCCGTACTGCGGAGCGTGACGGCCATCTGGAGGCGCTCGAGCAACACGGCATCCTCTATGCCGACACCCAGGAACGGGTCAACAAAAGGCTGAACCGTCTGGGCGTCGACTGGGCCATGGCCACGGCGATCGAGCGTACACCGGAGACCGCCACGACCGGTACGAGCCTGGATCTGGACCGCGAGCTGGTCAGCACCGACCTGCTGGTGCTCGAACGGTTCATGGGACGCAACGATCTCATCGGAATCGACTACCTCGAAGGCGGTTTCCTCGCCGCCCGCTCGGTCGGCCGAATAACCGTCCGCAGTCCCAGGTCGTCCCACCACGGCACCGGATTCCTGGTGTCTCCTTCACTGCTGATGACGAACAACCACGTGCTGGGCTCCGCCGCGGAGGCGGCCGCCGGAGTCATCGAATTCAACTTCCAGGCGAGCGTGGACGGGCGGCCGCACGTTCCGGTCGTGTTCCAACTCGATCCGCAGAGCTTCTTCGTCACCCACCGTGACCTCGATTTCACCGTGGTCGCGGTATCCGAACGCTCCCGAGACGGCCAGCCGCTGGCGTCATTCGGGAGACTGCCGCTCAAGGAAGCTCAGGGCAAGGCCGTCATCGGTGAACTCGTCAACATCATCCAGCACCCCAACGGCGAGCCCAAGCAGCTCGCCCTCAGGGACAACCAGATCGTGGACGTGCTGGACGACTTCGTGCACTACTCGGCGGACACCGCGCGCGGCTCCTCGGGCGCTCCGGTATTCAACGACCAGTGGGACGTCGTGGCGCTGCACCACGCAGGTGCTCCCCGCAAGGACCGCGACGGCAACGTGCTGGCCGTCGACGGAACCCGGTGGCATCCGAGCATGGGAGAGCACCGGGTGGACTGGAAGGCCAATGAGGGCGTACGGGTCAGCCGCATCCTCGGCGTGATCCAGCAGTTCCCGCTGTCCGGCGCTGCCGCGGCGCTCCGGACGGAGCTGTTCGCGGCCGGCTCGTCCCTGCACCCCGGGGAAGTCTCGCCGCCGACGGTCCTGACGGACCGGACGAACGGCGCCGCGCCCCAGAACACGACGACGGACCGGAGCGATGAGCAGCACGCCACCGCAGGATCCGTCCGCTGGAGCGTCCCCCTGCACATCAGCGTCAGCCTCGATGCCGACGCCCTGCAGCCCCGGGCCGAATCACCTCTAGCGGCACCGGCACACCGTGCGGCCACCCCCTCGTACGTCGGGCCGCCGGACGGGATCGGAAGTATCGACGGCCAGTGGCCCGCTGAGCGGGACCTGGCAGCCGCCATGGTCAACCTCGCTGCCTTCAGTACCCGCCCCTACTACGACGAGGCCGCGGACCTGACGGCACGCGACGCCTACTACGCGGGCATTCACGCCGGTGACCCCACAGCCCTGCGCCTCGCGCTCACCCAGCGTCTGGAGTCCACGCACGAGCGCCGGCCGGCGTACAAGCCGATGCGTCTGCTCTACCCGTGGGTGGATCTGCACCCCGACGAGAAGCTCCACGGCATCTACTCGGACAACGGTTTCACCCCAGAGGAGCTCATAGAGGCCGACGCGGCAGTGGAGGCCGCCCGGATAGGACGCTGGCAGGAGTTCATGCTCCACGAGAGTGCGCCCGGCCGGGAGGCCGTCGAAGCCGAACTCGACCTCCTCGAGGCGTCGCTGCCCTTCAACTGCGAACATGTCGTGCCTCAGTCCTGGTTCGCCAAGAAGGAGCCGATGCGCGGGGACCTGCACCATCTCTTCGCCTGCGAGTCGACGTGCAACAGTTTCCGGGGAAACATCCCCTACTTCGACTTCCCCGATTTCGACGAGGCCGTTCGGCACAGCTGCGGGCGCCGGGAGCCGGGGAAGTTCGAGCCCTCGGCGGGCAAGGGGCCGGTCGCCAGGGCGACGCTCTACTTCTTGCTCCGCTATCCCGGCAAGATCGGCGACGAGGTGCGCGAACTACAGCGCACCGGCCTTGAGCTGCTGCTGAACTGGCACAGGGACAATCCGGTGGCCTTGTACGAGCAGCACCGCAACGCGGCGATAGCCGAGATACAAGGCAACCGCAATCCGCTGGTAGACCACCCGGAGTGGGCTGAGCAGATCGACTTCGCAGGTGCGTGGCCCTGACCCCTGACGTCCCGTCCCGTCCCGTCCCGTCGACGATCCGTCCCCCGTCCAGCCCATCCCCTCTCGTCGCGCCGGCTCCTCCTGGAGTCGGCGCGAGGGGATGGGCGGGACGGCTGATCCGACGGAACGTTGCCAATCGACTAATCCTGGGATCCGGGCGGGGGCATGTCCACGCCGCCCCGGCAGCCGTCGAAGGACGCGTTGGTGCTGACGGCGTCGAAACCCATGGCGAATCGTGCGAAGGCCTCCCAGGCCCCGGTGCGGACGGCCGCGTACTCGGCACTGGTCAGCGATCCGCCCTCCATCGCCCTCAGGCCGCCCAGGATCGCGTCGCGGGCGGCGAGGAACGACGGGTTGCGCGGGGTGAGCTTCATGCCGTCCACAACGGCCTGCCAGATCACCCGGTACCCCCGTTCCTTGCTGCCGAGCGCGGTGGAGGTCTTCCGGATCAGTTCCATGAGCGTGGCACACCAGATCTCGCCGACATTGTGGACCTCGCGGTAGTTCAGGTCGGGGTTGCCGGGTACCTGGCCCCTGCGCAGGCCGATGTGCGCGAACGTGCCAGGGTACTGGCTGTCGTAGGGCCGGTTCCGGATGCCGCGAGGGTCATCGACCACCCAGTTGCCGAGGACCGTACGCTCCTGGGCTCGCGAGAAGTTGATGATGCTGAGCGCGAAGAAGTCGCCCCACCCCTCACCCATCGACCGCGACTGCTGTTCCCGCAGGCCGTTGGCGTCGGCCAAGCCACCGACGAGGCGATTGCTCACCCCGTGGCAGAACTCGTGGTAAACGACGTCCGCATCGAGCGCCGTGTGCCGGTTCGTCTCCTCGACCAGGCCCATGTTCATCTCGGCGGCCAGGCCGTCGGCGCGGGTGGCCATGGTCGCCGTGCCGTCTATCTCGACCGGACGCGCGAAGGCGTTGACCGGATCCGCGCCCTTGCCGCGGCCCGTGACGTTCACCTTCTGGAAGTTGCCGAACTCCTCCGTGAAGCCGAGCATCATGAAGAAGTCATGCATGTAGTTGCAAAAGTAGAAGATGCTCGTGACCAGATGCTCGGGACTGTTCGCCAACGGATTGAAGACACCGCCGCCCATACCGACCTGGACCTCGAACGGCAGATTGTTGCCCCCGAATGCGCGCACGTTGTTTCCCTCGGTGGCTACTGTTCCATTGGTCGGGTTGGTCCAGGCGTCCGGGAAGCCCGCGGGCAGTCCGGCGGGTACCAGCGTCGGATAGTCGGTCAGCGGCGGCGGGAAGGTGACCTGGACGAGGGCTCCCTCGTTCGGGTTGTGCTTGAAGACGGTGCCGGCGACCACGCGGTCGGTCGCGTCGTAGAAGTAGAGGATTTGCGGAGACTCGGCGTCGACGTCCGGCCCGGCGGCCTCGACGAAGGCGTGGTACTGGACGACCAGGTTCTTCCTCGAGAAGGTGAAGAACCAGGTGAGCCGGGCGTCCTTGCCCATGTAGAGGTACACGAGTCGGGCCGGAATGGCTTCCTCGAACGGGCCGTTGGAGAAGATCAGCGGCTGGTGGTTCCCGGGTTGGGCCGACAGGCACCGGAAGCCCTGGGAGATGTCGAGGGCGGGGAGTTCGTCCGTCCCGAACGGCCCTTCGAGAGTGACCGCCTCGGCAGCTTTCGCCGCCGCCACGGCCAGAGCAGTCTCCACGGAGACGACGGGCGTCACCGGGAGGTCGGCCGGGACGCTCGCGGTGTCGCCGACGACCCGCTCGACCGTTCCGTCCTCCAGCAGCCACACCTTCGGCGACATGCCCCACACCTCGATGCCGTTGAGCATCTGCTGAAGGCTCACGACGCGCATGCCCGCACTGGTCGCCGTGACCGAGGGGTCGGCCTGGAACTCCGCCGGCTCGTCGGCCGCGAACCCGATCGCCTCGGAGACGGAATCGATGTATTCCTTGGCGCGGTTGATGTAGAAGCTGTCGGGTGTCTCTTCCGCTGCGCCCGAGCGTCGGCTTTCGAAGGCCGGGGCGCCGTCGGCCCTCAGCTCGCCCAAGTGCCCTGTGAACCGGTTCACCTTGTTGGGATCGGCGATGAGGGAATGGTGGACCTCTTCCGCCACCCGTTCCCGTTCGGTGTCGGCGAGGAAACCGTCGGATCCGGCGACCTCTTCGAAACGGTCGTAGGTCATGTCGCGCTTGTCGATCAACGTGGTCATGCTCACCACCTGCTTCCTGCCATTGAGTTCTCAAAGGCCTGCGAGCGTGAGAGCCGCCACCGTGACGCCGCGTGCGATGTCCGTCGCGTACTCGGTGTCGTGGTCCTGGTCGTCGAGGGTGTCGCCCGGCCTGTGGTACTGCCGCGTACCAGTCGCGGGCCCGCTCCCGTCGAAAAAGTTCTCGCAGACGGCGACGGCCGCCCAGCCGCGCTCGTGGAAGCTCGCATGGTCGCTCCGGCCCGCGGCGGGGTCGTCGGCTCCGCTGAGCCGGTCGAGCGTGAGGCCGGACGACACCGCCGAGGTGGCGCGTTCCAGGCAGTCGCCGAGCACGTCCGAGGCCTCCCCAACAGGCCCCGGCACCGCGGAGCCCGCGTGGATCTCCATCGTGCGTACGCCGTTCTGGTGGCCCGCGATCATGTCCATCTGGAAGACGCCGACGATGCTCTCCCCCGCCGAGGCGGCCGCGCGCGCGTACACCTTGCTGCCGACGAGCCCCTGTTCCTCGGCGTTGAACAGGACGAAGCGAACCGTGTGCGTCGGGGTCCGGCCGGCCGCGACGATCGACGCCAGACATTCGGCCGAGGCCAGGACCGCCGCGACACCGCTTCCGTCGTCGTCAGCGCCGGGCGCCGGATCGACCGCAGGATCGTAACGGCGCGGCAGCCCGTCGGCGTCGGCGAACTCGCCCTGTTCGGCGGTCGAATCCAGATGGGCCGTGATCAGGACGGCCCCGTCCGACCCCTCGACATGGTGCTCGGCCTCGACGTTCGCGATCCGGTGGCCCCGCCAGGTGAACCTGCCCAGCCGGACCGTCAGGCCGAGCGCGCGCAGGCGCCGGGCCAGCGCGTCGACCACGAGCGGATTGTCCCCGCTCGCTGCGTCGCGGCTGCGCACCGTCAGCGGAGCTCCCTCGACGAGCGGTTCGGCGCCCGAGACACGGGAGACGTACGCGCGCGTCACCGCCGGGGTGACGGCCGCGCGCACCGCCTCGACGGTCTGCGCGGACGGCATGGCGGGGGCGAACCCGGCGACGAACCCCGCGGCCTGCGCCTCGCCCGGGCGGGACAGGAGGGCGGGGTCGGGCAGTAGCCGTTCGGTGTGCCCGGGCTGGGCACCGGGGACGTGGACTCCTTCGACCGGGGCGTCGGCGGCCGCCGCGATGTAGACACCGCCGGGAGCCGGACCGAGCGACACGACGGCCGTTCCCGAGGGGGCGAGCTCTCCCGCCACGAAGGCGAACGCGGCAGAGGCACGCATGCCCGCCTCCACCGCGGCCCGGTCCTCGGCGGGACCGGCCGCGAACGCCGCCGGGGCGGCCACCGGGCGGTCGTCCCGCAGCAGGAATGCCACCGTCTCCTCCACCGGACCACGAACATCGGTGGTGAACCCGGCCTGTTCCAGCGCGCTCACGCCCAGCCCGGTCGCCATGGCAAGAACGAGCCGGTCGGAGGCGACGTGCACGGGGACGATCTCGGAGGTGTTCGCGACCGCGTCGAGCTCGGCCGGGCCGCGGCCGTCCGGCAGACCAATCCTCGTCCAGAAGACGGTGCGCCCCTCGATTGCGGCCCTCGCGAAGACCGGATGGGCCGCCGTACGCAGGCCCGCTGTGCGCGCCACGGCACGCTCCTCGGGGTCCTCGCCCACGAACACGCAATCGTCCGGCGCCTCACCGGCACTCCCGACCGCGCCGTCGAAGATCCCGCGGCTGGACTTCGCCCCCCAGTGTCTGAGCCCGGCATCGGGGAACCGGCTCTCGAAGGCCGCGTCGAGCGCCGCCTCCGCACGGGCACGCTCGGCATCGCCGGCGCCGGGGTTGGAGATGATGCCCTTGCGCACCGACGCAAATGAATCGAGTACTTCAATGACGCGCGGACGGGGGTGGAAGCTCAAGGAGCCGTCGTCCTCGAACGTCACGTCGGCGAGCGTTGCCCCGATATCGAAGAACAGCACGGACATCTCGGAGCCTTCCGAGAGATCATCGGTCTGACCGGCACCCCGAGCCCCCGGGCCGGATCGCCCCGGCAGTGCCCCGCCGGCGCCTTGGCGTCGGGCTGCCTCGGCCGCACTCGTCGCTGAGGCTTCCGGTACCTCCATCCTCCCGGGGTCGGCGCGATACCGCATCCGGAGCACGCCCGCGCCACCGATCTGGCCTCCTTGACCAAGCCTGGCTGGTAGGAGCCGGGTAAGCATTCGGCGCCCACGGCGGTGAGGTGGATGAACCCGACGGGCAGGCGCCGGCCGCCCGGGAGCCGTCACCCACTCGCTGTAGTACGGCGGCAGCACGGGCCGCCGGTCGGTGGTCCGCACCGGCCTCCGGGATGACCGCTTTGATGTGGCGTTTGCGCAGGTAGGAGCGGTTGCCGCGAGATGAGTAGAGCTTGTCGCCGGCGACTGCGCCGGGCCTGGTGCGGGGACGGCCGACCGGCAGACGGACCCGCACCTTCTCCAGCACGGAGATGAACTACGGGCTGTCCGCGGCCTGCCCGGCGGTCAGGACGAACGCGCGGGGACGGCATCTGCGGTCCGCGGCAAGGTGAACCTTGCTGGTGAGGCCGTCCCGGGACCGGCCGAGCAGGGCTTCCTTCAGGCGGAGCTTGTGTCGGCGCCGGATGCGCCGACGCTCGGCCTGTCCGTTCTGTTCCTCCGTGCCGCCCCCCCTTCTGCCGGGCTGTTTCCTGCTCCTGCGCGGCTTCTTCCAGGGCCGACGTGAGGTGCTTGCTGACGCGGAGCCCTGCGGCGTCGTGGTGGGTACGGACCGTGGTCGAGTCCACACTGACCAGCGACACGTCCGTTCTTCCCACCCGGGCACCCTCGGCGATCAGGCCATCCAGCAGGGCGGTGAACACACCGGCGTCCCGCCAGACGCGCAAGCGCCCGTAGACGGTCGCCCAGGGGCCGAACTCTGCCGGCATCTCCCGCCACTGATCACTGGAGCGGAACCGCCAGATCACCCCCTCGAACTGCTCCCGCAACCGCTCGGAGTACGGGCCGTACCTACCGGTCGGCAGATACGGCTCGATGAACTTCCACTGGGCATGGGTGAGTTGCCTGCGCGTCACCATCACAGTCCTACCGGGGTCTACCCCGCGAAGAGGACGAAACCCGGCAACTGATCACGACATCACACAGGCCCTAGACGACACGGACGGTTGGCGCTCTGCGTCTGTGGCCTGGCGGCCGGCAGCGGGGCCCGGGGAGGCTGCGGGTGTGCCGCTGCGCGGGGCTCATCCCCCACCGCCCTTCCACCGTTCCCAGGGCTCCGCCCTGACCCGTAAGCCCCGGTCTGCGCCCGGCCCCCGGGGCTCCACCCCGGACCCAGTGCTTTAAACTCCCCAGCGGTAGCCGGGAGGGGGAGGCGCGGGGGGCCGGGGGCGCCAGCGTGCGTGCTGGGTGGCATGCGGCGCGTCAGGTTCGGCTGGGGCGGAGCGCGCGGCGGGCCGGGAGGGCCGTGGCCGCCAGGGTCAGGGCCACGGCCGCGGCTACGAAGGAGCCGTAGACGACGGGCGGGACGTAGGGGCCGGTGCCCGTCAGGGTCCTGGTCAGCGGGATGAGCGTGGCCAGCGCTATCGCCGAGCCGAGGACGGTGCCGGCGCCGCTGACCAGGAGGGCTTCCCAGCGCAGCATCCGCAGCACCTGGCGGCGGGTGGAGCCGACCAGGCGCAGCATGCCCAGTTCGCGGCGGCGGTCGAGGACGGTCATCACCAGGGTGTTGGCGGCGGCGACGGCCGCGAAACCGCCGAGGACGGCCGCCATGGTGGTATTGGCCCAGGCGTTGACCTCGCGGTCCAGGCTCTGGGCCGTGGTCCAGGCGGATGCGGACTGCGCCGGGCCGAGGCCCGCGGGGAGCGGGCCGCGGACCAGGAGTTCCGTGGGGCGGCCGGCGGTGGTGTGGCCAACCAGGTCGGCGGTGGGGAGGGTGACCTCGCCGAGGCCGAGGCCGCGGGAGTAGACGGCGACGATCTCGGGGTCGGTCCGGGTGCCGTCGGGCAGGTGCAGCTCGATGCGATCGCCGACGGCGGCCTGGTCGGCTTCGGCCAGGGTCCGGTCGACGGCGACCTTGCCGGGGGCCAGCCGGGCGAGGTCGCCCGAGAGCACGCCCAGGTCCTCGACGGTGGTGATGTCCCCGGTGACCCCCTGGGCGGAGACGCTTTGGACCAGGCGCTCGGGGCCGGAACCGGTGACGGCGAGGACCGAGGTGCGGGTGAGGGCTACCGCGCCGGCCGCGACCGCCCGGTCAGGGTCGTGCGGGTCGGTGATGACGTGGTCGGCCAGCAGCCCGGCCTCCTGCTGCTGGCTTGCCGCGCGGTCCTGGCTGGTGTGGAGGAAGACCAGGGTGGAGGAGAACGCCATGGCGAGCACGATCGGCGTGATCGCGGAGGCCAGACGGCGAGCGTTGGTACGGGAGTTGGCGGCGGCCAGCGAGCCCGAGGCGCTGGCGGCGCGCAGCGGGAGCCCGAAGAGGGCGGCGCAGGCGCGGGCGATCAGCGGACCGAGCAGGGCGACGGCGAGCATGAAGAGCATCACGACGCCGAGCGCGGCGTTGGCCGCGTCCGGGCCGCTGCTGGTGGCGGCCAGGCTCGCGCAGGCGGCGCCTCCGGCCAGGGCGGCGAGGCCCAGCGGGGTACGGATCCACCCGGGCCCCAGGCGTTCCATGGCGGCCGCGGCGAGGGCCTGGCCGGGGCGGATGCGGGCGGGGCGGCGGGAGGCGGCCCAGCCGGCGAACAGGGCGGTGGCGAGCCCGATGCCGACGGCGCAGATCAGCGGGATCCAGGAGACGGCCAGGTCGACGTCGGCGGGGATCGCGCCCTTCGCCTTGAGCTGTCCGAACCACCAGGCGGCGAGCGCGATGCCGGGTACGCAGCCCAGCGCGCCCGCGATCGGGGCGACGAGCAGGGCTTCGCTCGCGACGGTCCGCCGGATCTGGCGCGGGGTGGCTCCGACGGCGCGCAGCAGGGCGAACTCGCGGGAGCGCTGGCCGACGGAGAGCGCGACGGTGCCCGCGGCGGTGAAGACGGCGACGAGGGTGGCGATGCCGCCGAAGGAGCCGCCGAGGCCGGCCAGCATGTCCTTGGCGCCGGCGAGCTGCGGGTCCATGGCGCGGTCGGCGCCGGTCAGGACCTGGGCGTGACCGTCCATGGCGGCCCGTACCCGCTCCGCGTCGGCCCCGAACAGCACGATGGCGTCGAGCGCGTCGGGGTGTCCGGAGAGGGTCCGCGCCTCCGCGTCGGAGAACCAGGCCCCCGGGCGGTCGGTGCGTCCGACGACCCGGAACTCCCGCTTCCCGGCGGGCGTGTCGAGCGTGATCCGGTCGGGCCCGTCGGCGCCGCCGAGGACGACTTCGCCCGGGGCGGCCGGGGCGCGGCCCGTGCGCAGCTCCGTAGGGCTGAAGGCGGTGGAGCCCCAGCCGTACGCGTCGAAGGCACGGCCGACCGCGGTTCCGGCTCCGGCCGCGTCCCGTACGGGGAACGTCACGTCGGGCACGGCCCGGCCCAGCGGGGCGAGTCGGGCCAAGAGCGCGGCGTCCACCCGGGCGTGCTCGGGGACCTGGGCGGAGACGTCGTAGGCCCCCTCGCCACTGCCCACCCGCAGGGTGACCCGCTGATCGGCGGCTACCACGACGGGGGCTTCGGCGTACCGGGTCGGCGGGACGGCCGCCCTGAGTCCGGTCTCCAGCAGGATTCCGCAGGCGGAGACGATGGCGACGGTCATGAGCAGGGCCACGAGGGTGCCGACGAAGGCCGCGGGGCGGAAACGGATCGCCGCGCGGGCCAGGCCGTTGGGGCGCGGGGCCATCAGGCGGCCGTCCCTGCGAGCACCGGACCGGCGGTGAGGGTGGTCATCCGGGCGGCGATCGTGGCGGTGGAGCCGCGCGGGAGCCGGTCGGCGATGAGGCCGTCGGCGAGGAAGAGCACCTGGTCGGCGTGGGCGGCGGCGCCCGGGTCGTGGGTGACCATGACGACGGTGGCGCCGAGGGAGTCGACGGCGCTGCGGAGCAGGCCGAGGACCTCGGCGGCGGTGGTGGTGTCGAGGGCGCCGGTGGGCTCGTCGGCGAAGACCACGTCGGGCCGGGTGACGAGCGCCCGGGCGATGGCGACGCGCTGCTGCTGGCCGCCGGAGAGCTCGGCGGGGCGGCGGCCGCCCTTGCCCGCCAGGCCGACGCGGGCGAGCAGGTCTGCGGCGCGGTCCTGGCCTTGGGCGGATGCCCGGCCGCCGGCTAGGCGCATGGGGAGCAGGACGTTCTGCTCGACGGTGAGGGAGGGCAGCAGGTTGAAGGCCTGGAAGACGAAGCCCAGGCGGCTGCGGCGGAGCTCGGTGAGCTCGTTCTCGTTCATGCCGGTGATCTCGGTGCCGCCGAGGCGGACGGAGCCCTCGGTCGGGACGTCGAGTCCGGCGGCGCATTGGAGGAAGGTGGACTTGCCGGAGCCGGAGGGGCCCATCACGGCGGTGAAGGTGCCGCGCGGGAGGCTGAGGTCGATGCCGCGCAGGGCGTGGACGGCGGTGGAGCCGCGCCCGTACTGACGGCGGACCCCGCGGAGTTCGACGGCGGGGGTGGAGTCGTAGGACAGCCCGGCCTGCTCGGCCCACTGCCCGGCCTGATGCCCGGCCCGATGCTCGGCCTGTCGTTTGGTCCGCCGGAACCCCATGGTGTGCTGCCTTCCGTCGTGCGCCGTTTCGTCTGTGTGGTGACGGTCTCGACGCTACGGAGGACGGGGTGTCCGGGACCATGACGGGACCTGGCGGACGGATGGTGGGGTTACCCCTACCGTGGCGGACCTGCGGTGACGAGCGGTGGGTCGGTCCCGCGGGTCAGCCCGACCGGCGGATGAGGAGCAGGGCGCGGTCGTCGTTGACGTCCTTGGCGACCTTCTCGATCAGGTGCCAGGCCGCGCCGTCCCACCCGGCAGCGACGTAGCGGTCAGCCTCGCCGGTGAGGCGGTCCATGCCTTCGCTGATGTCGGGTTCGGAGGTCTCGACGAGGCCGTCGGTGAAGAGCATCAGGACGTCGCCAGAGCGCAGGTTTCCCCGGGCCGGTTCGAACTCGGCACCGTCGTAGACGACCAACAGGGGGCCGTCGCCGGAGACTTGCCGCCAGCGGCCGGTGCCGGCGCAGCGCTGGAGGGCGAGCAGGTGGCCGGCGGACAGCAGTTCGTAGTCGCCGGTCTCCAGGTCTAGTACTGCAACGGTGTTAGCCGTGACGGTTGGGCAGGTCGTCGTTTGTCAGGTCATGGGTGGGGAACTTGCTGATGCCCGGTCGTGGGCTGGTGAACTGAAGTCCTTGCATGAGCGGTTCGTGCACCGTTTCTCCAGGTCGGAGCCGCGGGAGTCGGCTCTTGCCTATATGCGGGGGCTGATAGCTCCGCTGGAGCGGAAGAACGGCTGGACGCTTGCCGAGGAGGCCGGGCATGGCGGCCCGGACCGGATCCACCGGCTGCTGAACCGGATCGACTGGAACGCGGACGAGGTCCTGG
Source organism: Streptomyces subrutilus (assembly GCF_001746425.1). Lineage (GTDB taxonomy): Bacteria > Actinomycetota > Actinomycetes > Streptomycetales > Streptomycetaceae > Streptomyces > Streptomyces subrutilus_A. Next base: position 7,189,230 of record NZ_MEHK01000001.1, on the reverse strand, counting down.
ACGACGTGCGGGACTACGTCATCGAGCACCTCGGCGATCCGGATGCGGTGCTGATCGTGGACGACACCGGGTTCTGAAGAAGGGCGTCCGCTCGGCCGGGTCCAGCGTCAGTACTCCGGAACCGCCGGCCGGACGGAGAACTCCCAGATCGGGGTGTTCCTCGCCTATGCCGGCGGCCGTGGCCGCACCCTGATCGACCGCCGTCTCTATCTGCCCACGTCATGGACGGATGACCGCGACCGGTGCCGGGCCGCCGGCATCGACGACACGGTCGCCTTCGAGACGAAAGTGGTGATGGCCAAGGCCATGGTCCGCCGGGCGATCACCGGCCGGATCCCGTTCCGGTGGGTGACCGCCGACGCCGCCTACGGCTTCTCCAAAGGCTGGCGCACCGAGCTCGAGCGGGCGGATGTCTGCCACGTCATGGCCACCACCCGGCACGACACCGTCGTCACCCGCTGGGCCATGGACCACCCCGTCCACGACCTGTTTCCCGGGCTGCCCCGGCAGAAGTGGAAGCGCCGTTCCTGCGGCAACGGCGCCCACGGCCCGAGGGTCTACGACTGGGCGAGGGTCGAGGTCCGTCCCTGGCCCCGCCAGGACCGCCGGCACTGGGTGATCGCCCGCCGAAGTGTCCGCCGGCCCGAGGAGATCTCCTACTACATCGCCTACTGCCCGGCCGACACCACACTCGACGAGCTGATCCGCATCGCGGGAAGCCGGTGGGCGGTCGAGGAATGCTTCCAGACCGCAAAGCAGGAGTGCGGCCTGCACGACTACCAGGTCCGCCGCTACGACGGCTGGCACCGCCACATGACCCTGGCCGTGGCCGCACACGCCTGCCTCACCGTCCTGCGGGCCCGCGAACTCGACACCGGGAAAGCAGAAACGGATCCTCCCAGCTCATACCCCTCACCCTCCCCGAACTCCGACGCCTGATCACCCGACTCACGCGGCCCCGCCCAAGCACCGACCACGTCCTGCACTGGTCGTTCTGGCGCCGCAGACGACAACACCAAGCCCGCACCAGTCACTACAAACGACGCGGCCACACACCACCAGAAGCCAACAAACCATCACAGCAAAGACCGTTGCAGTACTAGGCCGTTTTTGAAATGTGGTTACAAGCCCTGGCGTATTAAGGTGAGTTGAACGGTAACTTCGTAGCGGACGGCGAGTTTCTCGTACCGCGTCGCGACCCCTCTGGCCTGCTTGAGGAGCCCAATCCGGCATTCGACTTTGTGCCTGGCCTTGTATCACTCACGGTCGAAGCCGGGCGGGCGACCACCCGTTGAACCCCTGCGAAGGCGGTGCCCGACCTGGTCGCGCTTCTCCGGAATGGTGTGCGGGATCTGCCGGCGACGCAGGTACTGGCGGATCTGACGGGAGGAGTACGCGCGGTCGGCCAGGACATGAGCAGGCCGGGGGCGCGGAGGTCCGCCACCGATCCGCGGAACACTGATGCGGTCCATGACCTCGGTGAACACGGGGGCATCGGCCCGATGCCCAGCGGTGACCACAGCGGCCAGGACGTGAAATGAGGCGTCAACAGCCATGTGAACCTTGGTGGTCAGGCCGCCGCGCGAGCGACCAAGCGCGTGGTCGTCCGGCTCGGCCGCCAGGCCGGGAGTCGCCCGGCCCGGATCAGCAGCCCTACATTTCCTCGCCCCGGCGGCATGCTGGTGGGCCCGGCAGATCGCGGAATCGACCGACACCTCCCACACGAGATGTCCGGCATCATCGACCTTGACCTGCAACTTCTTCGCTACCCTGGCCCAAGTGCCGTCGATCTGCCAGCGGCGGAAGAGCGTGATGCGGTCTCCCACGGACCGTACCGCTCGGGTATGTCCCGCCACGGCGAGCCCGTGCGAGCAGGCCACCAGATCCCGTCGAAGACCTGCCGCCGATCCCATGGCGAACGCCCACGAACCATTCCAAGATCGTCTCAGATCTTGATCAACACCTCGGCACGCCTCCTAGCCCTGCGCCGGGTTGCTTCGCATCTTGCGCTGTTCCCGGCGATTGGGGTGGCGGATGATTACTCCCCCCATACCGCCGGCCCCGGTGAGCCGGATCAGCGGAGTTCCTGGAAGCCGGTCGGGACTGGTCTTGTCCGTCAGACCGCCCACGCCGGGATCCAGGCCGTTGGTGTCTGCGGCCCAGCCGTCGGGGATGACTACCGTGACACCAGATGTCTCCCCGTACGCCTCCACTGCAACCTCCGTGAGACGGCACTCAACCCGGGTGAAGTCAACCTTCACACCCCCCACGCCCCCGTGAGCGATCACGCGTCCGGGAACCTCCCAGCGCCCGGGGCCTCGAGACGCGCCACTCATGCCACCCTTGAGCACCAGCGGCGGCCGGCCCTCAGCGGACGTCGGCCTCGGCAAGTCGGCGGTCAGGACGGCCAACTCGGCGTGAGTCTTGGACGTCAGCGCCTGCTCCAGGCGTGAATCCAGCTCATCGAGATCGATTCGCCCCTCGGCTGCCGCATCGCGCAGCTGCTCCACCACTGCTTCCCGGTCGTCGTGAGAGGCGCGGAGCTCTCCTGATGGAGCAGGTCGCGGAGAGGGCTCCGCAGGCTGGGCAGTCATGGCCACAAGGATAAGCAACCAGCGCACTGAGCGGACCAAAACTGCACATCTCCAACACCGCCTAGTCCTCTCAGCTGAGGCCGTAGCGTCTGACCGCACTGCGCGTTTACGTAGTGCCCGCATGAGCGAGGGCCAGGACAACACCATCACCCGCGCCGGGGCGTCCGCATTCCGCATCGCCCAGGTCAGCACCACCGGCGCCCTCACTCTCCAATCGGTCACCCTCAGCGGCGGTCACACGGCCACCAACGGTGGCGGCATCTTGAACTTCGGCGAGGTCACCCTCACCCGCAGCGAGCTGTCCGACAACACCGCCGACGGCACCGGCGGCGCCATCTACAGCACCGGCGGTGCAGCAGCGGCGGCCTTCACCAGCAGCGCCGTCAAGAACAACACCGCCCACCAGGCCGCCGGGATCGCCGCCCGCGTACTGGACGTACTTGGGCGCCCCGACAACGCAGCGAGGTGGGGTGCCGGCCGCCGCGGGACAGGCGGGACTTTGACGACAGGGCCTAGAGGGCTTTCGCCAGGGCCTGCTCCAGGTCCTGCCACAGGTCTTCGACGTGCTCGATGCCGACTGAGACCCGGACCGTGCCCGGTCCGATGCCCGCCGCCGCGAGGGCGTCGGCGTCGAGCTGGCGGTGGGAGGTGGAGGCCGGGTGCATGACGAGGGTCTTCACGTCGCCGAGCGAGGCGCTGAGCGAGGCCACCTCGACCGCCTCGACGAAGGTCCGGCCAGCCTCGCGGCCGCCCGCAAGGTCGAAGGAGACGACCCCGCCGCCACCCCGGGGCAACAGCCGCGCCGCCACCTCGCGGTCGGGGTGCCCCGCGAGGGCGGGGTGGCGGACGGCGGCGACCGCCGGGTGGGCGGCGAGCCGCGCGGCGAGCTCGGCGGCGTTGGCACACTGCCGCTCGATGCGCAGCGGCAGCGTCTGCATGCCGCGCAGGGTCAGCCAGGCGGCGAACGGGTCGGTGGTGGCGCCCTGTTCGATCGCGTAGTGGCGGATGCGGCGGTACAGCTCCTCGTCCTTGAAGACGGCGATGCCGCCGAGGACGTCGGCGTGACCGGCGAGGTACTTGGTCGCCGAGTGCACGACGATGTCGGCTCCGTACTCGATCGGCCGGCACAGCAGCGGCGAGGCGAACGTGTTGTCGACGGCGGTCGGGACACCGGCCTCATGGGCGGCGCGGATCAGGGCGGGGAGGTCGGAGACCCGGGTGGTGGGGTTGGCGATGGTCTCCAGGTAGAGCAGCCGGGTCTCGGGGCGCAGCGCGGCCCGCACCTCGTCGGGGTCGGTGCCGGAGACGTACGTCACCTCCACGCCCCAGCGGGCGGTGAGATCGTCGAGCAGGGCGTACGTGCCGCCGTACAGACAACGCTGGGCGACGACGTGACCGGCGCTGGAGAGCAGTCCGAGCAGGACGCCGTTGATGGCGCCCATGCCGGAGGCGTAGGAGAGCGCGGCGGCACCCCCCTCCAGGCGGGCGACGGCGGTTTCCAGGGCGCGGACGGTGGGGTTGCCCATGCGGCTGTAGACGAAGGTGTCGGTCGAGTGGAAGGCCTCGGCCATGGCGTCGGCGGTCTCGAAGGCGAAGACGTGCCCCTGGTGGAGGGGGACGCCGAGCGGCCTGCTGCCGCGGATCTCCGGCTGCGGAGAGTGGACGGCGAGGGTCTCGGGGCGATGGGCCGCGGCGGTCGGGCGCGCATGGGCAGAATGGTCGGGGGCAGCGGAAGTGGGCGTGTCGGCGGAAGTGTGTGTATCGGCGCTCATGACGTCCAGTCTGCGGACGGTCAGCTTGCGGCCACAGGACCAATACCGGCAGATTGGTCTGCCAATGGAGCCAATCACGCTGGACGACCTCGTCGCCCGGCTCGGCCGCTGGTCGGCCGGCCGGGGACCGCTGTACCTCCTCCTCGCCGCCCGGATACGGCAGTTGGCCGATGAGGGGCTGCTACCGCCGGGCACACCGCTGCCGCCGGACCGCCGGCTCGCCGCCGCGCTCGCGGTGGGGCGTACGACGGTGGTGTCGGCGTACGAGACGCTGCGCCAGGAGAGGCGCCTGGTGCGCCGCCAAGGCAGCGGTACGCGTGTGGCACCGGCGGTCCTCGCGCCGTCGGAGCCCCGGGTGACGGAAACCTCCAACCCGATGTTCCTGCACCTCCTCGACCCGTCGGCTCAGGACGGGGTGATCCTCCTGAGCTGCGCCGCGCCCGTCGGTCCACCTCCCGAACTCGCCGAGGCGTACGGGCGACTCGCACTGCCGGGCGACGACCTGGGCTACCATCCGGCCGGCCTGCCCGCCCTGCGCGAGGCGGTCGCGCGGCGCTACGACCGGCGCGGCGTGCCGACCTCCGCGGCGCAGGTCCTGGTCACCACCGGCGCCCAGCAGGCGCTCTCGCTGCTCACCCGGCTGCTGCTCGCTCCGGGCGACGGGGTACTCGTGGAGGCGCCGACCTACCCCGGTGCGCTCGACCTGTTCCGAGAGGCGGCGGCGGTGCCTCATCCGGTACGGGTGGGGCCGGACGGCCTCGACGTGGCGGAGGCGATCCGGGTGATGGAACGTCACCGCCCCGCCCTCGTCTACGTGATCCCGCGCTTCCAGAACCCGACGGGCGCCGTCCTGCCCCCGCTGCTCGGGCGGCGGCTGGTGGAGGCGGCGGAGGCGTACGGGGTGCCGCTGGTCGACGACGAGGTGCTCACCGACCTCGGCTTCGGTGACCTCCCGGAGCAGCCGCCGCTGTCCTCGTACGGCTCCGAAGTAATCACCGTCGGCTCGCTCAGCAAGGCGATCTGGGGCGGCCTGCGGATCGGCTGGGTCCGCGGCCCGGCCCCGCTGGTGGGCCGGCTCGCCCGACTGAAGGCCGTCCACGACCTGGGCAGTGACGTTCCGGCGCAGCTGGCCGCGGTCCGGCTGCTGGAGGGGTTCGACCCTCTGCTGAACCGCCGGGTACGGGAACTGCGGGCCGGCCATGACCGGCTGCGCGCCGAGCTCGCCCTCCGACTGCCTTCCTGGAGCTGCCCGCCGGCCGGGGGCGGCCAGACGCTGTGGGTGCGGCTCCCGTACGGCGACGGGGTCTCCTTCGCGCAGGTCGCGTTGCGCCACGGGGTGGCCGTCCTGCCCGGCTCGACGATGGACCCCCTCGGGGGCAGCACCCGCATGCTGCGCCTGCACTTCCTGCTCCCGCCGGACGTGCTGTCGGAGGCGGTGCGCAGGCTGGCGGGGGCGTGGGCCGAGTACGCGCTTGAGCCCGAGGTCCGGACCGCCGCGCTGAACTCGACCACCGTCTGAAGGAGCCCCTTCGCACCCGGCGGCGCACGGACCGACTGACCGTCCTGCGTGATCTGCTGCCCCCCTGCCGCCGACTGTCGGCCAGGGGCGGGCGTTCACCAACAGTGTGGCGTCCTTGCTTGCGCAACCGGTTGGAAGGCTCAGCAGCCATGACACGCACCTCGGCCTAGCCGAGCGTCTCAACAGCGTCAGCTTCGTCGCCGATACTCTCGGTCGAGCCCCCGTTGACCTCAACTATGGTTGAAGTCCAACAGTTCCGGGATGCCATCGCACGGGCGGTGGCATTCACCCAAGAGCACGGCCCCCAACTCATGGTGGAGGTATTCATCGATGAGGAGCGGATGCCGGCGCATAGCTTCCAGCTCTACCGGGACTCAGATGCCATCCGCGCCCACTGGCGGCTGTCGGATCCGTACATCCGCGAGGTGATGGAGCACTGCACCGTGCAGCACTTCGAGGTATTCGGTGAGCCGGACCACGACGTCGTGGCGGCCTTCAAGACCTCCGACGGTGAGTCATTCCCCTTCGCTATCTCGCCCGCCTCGCCGGCTTCAACCGTCTTGAGGCGCCTGACGGGGGTTGAATCACCCCCTCAGGGAGATTCGCGAGCTGATGACGTGCGCGTATCAGGGCGTCGGTATGGCGCCGCGTACGGCACGGTGGACCGCGCGGGCCAGGCGGGCGCCCCACTGCGAGCGGGGGCCGGCGAAGGCGTGGAGCTCTTCGCCAGGGTGTGCGGTGCGGGCGGCGACGCACACGGCATCGGTGGGTGTGCCGGAGCAGTCGTAGCCCGCATCGAGGACAGCCTGGACCTTGGCCTCGACGGCGTGTTGATCGTGCCGGGATCCGCGGGCCCGGCCGTGCCGTCGACCGGTGAGGCGGCCCACCCTCGTACCTCGATGCCCGCGGTGGCCAGGGCTTCGACACCGCCGTCGTGCGCATGGGCGTGCTGTGAGACGTCGGCGGCCGTCATCAACCCCACCCCCGGTCCGTGGGCGCCGGCGTCGCCGACCAGGCAAGGGCGGGCGGTGCGGGAGAGAGCGGGAGCGCGGACACCCCCAAGAGCGCCCACGACACCCGTGCTGCTGGCGGCAAAGGCGGTACTTCCGGGCCCCGGAAGCGGTGCCCGCGGCACAGCAGCCGAACCCCACACCGCAGCCCGCTTCCGCCACGGTAGGAACAACTATCGACCTCACGGGCGGGAGACGGTGAGAACCAGGCGCTCACCCTCGTGGAGATCGTCGATCCGGCGGGAGCAGAGAACGAGTACGCCACCCCGGCGGCCGACGCCGTCGGGGTGGCCGAAGACCAGAAGCTGCGGGCAAAACAGGGTCTCGCCCTCGGCCCCGCCGACCTATTCGAGTTCATGCGGCGGGCCGGCCGGGTGATCAGGGTTCACCCTCGCCACGCCCGCACACCGAAGCCCGAGCGACTTCGGCATGAGCTTGAGTTGGGGCACCTGCCCGTCCAGTCACGAAAGAGGCAACCATGCGCTGGCGAACCTCCGCCCTCATTGCCACGTCCTGCATCGCGCTGGCGTTCACCATCGCCGGAACTACGGCAGCCGTAGCGGAGCCCGGGCCCATCTCGGCGGCCGACTGCGCCGCGCATAACGGGGTGGTGCAGGACATCGGCGGGACCTATTACTGCGTGGCTGTCCACGGCGTCATCGAGGGAGAGTGAGGGGAGCCGCCGCCGTCACCGTCCACGGGTGCCCCCACCCGCACGTGGCCGCAGGAAGCCAGGAACGTCCTGTGAAAGAGGTGGCCCCTGTGGGCCTTGGCTTGCGCCTGCAGTCCGGTCAGAGGGCGCGAACCTGATCGGCCTGGGGACCGCGCTGCCCCTGGGTGACCTCGAACTCGACCCGCTGGTTTTCCTCAAGGTTGCGGAAACCGCTTCCCTGGATCGCGCTGAAGTGCACGAAGACGTCCGCGCCGCCATCATCCGGGGAGATGAACCCAAAGCCCTTCTCCCCGTTGAACCACTTCACAGTCCCCTGAGCCATCCCTGCCCCTTGTTCTCTAGGCGTCGCTGACGTGCTTCGTCCCCGATCGCAGCCTCATCCTCCCCATAGGACAGTCGATGAAACTGATGGGGCTGCTGATGTGAGGCAGGAAAGGCTCCCTGTGGAGACAGGTGGAGCGTGCAGCGTCGAGCTACACCGCTCTAGTCGGGCAACGTCCCTGGATGGTGTTGAAGTCGGTGGGCTCGATGCGGTCTGTGCCCCACGAAGCCCCGACCACGCATGGGCGTCCCCAAGGCCGAGCCGAGAGCGTTCTGCTGATGTCAGGTGGCGGGGTGCGGGATGGCCGCAGCTGGACGGCGATGATCGCGCCGTCCGCGGACGACGTCGTCGAGGCAGTTGCTCGCGGTGCCTGGCTGCCTGACAGCAGCGGAACGGCTCCGCCCTCGTGGAGAAGGGGAGCCGTTTTCCGTCTGCGGTGAGACTGGGCCACTCAGGCGTGGCTGTGGTGACGCTTGTTGCCGGTGACCAGCCGGTAGATGGCGAGGAGGATCACGGAGCCGATGATCGCGGCGATCCAGGTCGAGAGGTCGAAGAAGCCATCGATGGAGTCGACACCGAAGATGACCTTGCCGAGGAAGCCCCCGAGCAGACCGCCCGCGATGCCGATCAGCATGGTGATGATGATGCCGCCCGGGTCCTTGCCTGGCATCAGCGCCTTCGCGATGAGACCCGCGAGCAGCCCGATCAGAATCCAAGCGATGATACCCATGATGCGTCTCCTACCTCGATGTATAAAGCTGGCGTGAACGATCGTCTTCACCGCGCCGAGGTTTCCAAACCTCCCCAGTTCGTGATCATTACCGAGGCGGGTCAACGTCATCAGCAGTTCTGACGGCAAAACCCCGGTCTTCACCGGTGACCATGCCCGCGACTCCAACAGGCTCCGGGCACGGGCGAACCGGCGTCTCGGAATCCGACAGCACCGTCGCACGAGTGACGGTCAACCCCACCACGGCAGGGGCCGCGCTACCGGCGGCTGACGGCGGCCTCTGTGGGCGTGCCCCGGTTTGGGCTGTCGTAGCGGGGCATGCGCGAGACAAGAGCCCATCGGCGGAACGAGGAACAGGTGAGCACCGTCGTCCTGGATCAGCCCCTGTCCCGTGCCGCCCAGCCCTCTACCTCAGCACGTGCCGCCACGCGCGCCTTCCTCGCCCGCATAGCGCGCCTGCGGGCCCCCGCCCAGGTCGGGAGCATGGACGCCGTGCTCCTGGTAGTGAGCGAACTCGTCACCAACGCGATCCGGCACACCGACGGCCCCGGCGCTCTGCGCCTGAAACTCCTGGACCACTCCATCGACGTCTGCGTCACCGACCGCAGCCCCCAGCATCCCCAGCCCCGAACCCCCAGTACGGACGGAGCCGGCGGGTGGGGCTGGCACCTGATCAAGCGCCTCGCCACCCACACCCGCATCAAGCCGATGCCCGAGGGCGGCAAGACCATCTGCGCGGAACTCCCCTGGTAGCAGCGTCGCTCTCCGCTCGCTCGGACGCTTTCGGCTGCGCCAGCGGGACGGTCCCAGGCTTCAGGGCCGGCACCCCTCCCCCACCACGTCAGGATCGGTGAGAGCCATGTCCTCGGCGTACTCCAGCCTGGCGGCGGCGAACACGGGGCGGCCGTGCGGTGCGCTCGCCGTCGCGGTGGCCGAGGGCCGTCGGGGATCGACGGCCCTGGCGGCGGGCGGGGTGCTCGGGGTGCTGGCCCTGCTGGCGGCACAGGAGTCGGCGGTGCGGGCGCTGGAGCGCGTGTGGCCGGCGCACCGGGTGACGGGCGCGCCGCAGCCGCTCGTACCCGTATCCGGTGAACGTCACGGCCGTGGCGTTCACCGGATACGGGTACGAGCGGCTGCGGCGCGCCCGGGCCACCTCGCGGCAGGCCCTGGGTCATTCGGTGGACACGGTGAGGGAACTGGCCGACGAACTCGCCAGCGATTGACGTATCGTCATGCCCCTGCCCGCTTCGGGTTGGTGACGTCACCCCGTCCCCTCCCCCGCGGGCTTCGAGGGTGCCCTGCGCCGTACCCCCATAGAGCTCGTAACAGGATCTTGGTGAGATGCCCTGGTCGGGCGTAACCGGTGTGATGATTCGGCCGTTCGTGAGTGCGTGAGCACTCGGCCGTGGATCGTGGACGACGACTTGTGGGCGCTGATCGAGCCGCTGCTGCCGCCCTGGCCGACGAGGTCGCCAGGGCCGCGGCCGGTGGCAGACCAGTTGTGTCTGCAGGCCGGCCTGTATCGCGGCCAGTGTGTACGGTCTGCTGCCCTGCCAGATGTTGTCCGGGCAGAGGGCGAAGTGCTCGGCTGCGACCAGGAGAGCATCCTGCTCGCTCACCGGCGGTGGGCGACGCTGAGGTGCAGCGTCGCCGCACCCTACTGCGACGACACGGGCGCCGAACCGGTGCTCCCAATCGTGGAGGACCGCGGAGATCTTCGCGGTGTCGTTGTCGTAGCTGCAGGGTCCGAACTAGCCCGCGACCGCACCCGACGCTGCAGCGATCAGCCCCAGACGTGTCTGCGGGCGGTCGACGTGAAACGCCTGGACAAACTCGGAGGCCAGTTCGGGAGGAGGGGTGTGTCACCGCCGCCTGGGACGCTGCAGCAGAGTGATGAAGATCGCCCGCCTAGTACTCCAGCCGTAGTTCGTGATCTCGATCGTGAGGGGTGCCTAGGAGGCCGCTGGCAGCGTCGATCATCTGCACGAGACCGACCACGCCGTCGCGGGCGTCCGTTCCTTCTCCGCCTACATGAGTCCACCGAGACGGAGGGCGTTCTCAATCTCACTGAGTTTCGCGGAGGACAGAACGCCCGCTCGCTCGATCAGGTCGTCCCGGGACACGGTGGTCAGCCACGTGCAAGGGGTAAAGCCCGGACGCGGCAACGCGAACCGCAGCATGCCTTCAAAGGGCAGTCCTTCCACGGCGCCTACTGCCACTTCGACGCCCAGACCGGTGATGTCGACACCCGCCCGAGCGACGACCTGCATCACCCGGATCCCGGACGCGTCGTCTCCCGACAGCAGCACGACCGGCCGCCGCTCGTCGAACTCCACCCACCAGACTTCGCCACGTTGCACATGTCCTCCTGACACAGGAACGGCGGGCGGACGCTGCGCGACCCCGCCGGGCTGTGGAGACGGGTGCGGCGACCCGTTGATCATCGGTGTGTGAAGACAAACGATCACGCGGTGGCCGCAGGTCACAGCGTAGACCCTGCCCGCTGGCAGGAGGCGTTCGAGGGTCTGATGAGCCGCATGGCGGGACGGTTCACACGGGTCGAACCCCGGTTCCGGGTCCGGAAGTTGGTGCTCGGACTGCTGTCGGACCTGCCGCGCAAGAACTGCTGGACCATCGCCGAATGGGCTGGGGAGAGGACCCCGGACGGCATGCAGCACCTGCTCGGCCGGGCCAAGTGGGACGCCGACCGGGTCCGCGACGATGTGTGTGACTACGTGGTGGACCACCTGCACGACGACCAGGCGGTACTGGTGGTCGACGAGACCGGGGACGTGAAGAAGGGCACCGACACCGTCGGCGTCCAGCGCCAGTACACCGGTACCGCGGGCAGGATCGAAAATGCCCAGGTCGCCGTCTACCTGGTCTACGCCGGCCGGCGCGGGCACGCGGCAGTGGACCGGGAACGTACGTCCCGCGTTCATGGACCTCCGACCCTGACCGCTGCCGGGATGCCGGACTCGACCAGGACACCGCCTTCGCCACCAAGCCGGAACTGGCCACGCGTATGGTTGCCCGGTTCCTGGACGCCGGCCACCAGGCCGCATGGGTCGCCGGCGACGAGGTCTACGGCGGCGACCCCAAGCTGCGACCGCACTGGAGGAACGCGGCACCGGCTACGTCCTCGCGGCGGCCTGCTCGCACGGAGTCACTACCGGGGCGGGGAGGTTCCGTGCGGATACCCTGACCAAGAAGGTGCCCAAGGGCGGAAGCTCTCCGCAGGGGCCGGGGCCAAGGGCCACCGTCTCTACGACTGGGCAGTCATCGACCTCGCCGACCCCCGACCCGGGAGTCGTCAGCTGCTGATCCACCGTAACCGCAGCACCGGCGAACTCCCCTACTACCACTGCTACTCGCCCCCACCCGTGCCACTGACCGTGCTGATCAGAGTCCCTGGATCAAGATGGCGGGTGGAGGAGTTCTTCCAGTCGGGCAAGGGCCTGGCCGCACTCGACGAGCACCAGGTCCGCCGCTATGCCTCCTGGTCCCGCTGGGTCACCCTCGCCATGCTCGCGCACACCTTCCTCTCCGTCGTACGCGCAGACGAGCACACCCGCCCCGCACCCGATGCCCTCATTCCGCTCACCTGCAACGAGATCCAGCGCCTGTTCATCACACTCGTTGTCCGACCCGTCCACCGGCTCGGTTGGTCCGACTGGCGGCGCCGCCACCAGGCCCGATCCCAGGCCAGCCACTACCGTCGACAAGCCACTCAGGCATGAAGATCACGATCTACGGCTGGAGTACTAGCCTCGGCGGTTGGCGTCCAGCCATTCGTCGCTGTTCCACATGACGGGCATGGCACCGACCGGGTCGAATTGAATGTCGGGGTCGTTGCTGTGGACCAGGCAGATCAGCCGACGCTGAAGCACGGCTGCGTGACGGGCTCGGTCGGCGATGATGTCGAGTACGACGTGCGCGGCCTCGGGGCAGACAGCTGCGAATCGGTCGTAGTCGATGAAGGCCAGGACCAGTCCCGCGCCTTCCTCTGAGTCGTCGTAAGGGCCGTAGCAGGCAACATCGCCGAGGCAGTCGTTGAGTGCGTCAAGGTTGTGGCCGTAGTAGTCGGGGAAATGCAGGGCGGCAGCGATGGCGCGGTGCATGTCCTGCTCTGTGCTCCATTGGCCCGCTGCCAGCCGCACGACGCGGAAGTCACGGTCTTCGAGACGTTGCACAGCCTGGTCGAGGAGCCTCTGACGCCAGAAGAGGGTGACGAACGTGTTGCCCATGTACTCGACGCCGGGGAAGCCGACCTTTGAGGTGTTCGGCGTCGGCTTCAAGGCGGCTTGACGGCGGTAGTCGTCCAGCAATCGGAAGAACTCCTCGATCGGAGTGGAGCCGTCCGGGGTGTTGCGTTCAATCTCCGCGGCCCAGCCGAGGGAGCTGGACATGCCGCGGTGCTCACGCAGCCACTGGGCGAAGTGGTCATCGGGCCAGAAGGCGAAGGGCTCATCGATGGAGTGCACACCCAGTGCGATTCGGTAGCCGACGAGGATGGATTGCAGGTGCAGCAAGGAATCATCGGGCAGCCACATGCCGGGACGAAAGCGTATCTGCTCGAGGAAGTCGTACACGTCCGTGCAGTCTTGCCAGTGCTTGATGCTCTGCGGGCTGTCGTCGGTGGGCATGGGGCGAGCCTACGACGCGGATGCGGCGTAGTGCGGGGCCGGCTGGACTGGTCTTGAAGGCCCGCCTCGCCCTCGGTCCTCCACCGGCGCATCCACTTATGGGCAGTGGCACGCGATATGCCCATCTCGGCAGCCACGTGGGCGACCGGACAGCCCGATGCGACCCGTTCGACCAGTAGCCGCCTACCGAAGACCGTCAGCCGGGTATTACGGTGGGACACGAAGACCTCCGTGCGGTGAGTTCCTAGACAGCTCCCACCACACCGGAGGTCTTCGCCATGTTCAAGACCTGTCGAGTGTCAACCACGCTCGTGATCAATACACCTAGTGACGGCGGATGTGGGCCGGCTCAGTGCTGGTGTCCGTCGTTGTCGTGTCCGGGCTCCTTGCTGGGGTGGGTGGCGTTCGGGGACGCGGTGGGTTGGGGGGTGGGCTTGGTGGTGTCGCTGCTGTGGCCGCTCTCCTGGCCTTCGCCGCTTCCCTTCTCAGGGACGACATCGCTGTGGCTGTGTCCGCCTCCGGACTCGGCCATGGCGGGGGCGAAGTGGCGAAGACCCAGGAAGGTGAGGGCTGTCACGACAAGGATTGCCAGCCCCATGAGGCTGAAGATGCGCCGCCAAGGCCTCTTGGCCTCCTTCAGGAAGAAGGCGACGAAGGACAGAACGATGCCGAGCGGTATCAGCACGGCACAGCGTTCGGGGAGGTCTGCGAAGTGCTGCATGCCGCCGCTGAGCATGCCCAGGCCGAAGGAGAGCATCGTCGAGGTGCCGAGCACGCGCAGGATGCGTGACAGGGGCTGCCTCTTAGACGCCAGGATGAGGTCGTTGAGGACGGTCGCCAGCAGGAAGACCAGTACGCCGGACGCGGCGATCATCGAGTAACGGGCGGGGGCCATGGGGTGGTGGACGACGGCTCCGCTGATGAGGCCGGCCCCCACGTAGTAGCCGACGTAGCCGAGATAGCGCCACGGCAGGGAGGCGCTTTCCCGTCTGCTGTTGGAACGCCGCTGGCTGCGGGTCGGCTGCGCCGGGGCGGGGGACGGGGTCGTCGTGGCGAGACTGGGCGAGGAAGACAAAACGGACCCTTCAAAGGAAGTTCAGTGGAGCCCGGGGCTCTCAACGAGGCAGGCGGGCAGGACGGGGCCGAAGATCGGACCCGTCGGGCACGGTGCAACATGAGCCGGCCACGCTGCGCATTCGCACGCCATCGAAGGGTCGGCCAAGGCTCAGCGCACGGCATGGCCGAGCCGCCGCTGGTGCATGGCGGAGCTGGCTCACGTGTATGCCCGACGGGTCATCGACCTGTGGGCGGGCGTGAAGGTTAGATCCGTAGGACCGCTGAGTCCGGCACGGGAGCAGATACCCGGAGGGCCGGGACAGGTCGAGCGGCGGCGGACGCATACGCAGACGGAGGCCCGTAAATGGTCAAGGCCTCGCACGGAGCGGGCAACGCAGAGCATTGTTGGGGCTGGCCGGAGACGCACTGGTGAGCGGCGTGATCGGGCTCCGGAGCATCCTGGTGGTCGGTGTGCCCCTGGCCGGAGTGCGGGTCGGGCGCCACGTGGCTGTGCTCGCCGGAACCCAGGTCCGGTACGTTCAGGGCTGCCGTGCTGGTCGGCGCCCCGGGGTGGGCGTGGCCTGCGGCGCTCTCCACGCTGACACCGTGGGTGTACATCAGGGTCAGGAGAAGCGCAGCGAGCACCCACGTTCGCCACGGGCCCGCTGCACGAGAGCGGGACCGCGGCGCGCAATGGGTCGCCCGGGCCACAACCATGCCGGGGAGCATAGCGTCACGTCGGCCGTGGGCCTCCTGTGGGGCGTGTGTTCCCTCGGACGAGTGGGTCCGTGGCTCCCGACCTGCCGGCCGGGATTTCGGCTGCCGGGCGGGACGGATGACGGGGCGAGCGTCAGCCGAGGGCCGAGAACAGTTCGTTGCATGCCTGCTCGCAGCTTCGGCAGGCTTCGGCGCAGATGCGGCAGTGCTCGTGCATGTCGGCATGCTTGGCGCACTCGTCGCCGCACGCCTTGCAGGCCATGGCGCACGCCCGAAGGATGGCGGCGGTGATGTTGGCGTCGTAGCCGGTGTGGCGGGAGAGGACCGCGGCGGTGGCGGTGCAGATGTCGGCGCAGTCCATGTCGGTACGGATGCACTTGGTCAGGTCACCCACCATGCCCTCGGACAGGCAGGCGTCCGCACACGCCGTACACGCCTGCGCGCACGCGATGCACTCCTCGATACAGGCGGTGAGCTTGGCCTGGTCGATGTCGCCGAGGTCGGCCGGGTAGGTGGCGAGCATGTCCTTGACGGTGCTGGACATCAGGGTGCCTCCGTTCCCCGCGAGGCCGGCGGATCCTGGGCGGCCGCCATCGAAGCCCCCGGTATCTCCAGCTAACGCCCCGAGACGCGAACGCGCCCGGCCGCACCGTGAGGGTGCGGCCGGGCGCGGTGCCGTACGGCTACGGCCGGGTCAGTGATAGGCGTGGACGACGGCGTGGCCCTTGCCGCGGCCGATCATCCACTTGTTCACCGGCGTCGTGATCACGAAGGCCACGGCGAAGCCGCCCAGCAGCGCCGTCCAGAACAGCGCGTCCGACAGATGGGCGTCCATCGCCCCGGGCGTCAGGGCGATGATGCCGTTGTCCACGAGCTCCATCACCGCGATCGAGACGGTGTCGGCGGCAAGCGCAACCTTGATCGCGCTCTTCCAGCCCAAGCCGGCCCTGCGGACCGCGAACAGGGTGAACGAGTAGCCGAAGACAAACGCGAGGGCGATCGCCAGGATCATCGTCTGGACGTTGCCCCACATCAGGGCGGTGCCGATGACCATGCCGAGGATCTCGCCGATGGCGCATCCGGTCAGGCAGTGCAGCGTCGCCTTCGCTGCGGCCCCCCACGTCACCCCGCCCATCTGGTGCCCGGCGTGACCCGCGTGCGCCTGGTGCGCGGCGTGGTCGTGGGCGGTGCTGGTGTGGTGTGCGCTGTGGTCCATGACCGTCATCCCCAATCCCATTCAGTGTGACCCCGTCCCTGCGGGCTCACACCATCACTGTATACCCCCTGGGGGTATATGCAAGGGGTTCTTGGATCACTCCAGCCCGGCCACTGACAGGTCACGCTCTCCTGTCGAATGAACCTGCGGACAGGGCGCCCGCTGCAGGTGCGCAAGCGGCTCGGGCCTGCGCCCTGCTGCGTGCCGCCATGAGCAAGGCCCGTCGATGGGTATCGACGGGCCTTCTCTCTCTCCTTCCGGTCAGTTGGGGGCGTGCTGCCGCTGTGCGGCCCCCTCGGTGGTGGCGGTTTCGGTGGGCGGGCGCTGCGGCCTGCCGCGCATGAGGGCGAGGGTGGCCAGGGCGCCCACGGCGGCGATGGCGGCCGCGGCGAGGAATACCGCGCTGAATCCGTCGGTGAGGGCGGTCAGGTCGCCGAGTGCGCCTGCGCCCTGGGAGGTGGCGAGTGCGGTCAGGGCGGCGAGGCCGAGGGCGGAGCCGACCTGGTATTTGGTGTTGACGATGCCCGAGGCGAGGCCGGCCTGTTCCTGCGGGGCGGCGGACATGGCCGCCATCAGGGTCGGGATGTAGGCGAGCGCCATGCCCAGGGCTGCCACCGGCGAGGCGGGCAGGACGTCGATGAGGAAGGATCCGCTGGGTCGGGCCGCCGACAGCCACACCGGGCCCGCGGCCAGGACCAGCAGGCCGCCGGTGATGAGCGGCTTAGGGCCGAAGCGGCCGAGCAGGCGGGCGCTGGCGGTGGTCATGAAGACCATCAGCAGGCCGGTCATCGGGAGCAGGGCGGCTCCGGAGGCGAAGGCGCCGTAGCCGAGGACCTGCTGGAGGTAGAGGTTGAGGTAGTACCACATCGGGATCCAGGCGGCCCCCAGCAGTGCCATCGCCAGATTGGAGACGCCGAGGCCGGGGGTGCGCCAGATGCCGAACGGCATCAGGGGCGAGCGGGCGGAGCGCTGGATGAGGACGAACACGGCCAGCAGGTGGCGCCTGCGATCAGCTGAAGGATCGTCTGTGCTGTTGCCCAGCCGGTTTCGGGGACGCGGACCACGGTGAAGACGGTGGGGGCGAGCCCTGCGGTGACGGCCGCTGCGCCCAGGACGTCGACTCCGCCGCCGCGGCGGGCTGCGACGGCCGACAGCAGGCCGGTGGCGATACCCCTAGGGGGTATTCCTCAATGGGCAGTCGGCCCACCTCGCCTCGCCTACCGCGAAGCGGGCTGCTTACGATGCGGATATGGACGGCCAGGGGATGCGAGCGGTGAAGCCCTTCGGGCTGCGCTCCTACGTGCTCCTGGTCCTTGCCGTGCTCACGGGCCTGGTGGCCATGCACGGCCTGGGGCCCGCCCCTCAGCCAGCGGCCGCGCACACAGCGGTCACCTCCCACCACGCGTCGGCGTCCTGCCACCAGCAGGCGGCTGCCTCCGATGCCGCGGCCTCGCAGGGGTGTGTCCACGCCGACGACCCGGCCGGCAGCGGACGGGGCGGGCACACCGAGCACGCCGATGCGACCTGCGCGGCCGCCGGCACAGTCGGCGCCCCCGTCCTGCCCGCCCCCGCGGTCCTGCCCGGTCACGCCGAGAGCCAGGCGGTTCTCGCGCACGGGATCACCCCCGGCGCCACCGCCTGCGGCCGGGCACCGCCGTCACTGAGCGAACTGCAACTCCTGCGCATATAGGGCGGCACCGGCATGCCCGGCCCCAGGCCGGCGAGCACCCTTCGGCCCGCCCAATCTCCGCACGCCTACGCGTGCTTCACAGCAGGAGTTGCACCATGACCAAGCGTTCCCTGATCCGCCGCGCCACCGCCGCGGCCGCCGCCGCCACCGGCGCCCTCGTCCTCGCCGCCTGCGGCGGCAACGGCAACGACAGCGGCGCCGCCCACACCGGCCACAACGCCACCACGCCGTCCGCCTCCGCCAGCGCACCGGCGCGGCAGGGCGAGCACAACGCCGCCGACGTGACGTTCGCTCAGGGGATGATCCCCCACCACCAGCAGGCCATCGAGATGGCCGACCTCGCCGCGACCCGCGCCGAGTCGGCCGAGGTCAAGAAGCTGGCCGACGAGATCAAGAAGGCTCAGGACCCGGAGATCAAGACCCTCTCCGGCTGGCTAACGTCCTGGGGCGAGCAGGTCCCGGCCGACGGAGAGGGCCACAGCGGGCACGACATGTCCGGAATGATGACGGCCGAGGAGATGAAGCAGCTGGAATCCTCCTCGGGCAAGGCGTTCGACACCGCCTTCCTGAAGCTGATGGTCAAGCATCACGAAGGCGCCGTCGCCATGGCCAAGAGCGAGCAGTCCGAGGGCGCCTACCAGCCCGCCAAGGACATGGCCGCCGCGATCATCACCTCTCAGAGCGCCGAGATCGCCCGGATGAACGCCCTCCTCGACAAGAGCTGACCTGCCTACCGGGGTGCGGGCAGCCGCCAACGGTTGCCCGCACCCCGGGCAGACCCGCTTCCTTCCCTCCCGAGCGTTCTGGACCTCACACATGACCATCCGATTCCGCATACCCGCGCTCGCGGCCACCGCCGCCACCAGCCTGCCGCTGACCGCCTGCTCGACGACCGACACCACGCCCGCCCAGACCAAGGCCGGCGCGGCCAAGGCCGACGATGTCGACCCCGGAACCGGGCACCTCCACGGTCTCGGCGTGGACCCCGCCGACGGCGCCCTTACGCCGCCGGACATCTCGGCGTCTTCCGCCTCACCCCCGCCGGCGCCGTTCGGATCGCCGACCGCTACCAGGACACGATGGCCTTCACCGTTACCGGCCCGCGGACCTTCCTCGCCAGCGGCCACCCCTCCCTCGCCGACCCCACTGCCACCTCACCGCACCTGGGCCTGATCCGCAGCACCGACGCCGCACAGACCTGGACCACTGTCTCGGCCGCAGGCGAAGCCGACTTCCACTCCCTGCAGCAGGCCGGCCCGACCCTCTACGGCCTCGACAGCCAGACCTCGCAGATCTGGGCCAGCACGGACGCCGGCGCCACCTGGGAGCGGCGCGCGAAGATCGGGGCCGGCGACCTCGCCGCCCACGCCGGGACACCGCAGAAGGTGTGGGCGACCACCCGCGACGGACTGGCGCGCAGCACCGATGGCGGGGGCCACATGCCAGACGGTTCCTGGCACGCCGGTTCTGGCCGCCGTGGAGCAGCCGCACCCGACCAGCTGATCGCGCTGGCCGCCGACGGCAGGATCCTGACCGGCAGCGACGGCACGTCCTGGGCCGAGCGCGGCCGCCTCCCCGAGGGTGCACGGCCGGCCGTACTGACCGCGGCCAACCCCACCCATCTCCTGGCCGGCGACACCAGTGACGCCGTCCACGAGTCCAAGGACGGCGGCCGCACATGGACCACCGTCCACCGCCCGGACCACGAGACCACCGGACACTGACCTGCCCGTCCGCTGGCATCACCCCCTGGCGGACTGGCACCCGGCAGGGGCCGCCAGGGACAGGGCCAGGGCGTCGGCGCCCCCCTGGGTCCGGGGGCTATGCCGTGGGCGGCTGCCCGGCGCCACCGAGCAGAATGGCCAGCAGCCGCCGCGTGGTCGCCTCCGCGTCCTCTCCCTGTCCGGGAACGCGTGTCATCAGCAGGTGGTGAACCGTGCCGACCAGCGCGAGCGCGATGGTGGCGGTGTCGGCGCCGACGGCCAGCCGGCCGCCGCGCTGCTCGGCCTGCAGGTAGGCGGTGAAGGCGTGCTGGATCGCATCGAAGGCGGGCGCGCCGGACTGGAACCCCTCCCGGGTGTGCAGTGCGGCTCCCGGACGAGTCATCGCCAGCCCCACCACCGCCGCAGGCAGCGCCTCCAGCAGGTCGAGGACGACTTCCTGGAGGTTGCCGGCGACCGTGCCTTCGCCCACCTTCGCCTCCAGCGCCTCGGCCTGGCGGGCACTGCGCGCGAACCGGTCAAGAAGCAGCTCGGCGACGAACTCGTCCAGGCCGGTGAAATGCGTGTGCAGGACGCCCTTGCCGCAGTCAGCCTCCGCGGTGATCGCGCGGCTGGTCAGAGCCGCGGCGCCGTCGCGGGCCACCACCCGCTCCGCGGCCGCGAACAACCGCTCGCGCAAATCCGGAATCGCCACTCCACGAGGTGACACAACCGCCCCTTCCCTCAACCCCATTGCGAGTATGGGCATCCGCCCATACTGTTTGGGCACTTGCCCATACTAGGGCCGGGGCGCCGTGCTGCGCCCCGGTGGGAGGAGTCACCCATGGCTCATTTCGCCAACACCGCGCAGGCAGAGGCGTGGAACGGATACGAGGGCGAGCAGTGGGCCCGCAGCCAGGACCGCTGGGACGCCGTCAACGACGGCTTCAACCAACCCCTCCTGGCCGCGGGCATCGCGGAAACCGATTGCGTGCTGGACGTCGGCTGCGGGGCCGGCCGCACCACCCGCCTCGCGGCCCGGCGTGCCGGCCGGGGACAGGCACTGGGGCTGGACCTGTCCGGCCCCATGCTGGCGCAGGCCCGCGAGAGCGCCGTGCGGGAGCGGGTGGAGAACGTCTCCTTCGCCCAGGGCGACGCGCAAGTCCACGCGTTCGACGCCGAGGGCTTCGATGCGGTCATCAGCCGGTACGGCATGACCTTCTTCGCCGACCCCGTCGCCGCGTTCGCCAACCTCCACCGCGCACTGCGCCCCGGCGGCCGGCTGGCCTTCATCTGCGCGGCCGAAGCCGAGGCCAACCAGTGGCTCGAGGCGCTTGCCTCACTGGAGGCCATCGTGCCGCTCGGCGGCTTCGGCAAGGCCGGCGGCCCCGGCATGTTCTCCCTCACGGACCCCGACCGCATCCGCACCCTGGTCACCGCGGGCGGGTTCACCGATGTCGACGTACAGCGCATCGAGGTGCCGGGGAAGTGGGGCGCCGACGCGCAAGACGCCGCGGCGTTCCTGCTGGACTCCGGCCCCGGACGCCACCTGCTCAGCCAGGTCACCCCGCAGCAGCAGACGAAGGCGCGCCAGGTGCTGACCGATGCGCTCGGCCGTTACGAGGCGGACGGGGCGCTGTGGCTGCGCAGCAGCTCATGGCTGGTCACCGCCGTACGCGGTGGGGCGAAGCAGCGCTGACCGGCCCGGGCAGGCTCGCGGTGGGTCAGGAGCGGACCATGCGGGCGATCGCCTGGGACGCTTCGGTGATCTTGTCCTGGGCCGCTTCGCCGCCTTGGGCGATGGCGTCGGCCACGCAGGACTGGAGGTGGTCGTCCATCATCGTCAGGGCGAAGGACTGCAGCGCTTTGGTGGTGGCGCTGACCGGCGTGAGGACGTCGATGCAGTAGGTGTCCTCCTCGACCAGGCGCTGCAGGCCCCGCACCTGGCCTTCGATGCGGCGCAGTCGCTTGAGGACGTCGTCCTTGTTGGCGGTGTAGCCGTGCACGGCGATCCCTTCACTTCACTGATTACCCCGGGGGGTATAGGTGTAACGACGGGGTGCGGTGGTGTGTTCCGTCGGCGCCGCTGCGGATGTGCCGGTGCCCCCGCCCGGTTGGCCGGGCGGGGGTGTCTGCGGGCAGGGGGCTCAGCTGCCGGCGCGGAAGGAGCGCAGGCGCAGGCTGTTGCCGACGACGAAGACCGAGGAGAAGGCCATGGCGGCTCCGGCGATCATCGGGTTGAGCAGGCCGGCGGCGGCCAGGGGGAGGGCGGCGACGTTGTAGCCGAAGGCCCAGAAGAGGTTGGACTTGATGGTGCCCAGCGTCTTGCGGGACAGGCGGATGGCGTCGGCGGCTGCCCGGAGGTCGCCGCGGACCAGGGTCAGGTCGCCGGCTTCGATCGCGGCGTCGGTGCCGGTGCCCATCGCCAGGCCGAGGTCGGCCTGGGCCAGGGCGGCCGCGTCGTTAACCCCGTCGCCGACCATGGCCACGCTGCGGCCTTCGGCCTGGAGGCGCTTGACGACGTCGACCTTGTCCTCGGGCATCACCTCGGCGATGACCTGCTCGATACCGACCTCGGCGGCCACCGCCTCGGTGACGGCCTGGTTGTCGCCCGTCAGCAGGATCGGCGTCAACCCCAGGGCCTTCAGGCGGCTGATCGCTTCGGCGCTGGTGTCCTTGACGGCGTCGGCGACCTCCAGGACCGCGCGGGCTTCGCCGTCCCAGGCCACCGCGATCACGGTCCGCCCGGCCGCCTCGGCCCGGTCCTTGGCCTCCTTCAGGGCGGCGGGCAGGGTGATGGCCCATTCGGCAAGAAGCTTCTCGCGGCCGACGAGAACGGCGTGGCCCTCGACGATCCCCTGGACGCCGAGTCCGGGAAGGTTGGCGAAGTCCTCCAGAGCGGGCAGGGAGCCGACCTTGTCGGCGGCACCGGTCGCGACGGCCTGGGCGATGGGGTGCTCGGAAGCGTGCTCCAAAGCGCCCGCCAGCCGCAGGACCTCGGTCTCCTCGGCGCCAGTGGCGGTGTGGACGGCCAGGAGGGTCATCTTGCCGGTGGTGACGGTGCCGGTCTTGTCCAAGACGATGGTGTCGACCTTGCGGGTCGACTCCAGGACCTCGGGGCCCTTGATGAGGATGCCGAGCTGGGCGCCGCGGCCGGTGCCGACCATCAGCGCTGTCGGCGTGGCCAAGCCCAGGGCGCAGGGGCAGGCGATGATCAGCACGGCGACCGCGGCGGTGAACGCGGCGGTCCACCCGGCGCCGTTGCCAAGCCAGAATCCCAGCGTGCCCAGTGCGAGGGCGATGACCACGGGCACGAACACAGCGGAGATCTTGTCGGCGAGGCGCTGGGCGGCGGCCTTGCCGTTCTGCGCTTCCTCGACCAGCTTGGCCATGCGCGCCAGCTGGGTGTCGGCGCCGACGCGGGTCGCTTCGACGACGAGGCGGCCGCCGGCGTTAAGGGTCGCCCCGGTGACGGAGTCGCCCACGCTCACCTCGACGGGGATGGATTCGCCGGTGAGCATGGAGGCGTCCACCGCGGAGGAGCCCTCGATCACGGTGCCGTCGGTCGGTATCTTCTCGCCCGGCCGCACCACGAAGTGATCCCCCACCCGCAGCTCGGCCGTGGGGATGTGCTCCTCGCGGCCGCCGCGCAGGACGGTGACGTCCTTCGCGCCGAGCTCCAGCAGTGCCTTCAGCGCCGCGCCGGCCTTCCGCTTGGAGCGGGCCTCGAAGTAGCGGCCCGCCAGGATGAACGCGGTGACGCCGGCGGCGGCCTCCAGGTAGATGTTCCCCGAGCCGTCGGAGCGGGCGATGGTCAGCTCGAAGGGGTGCGTCATACCGGGCGTGCCGGCCGTGCCGAAGAACAGCGCCCACACCGACCACAGGAACGCCGCCGACGTCCCGACCGAGATCAGGGTGTCCATCGCGGCAGCGCCGTGCCGGGCATTGGTGAACGCGGCCTTGTGGAACGGCCAGGCCGCGTACGTGACCACGGGCGCGGCCAGGGTCAGGGAGAGCCACTGCCAGTAGTCGAACTGCAGGGCCGGGACCATCGCCATCGCGATGACCGGCACAGACAGCAGGACCGCGGTGATCAGGCGCTGGCGCAGCGGCCGCAGGGCGCCTGCTTCGTCCTCGCCCTCGCCCCCGGCGTCCCCCTGGCCGGCACCGCCTGCGGGCGCTGCGGGCGGTTCGGGCTCGCGGGCGGTGTAGCCGGTGGCCTCGACCGTCCCGATGAGATCGGCGACCGAGACTGAGGCGTCGAAGGTGACCTTGGCCTTCTCGGTGGCGTAGTTGACCGTGGCGCTCACCCCGTCCATGCGGTTGAGCTTCTTCTCGATCCGGGCCGCGCACGAGGCGCAGGTCATGCCGCCGATGGCGAGCTCGACCTCGGCGGCGCCGGTGGCGACGGTGGTGGTGGCGGTGCTCATGCGTGCTCCTGGTGGCGGCGGACGGCCGGGGCCGGTAGGCCCCGGCGGCCCGGAACGGAGAAGAGGGGGGGGGGGGGTCAGGCCGCGCGGCCGGTGACCTCGTAGCCGGCGTCGTCCACGGCGGCGGCGATCACCCGGTCGTCAAGATCGGCGGCGCTGACCACCGTGACCTGCCCGGAGGCGAGGTCCACCTCGACGCGGCTGACGCCGTCCACGGCGCCGACCGCCTTGGTGATCGCGTCCTTGCAGTGACCGCAGGTCATACCCGACACCGCGTACACGGTGCGGACGCCGTCCACGGCCACAGACGACTGCGCGGCGGTGGAGCAGGTGTTGTTCGGGGAGCAGCAGGACGAGGACATGTGGTTCTCCAACCATCAGCGGACCTTGATACCCCCTGGGGGTATCTGAGACTGATTTCAGGTATACCCCCACCCCGTATGAAAAGCAAACTCCTCAGCTCGTTGCACTGATACCCCCTGGGGGTATGCTCTGGTCACTAGAGAATCTCCAGCGCGCCGCTCCGGCCCACGCCCGACACGGGAGACCACCATGAACACCACAGCCAAGATCGGCCTCTACGGTGCAGCCCTCGCCTTGACCTTCACCGGCGCCTACGGCATAGGAGCAGTGGCCGATCCGCTCACCGGCAACACGCCAACCACCCCGCACGCCGCACACCAGGAGAGCAACGCGATGAACCACGGCGACCAGCACACCGCAGCGACACCGCCCCTCCCGGGCGGACTGCAGATCTCCCAGGACGGCTACACCCTCGACCTGCTGACCCCGCGCCTGGCCACTGGCCGGGAAGCCCTACTGCGCTTCGCCATCAAGGACAAGGCCGGCAAAGGTGTCACCGACTACGCCAGGGCCCACGACAAGGACCTGCACCTCATCGTCGCCTCACGCGACCTGAACACCTTCCGCCATCTACACCCCGCCCTGGGGGCGGACGGGACCTGGAGCACCCCCGTCGACCTGCCAGCGGCCGGCGACTACCGTGTCTTCGCCGACTTCACCCCCGCCAAGCAGGGCGCCAAGCCCCTCACCCTGGGCGCAGACCTCGCTGTCGCCGGCCCCTACCAGCCGCGAGAGCTGCCACCCCAGAAGGCCACCGCAGAAATCGACGGCTACACCGTCACGCTCGACGGCACGCTCACGGCCGGCAAGATGACCGGCCTGACGCTGAGCGTGTCGAAGGACGGCAAGCCCGTCACCGGTCTCGAGCCCTACCTCGGCGCCTACGGCCACCTCGTCGCCCTGCGTTCCGGTGACCTCGCCTACCTCCACGTCCACCCCGAAGGCGAACCCGGCGACGGCGCCACCCAGCCCGGCCCCGGGATCGCCTTCGTGGCCACCGCCCCCACCAACGGCGCGTACCGCCTCTTCCTCGACTTCAAGCACCAAGGCAGCGTCCGCACCGCCGCCTTCACCCTGCACACCACCAACAGCACCACGACCGCCCCCACCGCACAGCACGAGGACCACGGCAGCGCCGAGCACCAGTGACCCGCTGGAAAGCAGCGGCTTCCACAGCTGACGACGTCAAGGATTGGTTGGCGTCAGGGGCCGGGTTCAGCGGGTGAGGTCGGCCAGGCTGTTGAGGGCGGTGTCGATCTCGGCCGGCGTGTTGATAACAGCGGTACCGATCCGGGTGTAGGTCGAGGTGGACAGGCGCACGCGGCGGGTGGCGGCGTGGTCGACGACCTGCTGATGGGTGTGGCCGGCCACGCTGAAACAAGTGATGCCCGCGGACAGCTTCGCATCGGCAGGGGTGTGCACGGTGACCCCGGGGATGCGGCTCAGTCCTTGCTTCACCTGCGTCGACAGCTGTGTGATGCGGGCGGCAACGCGTGCTCGGCCCAGCTGCTCATGCAGCGCTACAGCCACCGGCAGGGCGAAGGCATGCTCGAAGGCCAGGAACCCGCCGGGCGACAAAGGCGCTGCTCCCCCGCCGCTGATGAAGCTCACGAATGTGGGCCGCAGCTGGTCGAGGACGTCCGGCGCCACCCACACCAACCCCGTTCCCCTTGGACCGAACAGCCATTTGTGCGTTCCGGCGATCACCACGTCCGCGCCCAGGCCGGCAACATCCTCGTCGACCGCCCCCAGCCCGTGCACACCGTCGACGACCAGCAGACACCGGTCGGCAGGGCTGCGGTCTTCATTGGCCCGTCGCACCACCTCGGCCACCGCACGCACCGGCATCCGAAGCCCCGTGCTCGACTGCACCCAGGTGATCCCCACGACTCTGGTGTTCGGGCGAATCGCCTCCCCGACCGCCGCCGCGATGCCGTCCGCCGTCGCGGTGGCCGGATCGGCGAACCAGGAGCCCAGCCGTAGCGTGCTGCCATGCTTGACGGCGGCCAACCGGGCGGCCGTGCGATGGGCGATGTGGTCGTGCTCCGTCAACAGGAACTCCTGTCCCGGGCGGGTCACAACGCCGTTGTAGAAAACGCCCAGCCCGATGCTCGTACTCGCCGTCACCGCGACGTCCTCGGCCCGGCCTCCCAGATAAGCCGCGAGTGCCTGACGTACTCGGGGCCAACCGGTAGGGCCATCGGGCAGTGCCAGCCCCGTGGGCACCGAGAGAGGATTGGCGTCGACCTGTGCACTCAGGTGATTCACCGCGTCCCGCACCACCTTTGGATGCGAGGCCAGATAGAACAACGCAAGGTTCGCCCAACCTGACTGTAGGCGGAACTGCGCGCGCAAGGCGTTCCAGTCCACGCGCCCGTCGATCGTGGCGACCGGCCGCTCCCACGGCCTGTCCACCCCTGCCGCGCCGCATCCGGGGACGAGAGCGACCGCCACCGCTCCCGCAGATTTCGCCAGCAGACCGCGCCGACTCGTCATCGACATCCCGCACCCCTTTCCACCGCGACCGGCGGAGCGGTGGCGGAATAGCTGTCCGGTGCCCTTCTGATGACGAGGCTACGCAAAGTGGCCGCGGGCGCCGACATCACCATTACCCAAACGGCCTCTACCGAGATGCCGCACAGCACAGACCACCCGAAGAGACCAACCATCCGGCCTGAAAGCGGGACTCGGCAGCAGAATGACAGCACTGGAGCGCTTGGGGGGAGGGATCTCCCGTGACGTGGACGTTGCCGGAGCCGATGCTGAGCGCTTCCGTCCCGGCCCGGATCTGCGGCCGGCTGGGCCGGGAGCCGAAATGGGACGGGTTTCGGGCCCTGGTCTCCGGCGAAGTTGAAGATCTGCCGCCAGACGCCGCCGTCCGCACCGCCGTCGGCCAGCGGCCACGGTCCGGTCATGGCCGTCCACCGCCGGTAGTGCCGCTGGTGCCGTTGGCTGCGCCCGAGGGGTGGTGCACGTCGGCCGTGTCGGGCGCCCCACCACGACGATGCGGCCCCGGACACGCAGGACGTCGACGTGGGTCCCGTACAGCTCGGACAGGGCGGTCGTGGTCATCACCTCGTCCGGCGGGCCGATCCGGAAGCCGCCCGGGGCCAGGTACAGGACGCGGTCGACCATGCCGAGCACCGGGTTGATCTCGTGCGTCACGAAGACGACCGCGGTGCCGGCAGAGCGTCGCCGCCGGTCCACCAGGTCCGTTACGGCGCGCTGGTGCTGGAGGTCGCGGTAGAGCAGGGGCTCGTCGCGCAGCAGCATCCGCGGGTCGGTGGCCAGGGCCTGCGTGATGCGGACGCGCTGCTGTTCCCCGCCCGACAGCATGCCCACGGGCGCGTCCGCGTAGGGCAGGGCTCCGACGGCGTCCAGGACCTCCTCGACACGGCGGCGGACCGTACCGGGCGCAATGGGCAGCCCCCAGCGGTGGCCTTCCATGCCGAGCCGGACCAGGTCTCATGCCAGCTCGTCCCGGAATTCCTTCGCGTTCTCCCGGAACGTGCCCGCGTCGGCGGGTGCGACCCGGGCCAGCGCTGCGGCGATCCGGTCCGCGAGTCGGCCAATCGTCGGGAAGTCGTACCAGACGTGCTCGTTCAGCGGCCCGCCTGAGGGAGCGGCCTTGCGGACAGGTCCACGACGTTGATCACGTCAGCGGAGGAGTTGCCTGAGCTGCGGAGCATCCGATCGATGAATGCGTCATAGCCACCGCCGTTCTCGACGACGACCTTCGCCTTGGAGAGCTCCAGCTGGTTACGCGTAGTGGCCTCGTACGAATGCGGGTCCTGCGTAGGGTCGCTGAGGATCGAGACGACATCCACCCGGTCGGCACCGATCCGCTCGACGATGTCGCCGTACACATTGGTGGAGGCGACGACGGGGATGGTGACCGACGGGGGTGCCCGCCAGCCGCCGGCCGCGGGGTCGGCACCGGCACTGGGCTGGGAGCACCAGCCGAAGGTCAGCACCAACGTGGCCCCGACCAACGCGCCCGCACCACGGACTGGGGAGACGCGCATGGCGTCCTCCCTGCCAGAGGGAAACCGGAACGGTCATCGCTTGCGGTATGTCCCTGTGCGTTCCCGCCCTCCACTTGATCACCAGCCGCACGCCGCCGCCGAAGCGGGCTGCCCGGCCAGAGCGCCGGTGTATGCCTGCGGTCAGCATCCCGGCGGGCCGCCTGGGAGCGCTGTCAGCGGGGCCGACAGGAGCTCCTTGGTGAGGGGGTGCTGCGGCGTCTCGATCAGTTCACTCGCCGGGCCGGCCTCGACGATGCGGCCGGAGTCGAGGACCGCGATCTGGTCCGCGAGGGCTGCGGCGGCCGCCAGGTCGTGGGTGATGAACACCAGGCTGAGATCGACGCGTTCTCTGAGCCGGGCGAGGGCGTCGAGGATGGTGGTGCGCGTGGCCGTGTCGAGGCCGGAGGTGATCTCGTCGCAGATGAGGACCTGCGGCCTTGCCAGCAAAGCCCGGGCCAGTGCGGCGCGCTGGAGTTCGCCGCCGGAGAGTTCTCCCGGGCGGCGCGCTGCGAGGCTCTCGTCGAGACCGAACTCGCCGAGGGTGCTCAGAGCCGTGCGCCGCGCTTCCTCCGGGGCGGCGCCGCAGAGCCGTACCGCGGTGCGGGCGACCTGGTCGAGGACCGGCCGGTGCTCGTCGAAGGCGGCCTTGGCGTCCTGGAACACGTATTGTACGGCGGCCAGTTCGGCTCGGCGACGGGAACGCAGGCTGCGCGGCATCGGCGTCCCGTCGAGCAGGACCGTGCCCTGGTACGCGCGGT
This sequence comes from Streptomyces subrutilus, assembly GCF_001746425.1. Lineage (GTDB taxonomy): Bacteria > Actinomycetota > Actinomycetes > Streptomycetales > Streptomycetaceae > Streptomyces > Streptomyces subrutilus_A. The sequence continues at coordinate 7,160,009 of NZ_MEHK01000001.1, read as the reverse complement.
GCAGCCCGGCCATGCAGCGTCCCAGCGTGGTCTTGCCGCTGCCGGACCTGCCGACGAGGGCCAGGCACTCCCCGGCCGCGACCGAGACTGCGATGTCGCTCAGCACCTCGGGCGCCCCCCGGGTGGCGAGGTGCCGTGCGGTCAGATTGCGCGTCTCCAGACGCAGGGGTCCCCGTGGGCGTGGCGTTCGCGCCGTGCCCAGCCGTCCCGGTTCGAGACCCTCCAGGACTGACGAGGCGGGGCCGCGGTCCACGACGCGCCCGGCACGCATCACCACGACCTCGTCGGCCAGCTCCCGTACGACGTCTAGGTCGTGGCTGAGCAGGATGACGGCGATGCCCTGTGCGGCCACTGCTGCCAGCTCCGCCACGACTCCCCGTTTGGTGAGGGCGTCCTGCCCGGTGGTGGGTTCGTCGGCGACGATGACCCGGGCGCCCAGCAGCAAGGCCTGAGCCAGCACCACCCGTTGCTGCTGGCCGCCGGAGAGCTGGTGGGGAAATCGGCGCAGTACGGACTCCGGATCCGGGAGCTGGGCGAGGCGCAGGGCCTCTTCGACGCGGCGCCTGCGTGCGAGCCGGTCTCCTCCCTGGCGGGCGGCGATGTCGGCGAGCAACGCACCCACTCGCCGGGCGGGGTTGAGGACCGAGGCCGGGTGCTGGGGGATGTATCCGACCGGGCCCGCGGGGGTGTGCACCTCGCCGTCGACGACGGCTCCGGCCGGGTACTCGCCCAGGAGGGCAAGACCCGTGGTGGTCTTACCGCTGCCGGACGGGCCGATGACGGCGGTGACGCTGCCCGCATGGGCGGCAAGACTCACACCGTCCACGATCGCCCGTCCGCCGATGTCGACCCGCAGGTCCCGTACCTCTGCGACGAGGTTCATCGCGCCGCTCCCTTCCGAGGGGTCTGATGTTGGAGGGCGGCGTCGAACAGGAGGTTGGTGCCCATCGACAGGGCCGCGATGAGCAGGGCGGGCACGACCACGGCCCAGGGCTGGAGGAACAGGCCGGTGCGGTTGCGGTCGACCATGACTGCCCAGTCGGCGGCGTCCGGCTGGACGCCCACGCCGAGGAACGCGGCGGTCGCGACCAAGTAGAGGGCTCCGGTGAGCCGGATCCCTGCGTCGGCGGCGAGAGTGCGGCGCATGGAGCGGGCCACGTACCCGATGGCCGTGCGCCACCAGGATTCGCCCTGCATGCGCAGTGCTTCCACAGCGGGCCGGGAGGAGATCTCGACGGCCGCCGCGTGCACGACGCGGGCGGCGTCGGGTGCGGCGGCCAGGCCGACGAGGACGGTCAGTCCGGCCGGTCCCGGGGTGAGGGTGGCCGCGACGAGCAGGACCAGGAGGAGCGAGGGGACTGCGATGACCACGTCCAGGGGCCGCATCAGTGCCTCCTCCAGCCAGGTGCGGCGGGTGAGGGCCGCGGCGAGGCCCAGGGGGATGGCGACGAGATAGGCGAGGGCGGTGGCCGCGATCGCCACGATCACAACGGAGCGGCCGCCGAGCAGTACCTGGTGCCAGACGTCGCGTCCGCTGAAGTCGGTGCCGAGCCAGTGCCCGTCGCCGGAGGAGAAGGAGACCGCGCGGGGTGCGGCAGGGCCCGCCATGAAGGGCCCGACCAGCGCGAGAAGGAGGGGAAGGATGATCAGACCGAGCGCGAAGAGGGACCTTGTGTGCTTCTGCTTCATGCCGCCACCTCGGATCGGGGTGCGAAGCGGCGGGCGGCCAGGTCGGCTGCGAGGTTGACCGCGACGGTGACGGCGCCGAAGACGACGGCCATGCCCTGGACTACGGGGAGGTCGCGGGCGGCGACGGCTTCGATGAGTACGGTGCCGAGGCCGGGGATCACGAAGAGTGCCTCCACGACGATCACTCCGCTGAGGAGCCAGTCGCAGGTGCGGGCCAGTTGCTGGGTGGCGGGGGCGAAGGCGTTGGGCAGGGCGTGGGCCCAGGTGACACGGGCGCCGGAAACCCCGTAGCGGCGGGCCTGAGCGACGTACGGCGATGCCATGGCATCGATCATCCCGGCGCGCACGAGGCGGCTGATGGTGCATACGGGTCGCGACAGCAGGACGACGGCGGGCAGGATCAGGACGGCCGGCTCGGTGAACGGGTCGGCGCCGACGGCGGTGGGCGGCAGCCAGCCCAGCCACAGCCCGAAGAGCGTGGCGAGCAGGACCCCGATGGCGAATTCGGGCACGGCGTGCGCCGCGAGGGTCAGGGCGCTGACGGTCCGGTCGAGCCGACCGCCCTCGCGACGGGCGGCCAGGACGCCGAGCCCGAGGGAGAGCGGGATGAGCAGGGTGAGGGTTGCCGCAGCAAGGAGGAGGGTGGGGCCGAGTCCGGCGGTCAGGTAGCCGGTGACGGGCCGGCCGCTGACCAGGGAAGTGCCCAGGTCGCCCTGCAGGAGGCCGCCGACCCAGTCCATGAGGCGTTCGGCGGCCGGCCGGTCCAGGCCCATCGCCTCACGGATGCGGGCGATGCGGGCGGGATCGGGCTGGTCCCCGGCGAGAGCGACGGCCGCGTCACCGGGCAGCGCCTCGGTCAGGGCGAAGATGAACAGGACGACGGCCGCCGTCTGCCCCAGTCCGAGGAGCAGGCGGCGGCCGATCCATGGCAGGTGCGGTGTCACGCGAGCCAGATCTTGTCGAAGCGGGCCCAGTCGAGGGTGTTGGCGGGGGCCTGCTTCGACACCCCGTGCACCTTGGGCGCGGTGGCGATGATCCAGTCGGCGAAGCCCCAGATCAGGAAGCCCCCCTCGTCGTAGAGGCGGCGCTGCATCCGCTCGTAGAGCGCGCCGCGCTGCGTGGCGTCGCGGGTGGACTGGGCCTGCTGGTAGAGGTCGTCGAAGTCCTTCTGCTGCCACTTGGTGGCGTTGGTGGTGGAGCCGGTCAGCAGCCGCTGCGAGATGTGGGACTCGATGGGCATGGCCCCGGACCGGTAGGAGGCGAAGGTGCCCGAGGACAGGATGTCCTTCCAGTACGTGTCCTTGTTGCCGACCTTGACCTCGACGGTGATGCCGGCCTTGGCGGCCTGCTCCTTGAAGATGCCGGCGGCCTCGACGAAGCCGGTGGCGGCGGGGGCGGTGTCCAAGGTGACCTTGAGGCCCTCGGCGCCTGCCTCCTTGAGCAGGGCGCGGGCCTTGTCCAGGTCCTGGGTGCGCTGCGGGAGGCCGGCCGGGTAGTACTCGTAGCCCTTGCCGAACAGGTCGTTGCCGACCTCTCCGGCGCCGGAGAGGGCTCCGTCGACGAGTTCCTTGCGGTCGGCGATGAGGAAGAAGGCCTGGCGGACCCGGGGGTCGTTGAACGGCGGTCGGTCGGTCTTCATGACGAAGCCCTGCATCGCGCTGCCCGGGAGGCGGACGATGTCGATCTTGCCCTTGCCCTCGTGCGTGCGAGCGGTGGCCGGGTCCAGCTCGTGGGCGTACTCGACCTGACCGCCGAGCAGTGCACTCACGCGTGCCGATTCCTCGGACGCGACGACGAATTCGAGTTCGTCGAGGTGCGGGGCGCCTTCCCAGTATGCGTCGTTGCGTTTGACGACGAGGGAGCTGCCCGGCTTGAAGGAGACGAAGCTGAACGGTCCGGAACCGATGGGCTTGTCGAAGGCGCTGGCGTCCTTGGGGACGATGTACGCGCCGAATGCGGCGAGGATGTTGGGGAATTCGGCGTACGGGCGCTTGAGCTTGAACTCGACGGTGGACGCGTCGATGGCGCGACTGGCGTCGAGGTCGATCGGCTCCAGGGATGCCTTGGCGCGGAAGGTGCCCTTGGGGTCGGCGATGCGCCGGTAGCTGTAAAGGATGTCTTCGGCAGTGACGGGCTTGCCGTCGTGGAAGGCGGCCTTGCGCAGGGTGATGCGCCAGGTGTCGAGAGCTTCGTTGGGCTCCCACTTCTCGGCGAGCCTGGGGACGGCCGCGAGGTCGGCGCCGAAGTCGGCGAGCTTGTCGAAGAGGGCCTTGGCGCGGGCGGCGTCGACGAAGAGGTTGGCGGCGTGCGGGTCCAGGGTCTCGCTGGCTCCGCCGCCGGCGAAGGCGGCCCGCAGTCGGCCGCCCTGCTTGGGGGTTCCCGCTGCGGCGTTCTTGGCGTCCGGGGTTGTGGTGCCGGTGCCGCAGGCGGCGGTGAAGGCGAGGGCGGTGGCGCCGGTGGCGATGAGGAAGCTTCTGCGGGCAAGGCTGGAGCGGGCGTCGTTCATGCGGGGGTGTCTCCGTTGCTGGGGTGGGGCTTGAGCCGGCCGATGAGGTGGAGGCGGTCGGAACTCGTGGTCCCGTGCGGGGCCCCGCCTTCGCTCCACGGCGGTTCGGTGCGGGGGCCGGGTCCGTCGTGGAGTGCGAGGACCTCGAAGCCTGCGGTGGTGAGGAAGTATCGGAGTTCCTGCGGGAAGAGGAGCCTCCAGGCGGAGCGCTGCTCTTCCTGCGGGCCGCCGTCGTCGGCGGTCCAGATCCTCCGGCGGCGCAGGAGTTGTGCGCCGTGATCGATCCACAGGGTGGTGTGGGACGTGTACGTGGTGCCGCGCCAGGCGAAGGTGTTGGTGCGCGGGCCGTCGAGGAGCTCGGTGTTGCCGAGGAAGAACGCCCCGTTGCGCATCTCAGCGACGAGCAGGCCGCCCGGCGTGAGGTGTTCACGGCAGCGGGTGAGGAAGGCGGCGAGGTCTTCGTTGGTGTGGCAGTAGAGCAGGGCACTGTCCAGACAGACGATCGCGTCGAACGTCGCTCCGAGGTCGAAGTCGCGCATGTCCGCCCGGTGGTAGCCGGGGCCCGGATGGTGCGTGGCCGCGTGGGCCAGCATGGCGTCGGATGTGTCGATGCCGGTGACCTCGCGACTGGCCTCGTGGTGCAGCCAGGCGGCGTCGCGACCGGTGCCGCAGCCGACGTCGAGGACGCGGGAGCCCGCGCCGTGGCGTGCCAGCACGTCCTCGATCCAGCGGGCCGCCCGGCGGTCCGGGTCGGGGAAGCGCTCTTCGTAGAGCTCGGGGTGGTCGGTGAGCAGGTTGCCGGTGGTCGTCTCTGTCATCGGGTCTCGCTTCGGAGCCGGTCGGGGAGCGCGGGGGTCGTCGGATCGGGTGCCTCCAGCGCGGGCAGGGCGCGTCTTCGCTGCAGGCACGCCACAGCCCCTGCCGAGAACAGCCCGAGGGCGAGGCAGCAGACATAGGGCAACCAGGTCAGGCCCGTGTGGCCGGCCGCGTCCATGGACCAGCCGATGGCCACGCTGCCTGCCGCGGCCGCGACGCCGGAGATTGCGTAGAAGAGCCCGTAGAACGTGCCGGTCAGGTTCGCTCGGCCGAAGGCCGGTATCAGCTCCATCACGAACGGCGAGGCGACCATCACCCCGAGGTGCAGCAGCAGGGCCCCGGCGAGCACCGGCAGCAGGCGCAGCGGGTGCCCGGTGATGGTGCCCGCGACGAACATCGGGGGCACGAATCCGAGGCCCATAACGCCCAGACCCATGGCGATCCAGCACCCTCTGCTCCCCCGGGCTTTCAGTGCGCGGGTGATGCGGAGCTGGAACAGCAGGTTGGCGACGGTCCCGGCGAGGAACAGCAGGCCGACCGAGCCGCCCCAGCCGGAGGCGTCGGTCGCCGCACGGGGCAGCAGCAGGTACAGCTGGTTTTCCAGGCCGTACATGCCGATCATGGCGAGGGAGAACGCCAGGAACCGGCGGTTGCCCGCGACTTCACGCCAATCACCGAGCATTCTGGTCTCAGGGGCCGGGGTCTCCCGAGCGGGCAGCACCAGCAGCTGCGCGAGGGTGAGGGCGGCGAACACACCGGCCGCGGTGACCGCGGCGGCTCGGAAGTCCACGAGCAGCAGCAGGCTGCCGAGCAGCGGTCCGAGCAACGCCCCGGTGGTGGCGAACACGTTGAACAGCGCGAACGCCTCCGCCTTGCGCTCCCCAGCCTCCTGGGCGACGTAGGTCCGCACGGCGGGGTTGAAGAGGGCCCCCGCGAGCCCGCTGAGTATGGATGCGGCGATCAGCAGCGGCAGGCTGTCGCCGAGGGCGAACAGGCCGAATCCCAGGGTGCGCAGGGCGCAACCCGCGATGATGACGCCGCGGGCGCCGAGCCTGTCGGCGGCGGAACCGCCGATCAGGAAGAGGCCCTGCTGGCTGAGGTTGCGCAGGCCGAGGACGATGCCGACGACGGCTGCCGACAGCCCCAGATCGTCGGTGAGGTGGGTGGCGAGGTACGGGATGAGCAGGTAGAAGCCGGTGTTGACGCCGAGTTGGTTGACCAGGAGCAGGCGTACCGCTAGCGGGAAGTCGCGCATGGAGCTGAGGATCTTCACCGGACGACCGCCATGTGGGTGCGTGTGACTCCGAGGCCTGCTCGGTCGGGGGCCCGTACGGTGCCGTCGGCGCCGCCGATGCCCGTCCAGGGGTCGTCGGCGAGCAGCAGGTGCCCGTCGAGGTCGACCCAGCGGGCCCGGTCGGCGAGGTGCACGGCCGGGGCGATGCCGAGCGAGCTGGCGGTGAGGCAGCCCAGCATCAGGTCCGTCCCGGAGCCGCGCAGGGCCTGGTGGATGCGCAGCGCGGCTCGTACCCCGCCGCATTTGGCGAGCTTGACGTTGACTCCGTGGACCAGTCCGGCGAGCGCGACGGCGTCCTCGTAGGAGACGGCGTCCTCATCGGCGATGACGGGGACCGGGGATTCCTTGGCCACGCGGGCGAGCGCGTCGGGGCGGCCGGGCGCGATGGGCTGTTCCACGGCGGTGACGCCGAGGGCGGCGAAGCGCGGCAGCAGGTCGATTGCCTGGCGCTCGGTCCACGCTCCGTTGGGGTCGAGGAGGAGGCTTACCCCTGGGGCTCCGACCTGTACCGCGCTCAGCCGGGCGAGGTCCTCCGCCGGATCGGGCGATCCGGCCTTGACCTTGAGGACGGTGAAGCCGCTCAGCGCGAGGCGGGCGGCCTGTGCGGCCGCCTGTACGGGCGCGACGATGCCGATCGTACGGGCGGTCTGCACGGCCGGCGCGGCGTGTGTGCCCAGCAGCTGGTGAGCGGGCCTGCCGGTCCTTTTTCCGATCAGGTCGAGCAGGGCAGCCTCCAGTCCGGCGAGTACACCGGCCGGCAGTCGCGAGAGGTCGGGCAGCGAGTCGGGGACGTGTTCGTCCCAGGCGGTCTCGGGGTCGGGGAGGCGTTCGACGGCGGGCCGCGCCATGGTGAGGTGCCGGACGATGCGGGGGGTGGGCAGACCGAGATAGTCGCTGCTGACCACCTCGCCCCATCCGGTCAGCCCGCCGTGTTCGATCGCGATCCAGACGGCGTCGCGGCCGGCCATCACGGAGCGGGAGATGCGCAGCGGCTCGGCCAGTGCCAGCTCCGTGGTGTGCCATGTCAGTCTCATGCGGCACCTTCCCGGGCCGGTGCGGGCAGGAGCGGACGGCTCGCCGCTAGCGGGTCGACGAGGGTGCGGCAGCGGGTCCAGCCAATGGCCTCGACCGCGTGCGGGTGGGGGATCTCCACAGGACGGACGGCGAGTTCCGCCCGGTCAAGGCCGTGTGCGTGGCAGTAGTCGTCGTCATAGACAGTGCCGAGGTAGCGGTGCGGACCGTCCGGGAAGACCGTCGCGACCACCGCCCCGGTCTCGACGCGGGTAGCCCAGGCGGAGACCAAGGCGACGGCTCCTGTGCTCCAGCCGCCGCTGACGAAACTGGTACGGGCGAGCCGGCGGCAGGCGTCGACGGCCTCGGCGGGGCCCACCCAGTGGACCTCGTCGAAGGCGTGGTGGGCGACGTTGCGGGGGTGGATGCTGCTGCCGAGGCCGCGCATCAGGCGGGGCCGGGCGGGCTGGCCGAAGATGGCGGAGCCGATGGAATCGACGCCGATGACCTTCAGCCGTGGCCAGCGGCGGCGCAGCGGACCGATGAGGCCGGCGCTGTGTCCGCCGGTGCCAACGCTGCACACCAGCACGTCCAGGTGCTCGATCTGCTCACAGAGTTCGGCCGCCATGGAGAGGTAACCAGCCGCGTTGTCCGGGTTGTTGTATTGGTCGGGCCAGTAGGCATCCGGTGTCCGGGCCAGGACCTCGCGCAGACGGGCGATCCGGGCGGCCTGCCAACCGCCTTCAGCGGCCGGCCGCTCCACCAGTTCCAGCTGCGCTCCATACGTCCGCAGCAGCTGCCGCATGGACGGTTCGAGCTCGCGGTCACCGATGAGGACCACCGGGTGCCCGAGGGCCTGCCCGGCGAGGGCGAGCCCTATGCCCAGGGTTCCGGAGGTGGATTCGACGACGGTGGCGCCCGGACGGAGTTCACCGCGCCGGCGGGCGCCGAGCAGCATCGACACGGCTGACCGTGCCTTCATGCCGCCGGCGCCGAGGCATTCCAGCTTGGCCCAGAAGCCGGGGTGGGGGTAGGGCAGTTCCGTGCGGATACGGGCGAGCGGGGTGCGGCCGATCAGCGTCAGCAGCTCCGGGTTCGCGCTGCGGGCCGGCGGGCGGTGCAACGGGAGGGCGGTGGTCACCGGGCACCCCCGTAGCGGTGGATGACTCCCGGGCCGCCGTCGAGCCAGAAGAAGGGGTACGGCTCGGCGGACACGGCGCTGACCCCGGCGCCCAGGAACCTCGGCAGGACCGCGCTGCCTGTCTGCGCGAACATCACCAGGGGCTTGCCGGTCGTGGCGGCATGGTCGAGCAGCGGCTGGAAGCTGCCGTTCCCCAGGGTCATGCCGGAGGCGAGGATCGCGTCGCAGAGCTCCAGCTCCGCGAGGGCATCGGTCCGTACGGGCTCGCCCCACTCGGTGGCGCCGCCCTTGAGGTCGCAGGGCACGTACTCCAGGCCGCGCGCACGCAGCTGTTCCAGCAGGGAGTTGACCACGCCGATGACGAGGACCCGGCGGATCCCGGTCGCGGGCAGCAGATCGACCACGGCACGGGCCCGGGCTCTGGACCGGTGCAGGGAGCCGCCGGCCGGTACGGCGTAAGGGCGGGCGCCATGGTCGGGGGTGTGGGGTCGGACATGGCTCAGGTAGGCATCGAGTGCGGCGACCTGCACGGGAAGCATCGGGTGGTCGAGGAGTTCGGCCACCGAGACGCCGACACAGTCGTCGAGTGCCGCCGCTGGCAGTGCTCCCGGCTCCACGGCGCAGGATCCGACCGCCGCGTGCAGGCGCAGGCTGAGGACCTCGTTGCGGTATCCGCTGTTGCGGCCGGTATGGCGGACGGCCTGGGCGGTGGTGAAGGCGAGCGCGATGCGTTCCTCGGCGGGGTCGGGGCCGTAGCCACCGGCGCGGACGTGCGCGATGAGCTGGTCGAGGGTGCGTACGGCGGGCTCGTGGAGCGCGGGTGCGGTCATGCGGGCACCGCCGAGGGAAGCTCGGCCGAACACTCCTCATAGGCGGGGCGCAGGTGCGCGATGAGCCGCTCGGCGACATCCCGGGCCCCACGGCCCCGGGTGTCAGCGGTCATGATGTGGCCGAGGTACTCGTTGTTGCTGGTCGCGGCACGTACGGCACGACCCGGCTCGGCCAGGGTGAGCTCCAGCACCCCGGGCTGCGCCCGGACCTCGTCGGCGCCCCCGATGGCGGTGAGGGTGCCGGTGGTGTCGGGGAGCAGAAAGGCGATGGCGGCGCTGTGGACGCCGGTCGGACGCGGCGTGAGGTCGGGCGCACGACCGAGGGCGACGTCCACGCAGGCTGCGGCCAAGTCGATGCCCGTGACGTGCCGTACGAGTTCGGTGATCCGGTTGCCGGCCGGGCGGGGGTTGACCTCGACAACCTTGGGCCCCCCAGGGGTCAGTTTGATCTCGGTGTGGCACACGACGTGGTCCAGGCCGAGGGCCTTGATGGCGGCCACAGCCGTGTCGGTGGCCTCTTGCTCCGAGCCTGGCGCGATCGCGGCCGGGAACATGTGACCGGTCTCGATGAAGGCCGGCGCACCGCCGATGCTCTTGTCCGTGACACCGACCACGCTCGTGCCACCGCCGAAGGAGACGGTCTCGACACTGACTTCGGGGCCGGTGAGCAGCTCTTCGAGAAGGACGACGGGCATCCGGTCCTGGCCACGCGCGTTGACCGGGAACTCGGCCAGGGCACGACAGGCGAGCTCCAGCTCCCGCTCGTCTCGGACCTCACGGACCAGCATCCCAGCACAGAGGTCCACGGGCTTGACCACCAGCGGATAGCCGATCTCCCGGGCAGCGGCGGCGGCCTGCACCTCGTCCGCACAGAGCGCGAAGCGGGGGCCCGGCACTCCGGCCTCGGCCAGCACCCGGCGGGTCAGGTCCTTGCGGCAGGCCGCCTCGACCGCTTCGGCCACCGGGCCGGACAGGCCCAGCCGCTCGGCCGTACGGGCCACGGTCGGCAGGTAGTAGTCGCAGGAGGAGACCACGCCGTCGAAGGCGAGCACCGCGTGCAACCGTTCCAGGTGGGGCAGCAGCTCGTCGATGTCGTTGGTATCCGCGGTGATGATGTTGCGCGCTGCGAGCAGCGGGTGTGGGCCGTCGGATCCGGCCCCGCGCAGGTAGTGGTGCAGGTCGCGGGTGACGAAGGTGAACTCGTGTCCGCCTTCACGGATCGCCCTGGGCAGCAGTCTGCTCATCGACCCCACCCAGCTCTCGATAACCAGCAGATGCGCCAAGGGACTTCCTCTCGAAATGCCGCCGCGACCGCGGGGCATACCTGCGAAGCGGGCCGCCCGACGGGAGGCGTCCGCACCGAACCGAGGAGGAAGCTACCTGAAATCGTTTTCATTTCCAATAGGTCAGATTTCCGGTAGCCTGCCGCTCACGAGACCGGAGCGCCGGAAGGGAGCCAGCGAGCAATGAGAGACCTGACGCAGGGGCAAGAAATCGGGCCGTACGCAGTACGGCACGCCAGGCCCGAGGACGTACCCGGCGCGCGGAGCGTCATGCTCGACACGTTCTACCGAGAGTTCGACTACGGGTACGTGCCCCAGTGGCACGACGACGTCGTCGACATCCAGCGCACCTACCTCTCACACCCGCGCCACACCCTCGTCGTGGCCGTCCTGGGTGAAGAGGTGGTCGGCACCACCGCACTCAACTCCCGGGGCCCCGCCCACCCCCCGCACCCCCGCTGGCTCACCGACCGCTATCCGTCAGGGCGCACGGCCCAGCTCCTGCGGGTGTACGTACGCCCGGACCACCGCAGGCACGGACTGGCCCGAGCCATGGTCAGGGCCGCCTGCGAGTTCGCCGTGGGCGTCCCCGGCTACGACACCGTCTACCTGCACACGAACGTCGACATCCCCGGCGCGGAAGCCTTCTGGCGCAGCATGGCCGACGAAGTCTGCGACGCGCGGACGACGGGCGAGCACGGCGGATACGGGACCGTCCACTTCGAGATCCCGATCCACGTAGCGGCCACCGTCGGCCATCACCGACTGGCGTGTCCTCAAGACGCCTCTCGTAACGCGGTGGACCCGACTGGACACCGCCGCACACGCGGGGCAAGCGACCTCGACCGGCGGGGTTCTCACCAGCAAGCGGACCATCCCGCACTCGACGAACACGTGCTCCACCAGTAACGCGCTGACATGCGGAAAAAGGTCACCAAGAGGTCATGACACCGCACCACGGTCCCAGATCAAGCAAGGTCACCAAGGCAGAATCCGTTGATCGACCTCACGGAATGTGTGCCAGAAGCTCCGCGGGAAGTCGGTGTTGGTGAGTTCCGAGAGTGCTCAGCTGCTTGCTTTCCTGATGGGATCGTGCCGCTCACTGGTACGGCCCGGCTGAGTGCTTGATGCCTGGCTGTCGGTGTCCCCCAGTCGGGAGCAGTCGAACCAGTGTCCGACGGGGTGCTCCGGGCAGGTACGGCACTCGAGGATGTATACGCCGCCGGCGTCGCCGAGGCAGTGGCCGACAGAGTTGCGGGCGTCCCCGCCCCAGGCCCTGTCGACGACATCGTCCGTGCGGCACTCCACAGGCAGCCAGGTCCACAAGGACTCTCCGTCGAATTCCCAGCTCGCCACGGTCAGCAAGTGATCCATTCGGGTACCGCAGGTACCGCAATCGGGCCAGCAGGGTTCCTAGGTCCAGCCCGGGTACCCCAGCTTGATTCCGGGAGCCTCGGCCAGGTGGCGTGAGTACCGCAGCCCAGTCTTGGCGAGCAGTTCCTCGAGACGATCCATGAGAGTGCCCCAGTGATCACCCGGCCGCGATCGGTCCGAGGTAGGTACCGCCGGAGACATCGATGGTCTGGCCGGTCACCCAGCGCCCCTGCGGGCCCGCCAGGAAGCCCACCACGTCGGCGACGTCCTCCGGCTCGCCGATCCGTCCGAGCGCGGTGATCGACTCAAGCGCGGCCACCGCCTCGGGAACCGCGGCGTAGGGGGCGATCATGTCGGTCAGCACCACCCCGGGTTCGACCGTGTTCACGGTGATCCCACGCCGGCCCAGCTCGTTGGCAAGCGACGGGCCGAGAGCCGCCAGGGCCGCCTTGGTGACGGTGTAACCGATCTGGCCGGGTTCCGCGATCCGGGTGGCCGCCGAGCCCATGTTGACGATCCGTCCGCCATCGCGCAGCAGCGGCAGCGCCCGCTGGACCACGAAGATCGGCGTGCTCACGTTGATCGCCAGCAGCCGCTCGAACTCCTCCTCGGTGAGCTGCCCGATCGGACTGACCGAGTGGATGCCCGCGTTGTTGACCAGGATGTCCAGGCCGTCCGCGCCGTGGTCCGCCAGCCCGGCGATGAGCTTCTTGAACAGCCGGTCCACCGCACCGCTCTCGCCGAACCGAGCCTGCACTGCGAACGCCCGGCCGCCGGCTTCGGCGATCCGCGCCACGGTCTCCTCGGCGGCCGCACCGTTGCCGCCGTAGTGGACCGCGACCAACGCACCCTCGGCGGCGAGCCGCAGGGCGATCGCGCGCCCGATCCCACGCGAGCCGCCCGTCACCAGGGCAGTCCTGCCGTCCAGTTCCCCCATGATCGCCTCTCCCCTCGTGATGCCCCGGTCGAATCCGGGAACTCAGTGAAATGCGGTGCTGATCCTCTCGCGCCCACCCAGGTCGGTGCCGTGCCAGCCCAAAGGAGTCACCACTCGCCTTCGACCGGCCCGCTCAGATAACAATGGATGCCGTGGCACGTACGTCATGCCGTGCCCCCTCCCGTTGATCACTCGCGGACGCTCCCACCCTGCCGGAGCCGGGCCCTGATCGACAGGGCACCTCGGTCAGCCCTGTGGCGGGAAGACATGCTGGGCGCCGTGATCAATCTCAGCACCAACGGCTGTTCGATGATCCCCAAGGCCGTACCGGGCGGGCGGAGGTGCGACGGGTCATACGCCGGACTCTAGGACCGGGGTACGACAGACAGTCCACCGGGCCGGCGCCCCACGAATTCCAGATCCCCAGCTCGACACTCCGCGTGGGTGGTTTCGGAACTCGGCGATATGTCGACGCCACCGAGCCGCCGGCTGCTCTCCGCACCCGCCGACAAACGCTCTCCGTTCTCCCCTACGAAGCCACCTGAGAGCGCGGCTTGTGCTGCCAGGGTCTAGGGAGCGTATGCGGGTGTGACCGGGAAGTTCATGCCATGGCCGGTCCAGGCGCTGACCTGGAGCGGTAGTGATCGTTGGGCAGGGTGTGAACCACTTCAAGCGGATCCTTGCCGGGCTGTTGGCACAGTGGCAGCCCTGAGCATGGCGCCGGTCTCCCCCGCCCACGCGGCTGACGGGTACGACCGATGCCCTGACGGCTACTACTGCATGTTCTCGGGCATCGATGGCACCGGAGACATGGTCATGCTGAGGGGGAACAGGCCGGACCTGGCGGCACTCGGAATGAACGGCCGGGCCAAATCCGAACGGAGCGGGCCCGGCCTGTTCTCGTCTGCCACATTGCCGACCAGGTGAAAACCTGCATGAATCTGCTCGCCGCCATCGTCGAGCTCGGCGGTGAGCTGGAGCTCCCAGCTACCCGTAACGGGCGCTTCAGGGGCGCGGTCATCCCAGAAGGCTGCGCGGTCAGCGACGCCGGCCGCCGCCGATGCGGCGGTCGTCGGCCAGTGCGGTCAGCGGGCCGAACTCGCGGGCAAGCTGGTTCCACGTCAGAACCTCGCCACAGCGGTCCGGGAACTCCTTCGGGTTGAACTCGGGCATGGTCCAGGTGCCAGTGCCCCGGTCCCGCAGCCACAGGTCCCCGTCACCGTCGACCACAGTCGGCGGGACCGGTACGGGCTCGGCCTGATCGGTGGGCTCCCAGGTGACCCGGCCCGGGTGGGACACGCGGCGCAGCTCGGTGGTGGCCAGCCGCGCGGCCAAGTCACGGGTGGACTCTTCGGCGTCCTTGACCGACTCGAGTCGGTATGCGTCGTCAAGTACGGGCAGGGCTGGATTCTTGCTGCGCTTTGAACTCATACGCTGACTACCTCCGGTGGGGGGCGTCACATCCGTTATGGCACCCCGTAGAGGAACACGGTATCCGAGGCGGGAGCCGGGCCGGCTACGACCACTGTCCAGGTGGAGGCGCTGGTACACCGAGCGGTGGGGCTATGGTGAGCTGGGCCTGGACGTGGCGCAACCCGTAGTGGTAGCGCTCAGATATGGCGGTCCGGGTCCGAGAAGGTGAGGCCGCCGGGGGCGAACGGACGTCGGGCCGGGGCGGGTGCGGGCTCGGTCTCGCCGGGCGGCTGGCGGAAGTCGGCGCCCTGCTCGACCGGCAGCAGCCGGCGCCCACCCGCCTGGGCGGGTACGGGAGCGTCGGAAGCGGGCTCGGAAAAGGTGGGCAGCGAGAGTGGTCGACGGTCGGTCATGATCCTAGTCTCCCAGGTCCGGCCCTGCGGGTAGAGCCAGGCCGCTATCAGCGGTGATAGTCCTCTGGCCCTGGCCAGCAGGGCCAGGCTGGTTGTTTCAGCTCACCAGAACAGAGCGGTTAAACACACCACCGTGATATCGAGGACGTCCCGGGACCCCCATGCGGCGGTGAACCGGGCGCCCTCCCACATAAGTGCGCGGGTCAAGCTCGGCCTGTTGGAGATGTCGCCGGCCCGCAGGGGCCGTTTGACGCTCCGCGCCCGCCACCAGACCCCACGTGGCCAGCCCGCGGCCGATCTTCTCAACCTCTGGGGAGCGCTGCAGGACGGCCCGTACGGTGTCGATGTCTGCTTTCCCTATCCCTCAGAGTCTGATGGCATCTGATCAACTTTGGGTGGCACCGGACAGTCACGGCAGATCCTCTTTCTCGGGGAGGGGCGACAAGCGTGCGGTGACAGACGTCGGGACCAGGTGACATCTATCTCGACCAGTCACAGCCGCGCCCCGCCCGGCGGGGAGCTGCTCGCACAGAAAATCGAACACACAATGGAATAGAGGAGTCCGCATACCCAGGAGCGCGCCATGACTTCCCCCGCCCCCACTGCCAGAGCCCAGCCCGTCACGTGGGCTCCCAGTCAGACCGTGCCCTGCGCAAAATGTTGACTTGTCTGCACTAGTCATACGCGCGAAAAGGTCACGTCGAGGCGCCGGACAAGCCACTGGTGACGACAATGGCGGCCACACGGCGCTCTCCGTCCGCCCCAACCAGACAACGCCCCGGCTCCCGGAGCCGTCCCGCGTGTCCGGGACCGGCAAGCGGGATCACCACCGGCCTCGGTGGAGTGTCCACCGCTCAGACCGGGTCCGGGTTTGCAGATGGATGCGGCCGACATCGAGGCCGTTTCGACGATCCGAGTCCGAGGATGGCAGGCGGCGTACGCCGGCATCGTTCCCCAGACGTATCTGGATGTCATGACGGTGGAAGGATGCGGGTCAACGGCGGCAACCACCACCCGCTGCCGAGCAGCACGCTCGCGCTCCTCAAGCAGCCCCATCACCGACGGTATCCGGCACCTCCACCGAAGAGACGACACGACACCCCGCCTCTGCCACCGAGGCGCCGTCACTTTGCCTGACCAGCGGAAACGCACCCGTCACTATCGGAAAGACAACGGCTTCTCAGGGTGCACGTGTGTGCCCAGGCGCCGCGTGGGCCACTGTCCTCGAAGATGATCTTCCCGGCCTCGGTACGGGTCGCGCGCCCTGCGGTGAGGATCGTCTCGGAGCCGTCTGCCGGCTTCGGTGGAACCGGCAAAGGATCACTCGGTAGACCTTCCGGTAACGTCAAGGTATGAGTCATCCCCATCCCGAACTTCAAGCCGCCCCGCCCCTGCCCGCAGGAGGGCTGAGGGTCACCGCCCTGGGCGGCCTGGGCGAAATCGGCCGCAACATGACCGTTTTCGAGCACGCTGGCAAGTTGCTCATCGTCGACTGCGGCGTGCTGTTCCCCGAGGAGCACCAGCCCGGGGTCGACGTCATCCTTCCCGACTTCACCTCAATCCGGGACCGGCTGGACGACATCGTGGCCGTGGTGCTGACCCACGGCCACGAAGACCACATCGGTGGCGTGCCGTACCTGCTGCGCGAGCGGGCCGACATCCCGGTCGTCGGCTCGAAGCTGACGCTGGCCTTCCTTGAGGCCAAGCTCAAGGAACACGGCATCAAGCCCCGCACGGCACGCGTGCGAGAGGGAGACCGCAGGAGGTTCGGCCCCTTCGACTGCGAGTTCGTGGCGGTCAATCACTCCATCCCGGACGGCCTCGCGGTCGCCATCCGCACCGGCGCCGGGATGGTGCTCCACACGGGTGACTTCAAGATGGACCAGTTCCCGCTGGACGAGCGCATCACCGACCTGCGCGCCTTCGCCCGCCTAGGCGAGGAGGGAGTCGACCTCTTTCTCACCGACTCCACCAACGCGGAAGTCCCCGGCTTCACCACCTCCGAGCGCGAGCTGAATCCGGCGATCGAGCAGGTCCTGCGCACCGCGCCGCGGCGGGTCATCGTCTCCAGCTTCGCCAGCCACGTGCACCGCATCCAGCAGGTGCTGGACGCCGCCCACCAGCACGGACGCAAGGTCGCCTTCGTGGGCCGGTCCATGGTCCGCAACATGGGCATCGCCCGCGAACTCGGCTACCTGAAGGTCCCCGCCGGCCTGGTGGTGAGCATGAAGGAACTGGAGCAGCTCCCGGACAACAAGATCACCCTGGTCTGCACCGGCTCGCAGGGCGAGCCCATGGCGGCCCTGTCGCGCATGGCCAACCGCGACCACCAGATCCGTATCGGAAAGGGCGACACCGTTCTGCTCGCCAGCTCCCTGATCCCCGGCAACGAGAACGCCATCTACCGGATCATCAACGGCCTGACCCGCTGGGGCGCCAACGTCGTCCACAAGGGCAACGCCAAGGTGCACGTCTCCGGCCACGCCAGCGCCGGTGAACTCGTCTACTGCTACAACATCGTCAAGCCCCGCAACGTGATGCCCGTGCACGGCGAATGGCGCCACCTGCGCGCCAACGCCGACCTCGCCATCCGCACCGGCGTCGACCCCGACCGGGTCGTCATCGCCGAGGACGGCGTCGTCGTCGACCTCGTCGACGGCCACGCGAAGATCACTGGCAAGGTGCCCGCCGGCTACGTCTACGTGGACGGCATGACGGTCGGTGGCGCCACCGAGGCATCCCTCAAGGACCGCGTCACCCTCGCCCAGGAGGGCGTGGTCACCGTCGTGGCCATCGTCGACGCCAACACGGGCATGCTGGCCGAGGCCCCCGACTTCCTTGCCCGCGGATTCGAACACGACGACACCACCTTCGCAGCCGTCATCCCTGTGATCGAGAAGACCCTGGCCACCGCCGCCAAGGAAGGCGTGGGCGACGCGGTCCAGCTCGAACAGCTCATCGCACGCGCGGTGGCGAACTGGGCGTTCCGCACCCACCGGCGCAAGCCCCTCATCATCCCGGTAATCATCGACGCGTGATGCCTGAGGCGGGATACGGCCGGTCGGCGCACAGCCCACTGCCGGCGGCCGCATCCCTTCCTACGCTGCCTGAATGAGCATCAGATCTTGTGCCCGCCGCGGGGCACTCTCCGCTACGGCAGCCCTCTCGGTCGGTGCGGGGGTCCTCCTCGCACCGACCGCCACGGGAGCTCCACGGGCCGACCGTTGCCGCCGCGGCCGTCGACGCGTCGCTGCTGCACTGCCCTGGAGCCCACGTGCGCGTACAGCAGGGAGCCCCGGGCTGCCCCGACGTCTCCGCCCTGTCCTGGCTGGTGGCCGACGTCCGCACCGGAGAGGTACTCGGCGGCAACACCGGCGGCCATGGCGGCAAGAGTGGCACGCCTGGATACGAATTGGCTCATACGCCACATGTTGGTGGCCCGGCCTGCGACGTTTCCAATGATCATCGTCCGGGCCACCCGGATGGACGAAGCAACGACATCGACAACCTCCGGAAACCACTGACCCCACTCATGTGGGCCCTGCTCAATCAGCGAAGCGCTCACCCCGCCATCGCCCAGACCCCCGACCTCACCGAACGGCGGTCCGCCGCAGCAGTGCCGTCAGTCGTCCCGGGCGAGGATGAGGTCGGCTGCGTGGTGCGGGCAGGCAGAGGTGTGCCAGGTCACCGACAGGAACCCCCCGTCGGCGCTGAGAGTCCGCACTGCACCGGGGCCGCAGTGGCCTGGCAGAACCCGCAGAAGACGGCCTTCAACGGGAGCAGGTCCGCCGAAGGGCGGCATCGTGACGTCGGTTCCATCGTCTGCTCCTGCGGTGCCGGCACGGGCGATCTCTCACCACGGCTCAACGCGCACACTTACCCGCCGAATGGTCCCAGCAGCCGCGGGGCGTGCACGGCGAAACCGTGAAAAACCCCGGCAACAGCGAGCGGCAGCGCTCCGACGCCGAGCTCGGTCATCTTCTTCGCACGATCTCGCGGCTGTGGCCATCAGTGGGTGTTCCTCTGCCCCTGGCAGGTGAGGTGTGGGCGGGGGCGGACCGCTCGGTGGATCCGCCCCCGGGCATGTGGGCTCAGGTGTGCAGGAGGCTGTTGGTGCCGTCGTGGCCATCGGCGTGGTCCTCGTCGAACCAGTAGTCACCCGCCGCGAGGTAGCGGAAGCACGCTCTTCGTCGGCAGACCGACGGTGACGGCGCGGGTGTCGTCCTTGCGGGGCTCCAGGACGTGGGCGCCGGGCTTCCACTGGTTGAAGTCACCGACCACGCTGACCGGACCGGGCGGGATGTCGGCGGGCAGGACGAAGGTGACCTGAGCACGGTCCTTGAGCAGCTTGCGTTCGAGCATGGCAGAGGGCTCCTGCAGACAGGGCGGCTGCTTCGGGCTCATCCTGTGGCCCCGATCGCAGGCAGGCACCCGCACGCGGCCGCCGGGGCCACGGCTTCACCCGCCCGGCACTCCAACGAGCGGCGATACGAGGCTGGGGGCCCTGCCGGTACTCAGGGTGTCTGCGGCATGTGTACCTACGTCGCCCTGACCCAGCTCGGCGCTGAGCAGCGGGTGGGGGCTGCGGGGCACGGCGAACGTGCGGGTGCACACCCCCGCGGTGGAGGAGAACGCCTGGACCTTCAGCCACTGCGTCGTCGAGGTGGTCACCGACGACATGCCGTCCCCCGTGGACTCCGTGACGAACGAGCTGTCCCGCCACGGGCGCGGCATCCACGTCGTGATCCACCCCCAGGTCGTCGTCCGCGATCACGTGATCAGCGCGATAGTCCGGAGGAGCACCGAAGTTCCTTACTCACCGAAGACACTCCGGCGCGACACGGGGTTCGACCACCCCACGCCACGTGCGCACCGTGGCAGGTCCATGCCAAGCGGGATACGTCCAGCGCTACTACCTGCACACCCCCGGGCTTCCATCCGCTGTCAGTGACGTGGAGTGTGGTCGCTTTCCCTGCTCTGAAAGCGTGCTACCTGCCTGTGTACGTCCCCGTGACCCTCAGACTCCCGCCCTCGCCCTTCAACTGCACGTCAGACGCGGCCTTGGACCCGAAGTGCCAAGAGTCCACCCCGTCAGGTCCATGGCCAAAGCGTCAAAGTTCCACCCTTGTCCTGCACAGATACAGACCCAGGGGTCGGGCGTCGAAATAGCCTGGCACCCGTGATCAGCGCGATACGCCGTGGGGGCAGCGAAGCCCCATGACGTGCGCCTGAAGAGTCTTGATGCCTGCAACTTTCCGGGTCTCACCGTCCCTGACCCGCTTGTTTCAATATCGAGTTGGCCGATTTCGACCCGGTGCATCTCCCCTCGCTGCACAGCGTCGATGCAGACGGGACACCCACGTCACGCCGTGGCGGCGCTGTGTCTTTTCCTTCCCACTGACGACACGCAACGGCGCGCGACAGGAGCCAGAGGACATGCGAGCCAAACAGGGCGATGCCCAGAGAGAGGACGACAAGATGAGCCGCAGCACGGAACCCATCGCGCCGATTCCGGCACTCGAACTCCGATGTGGCGGACTCCACGTGACCATCCAGCGCGTACCGGTGTCGCTGATCACACTCGTAACCACTGCCGCCGGCACAGGAGCCGCATGGTGGGCTCACCAGTGAGCAGCGTGCGCACCCACCCCGCCCCCCCCTTCCGCACCCGCACGGGTCTGGTCGGGACCGGTAGGGGACGGGGTAAGAACGGGGCACCTGCGGCCCCAAGTTCTCACCGGTCTAGAGTTGATGGCGCGGACGGCAGAGCGGTTGAACCCCCGTCCGTGTCCGTCTCCCTGAACTCCCCTCGCCGGTTGCTCGGGCTGGCATTCCGCAAGTTCTGATAGCCGGGCTTCCCGCATCTCGCACGTCTCGGGGGTGTGGTTGAGGTGGGCGGTGGTGAGGCCGACCACGGAGCCGGTGTCCGTGGTCGGCCTCACCACCGCCCTGCCCCGCTTCGCCACCCACGTGGAACTCCACCGCGGCCTCACGCTGTCCCGCTCGGGCGACAAGGCAGGAAGGGTCGCCTACGCGACAGCCTCGATGGACACGCTGCCCCCGAAAGGCACAGCCGGCACAGCCTGACCCTGCGCATGCTCCTCGAAGAGAGCAATGGAAGCGAGGCGTATCGACGGGTGGCGTCGGTGACGCCACCCGCCCCCCCGTGGTGGCTTAGGGCGCCTACGGTGAGCTGCGGGGCGGCGGATAGCGTGCGGGCATGGCGATGATGGGGAAACGACGGGTCCTGTACCGGCAGGGCACCGGGTTTTGGCGGATGACGGCCAAGTGGGTTCTGGTCTTCGGGGCCCTGTACCTGCTGGACGGCGGGCTGCTCCGGTCGTGGGGCGACGCTCTGGTCTTGCCGATGATCGGGATCCTGCTGTGGGTGCCATTGGGGATCGGCGTCGTCTGGTACCCGAAGAAGGACCAGCGCGTCGAGCTGACGACGGGTGAACTGCGGATACGGCGCAAGCGGCTACCGATGGAGAAGGTGAACCTGCTGCATGTGGCGCGGCTGTGGCTGGAGGGGCGGTCAACCGCCGACGATCAGCCGGTGGGGGAATGGAGACGGTTCGACCGGGTGGTGTGGGTGCCGTTGCGGGACGGCCGGGCATTGGGCGTGGAGTTCCGCGACCCGGCCGCGTTCGCCAAGGTTTTCGGCGCCTTCGCGGTCGCGGCGTGCGGCGGGCCCGACATCGTCCGAGCCAGGGCCGCAGCAGAGACCTACCCGGAACCGCTCCCGCCGCAGCCCCGCCGCTCCGCCGATGACGCAGGCTCCTGGCTGGACCTCCTGGACATTTTCAACTGACAGGCGGAAACGGCGGCAAGGGCAGCGCTCCGTTCTCGCGCTGCCGCCGGCGCGACAACGAGGCCGGCCGTCGCCGGGGGTGAAGACCTGCGCGTGGACGGGTCGGCCCACCGCTGACTGTGCTCGACAACCAGGCGCTTGCGGCAGGCCCATGCCTTCATCGTTGGGGGGGTGGCACGTCTTCGACGGCTGGTTCGGCTGGCCCCGTGCCACAGCCCTGCGGGGGAAACTGCTCGTGTAGCTGGCGGGGGATGGCCGAGTATCCGCTCGACTGGACCAGGCGAGCAACCTCCAGCCCTGACGCGGCATTGGGGCGGCGGCGAATTCTACGTCCACCTGCCGCCGCTGCGAATCTCAACGCTGTCCACCGTCCGCAACGTCTGATCAAGCCTTCTCCTAGTACTGCTTTGTTCGAGGACGGCCGGTGGGCCGACCTGGACGGCACACGGGAACGGTTTTGCCGCATTCCCAGCTTCCGCAGATGAAGACGTCGAGGTTGATTAGTAGTGCTTTGTTAGCTGGGCTTGTCATGGTTGGGGTCTGGTAGTTCGCTGGCTGTATGAGGGCTGGGGAACTTGCGGCGGTGCGGGCTCGGCTGGAGGAGTTCGCCTCTGACGTGTTCGCGCCGCTGGTGCGGCGGGACCAGCGGGCCAAGGGCTCGCTGTATCTGCGTGGGCTGCTGCTGGACGGCCGCAGGAAGTCGATGCAGCCGATGGCTGACCGGCTCGGGGTCGATCATCAGCAGTTGCAGCAGTTCATGACGTCTTCGACCTGGCCCGTCGACCAGGTGCGGGCCCGGCTGGCATGGCGGGCGGTGGCCGCGGTGCGGCCGCAGGTGTGGGTGGTGGATGACACCGGCTTTCCCAAGGACGGTCGTTCCTCGCCCGGGGTGGCCCGCCAGTACTCCGGCACCCTGGGCAAGGTCGGCAACTGCCAGATCGGCGTCAGCGTCCACGCCGCCTCGGACACCGCCTCATGCCCGCTGTCCTGGCGTCTGTTCCTGCCCGCTGCCTGGGACGGGCCTGAAGCCGAGGCCCGTCGGCGGGCCTGCCGGATCCCCGACACCGAACACCACCGGCCCAAGTGGCAGCTCGCCTTGGACATGCTCGACGAACTCGACGGCCACGGGCTGCGGCCCGCCGTCCTGGTCGCGGACACCGGCTACGGCGCGAACGCCGTCTTCCGCCACGGCCTTGAAGACCGCGGCCGAGCCTACGTGCTCCAGGCCAAAGCCGAGATGACCGCCTACGGCGAGGACGCCGAACCTCAGCAGCCGGCCTACGGCGGCCTGGGTCCCCGGCCGCTGCCCCGTTACCGCATCCGCCCGGTCTCCTTACGCGAGCATGTACTGGCCGCGGGCCGCGGCAGCGGCCGGACCGTGACCTGGCGCAAGGGCTCGAAAGCGGCGATGAGCTCGCACTTCGCCCTTCTGCGGGTCCGGCTCGCCGGACGTCGTCCCAAGCCGGCCGACGACGGCACGATCCCGCTGTCCTGGTTGATCGCCCAGTGGCCCGAGGACGAGAGCGAACCGGTGAAGTACTGGATCTCGAACCTGCCCGCCGACATCCCCGCCAAGGACCTCATCCGCCTGGCGAAAGCCCGCTGGCGGATCGAGCACGACTACCGCGAACTCAAGACCGCTCTGGGCCTGGACCACTTCGAGGGCCGCTCGTTCACCGGCTGGCACCGGCACGTCACCCTCGTGACCGCCGCCCACCTGTTCCTGACCGAACAGCGGAGGACCCCAAAAGCCCCTGCCAGGGCCTGACCCTCTACCAGGCCCTGGACCTCCTCCAACACCTCATCGCCACCTGGACCGGCACCTGCCCCACCTGCCGACAACCCGTCCCAAGGCCCCCCGACACCAGCTAACAAAGCACTATTAGGAGCTGTCCGGGCGATCACGATCGGAGCCAGATGATGAGGGCTGCCGTGGTCACGGTTCCAAGGAAGACGTAGCCGCGCTTGTCGTAAGAACTCGCCGCCCTGCCGGGGCGGACGGCCCATGGTGTGAGGCTGCCGCTGGGGTGCGGGCCGGCGCAGGACCCGGTCCGACCGCATCCGGGCCAGGACCTGGACCGGAAGGTCCCGCAGGAGGTGGGCCAGGCGTGGTGCGTCGTATCCGGCGTCCGCGATGACAAGGACTTCCGGGTCGCCGACCTGCCACTGACCTGCGGTGATCAGCCCGCTCGATCAGCTCGCGCAGAGCAGGGCTGCGATGCCGACGATCGTGTGACGGTACTTGCGGGTAGTCATGCTCGATCAGCGACACAAAGGCACCTCAGTCACCCCGGATGAAGCGCCTGCGTTACCGGGAAGGGTCCGCAGCGGAAGCCTGGTCGGCTGCCAGAAGTGTCACGATCAGTAATGAGAGCAGCAGTGCGGCCACCACCCCGGCAAGGGGTGGCGGCCCGCACTGCTGCCCCGGGTCAGCAGCTCCGGCAGCAGCGTCCCGGCACCGGTGCGACGAGACCCCGGTCTCATCGGGCCAATACAGCTCTCCCCCGGTCCCATGACCCATCTGATGGCACCGAGAACGAGGGCATGATCTCTGGACCGCTCGCGGACGCGGTCGTGGACGGTCGACGTACGCGTCAGCTGACCCGAAGACCGACTGCCAGCGTCAGTTCAAGGACCCGGTGCGGCGATGCGAGATCCGGAAACAGCTCTCGCAGCTGCGCCATCCGGTACCGGACCGTTTGGGGATGGACGAACAACGCCGCCGCCACCTCGTCCCGCTTGCCCTGGTGCAGCAGCCACGCTCGCAACGTCTCCTCCAGCCGCCGTGCCGTCGCGACAGGCAAGGTGCGCAACGGTGCGAGGGCTCGGGCACGCAGGTCTGCGAACGCCTCCACGTCGGCGCTCAGCACCAGCTCGGGCAGGTGGTCCTCGGTGTCGCGAATATCAGAGGAGAGGGAGCGCGCGCGTACGGCTCGTGCGTACGAGGCGGACGCACGAGTCCATGGCCGGGCCGGGCCGACCACGGCGGTACGGTCGGGCAGCCGCCTCAGGAGATGTGCTCGGTCGGCATCGGGGACGAGGAGCACACCGGAGGCGTCCGGCAGATCGTCGAGGACAAGGGTGCTCGGGTCGAGCGCGCGGTAGGCGGGCCGGGCCTGGGCGGCGGGCAGCAGGACCGCGGTCAGCGAATCCGGCGGCTGCCACCCGGCCCGTTGAGCAGCGGCAAGAAGCACGTCCGGGCTCGCGCCGGCGAGGAGGTCGCGGGCCAGTTGTTCCAGGTGGCGCTCGTGGGCCCGGCCCCGGGCGGCCAGTTCGTCGGCGTGACCCGCGGCGCTCGCGGCGGAGAGCTCGTCGATGTAGGCGAAGGTCAGCTCGGCGAACTTGGCGACCTCGGCGGCGGGCAGGCCTGCGGGTACGGCACCTGCGGCCAGGCCTCGCCAGGCCACGCGGGCGCCGACCCGGTAGGCGCTGAGCAGAGCGTCCATCGAACGTCCGTCGCGGACCTCGCCGCGACCCAGCTCGTAGGCCGCGTCGCCGGCGTCGCCGCCCGTGGCGTTCCCGCTCGCGAGGTCCAGGTAGAGGCCCAGGGCGGTGCGGACGGCTCGACGGATGGTGGCGCCCATGCGGCCCGAAAGGGCGTTGGCGTAGGGAGGGACTTCGTCGATGATCGCCCGTACGACCTCGTCGGCGGTGGTCCTCAGCGCGGCCCGAAGCGCAGTGACCGTCGTCTCATCCAGGACCAGTTCACTGGCCCTCCGGATTGCATGGCTCACGATTTTGTTCCCTGCGAACAATTCAACTGATCAGATTCACGTCCTGCGGACAGGACTTTACCCCCGGAAGCCCAGCAAGCTGGGGTCATGACGAGTGCAGCCCTTCGCAGCAGGGCGTGGAAAATGCTGGAGATGGTCACGACGCCGCTGCTGCCGTCGGACTATCTCGACCTGGTCAGTCCGCTGCGTGCGGGCGCGGACCTGCGTGGGCGCATCGAGGCCGTGCAGCCCGAGACGGGTGACGCCGCGACTGTCGTGATCAGGCCGGGACGGGGCTGGCGCGGCCACACAGCCGGTCAGTACGTGCGGATCGGGGTCGACGTCGACGGGGTGCGCCTGTGGCGTGCCTACTCCATTACCTCGCCGACAAACCGCCAGGACGGCCGGATCGCGATCACCGTGAAGGCGATCCCGGACGGCAAGGTCAGCAACCACCTGGTCCGCAGGGCGAAACCGGGCACGCTGGTCCAGCTCCACCAGCCGGCCGGTGACTTCGTGCTGCCGCAGGCCAAGCCCGCCAAGGTGCTCTACCTGACGGCCGGCAGTGGCATCACGCCCGTGATGGGCATGCTGCGCGACATCGAGTTCGACGACGTCGTCATGGTCCACTGCGCGCCGCAGCCGCAAGACGTGATCTTCCGCAACGAACTGCACGACCTGGTCGCGGACGGGAAGCTGCGGCTCACCGAGGTGCACACCGACACGGACGGCATGCTCGACATCGTCCGTCTCGACGAACTCGTGCCCGACTGGGCCGAGCGCGAGGCCTGGGTTTGCGGCCCCGCGGGCCTGCTCGACGCCGCCGAAGAGCACTGGACCGAGCACGGCGTACGAGAGCGCCTGCACACCGAACGCTTCCGCCCCCGCATCGTCGTCGCCGGCGACGGCGGCGAGGTCACGTTCAGCGCCACCGGCAGGACCGTCGCCGCGGACGGCGCCACGCCGTTGCTGGACGTCGGCGAGAAGGCCAGCGTGCTCATGCCCTCCGGGTGCCGCATGGGCATCTGCTTCGGCTGCGTCACGCCGCTCAAGGCGGGCGCCGTACGCGACCTGCGCACCGGTGAGATTACCGAGGCCGGGCCGGGCGTCCTCATCCAGACCTGCGTGTCCGCCGCGGCGGGCCCCTGCGACATCGAACAGTAGGAGCACCTTGACCGCCATCGACCCCACCGCCCACCTGACCGCGGAGCAGATCGAGGAGCTCGGCCGCGAGCTGGACGCGATCCGCGACGAGGTGATCGCCGACCGCGGCGAGAGGGACGCCGCCTACATCCGCAAGGTCATCTCGGCGCAGCGCAAGCTCGAGCTGGTCAGCAGGGGCGTGCTGCTGTTCTCGTTCTTCCCACCCGCGTGGCTGCTCGGCACAGCGGGTCTGTCCGTGGCGAAGATCATGGACAATATGGAGATCGGCCACAACATCCTGCACGGCCAGTGGGACTGGATGCGGGACCCGAAGATCCACTCCACCACCTGGGAGTGGGATCACGTCTCGCCGTCCGAGCAGTGGAAGCACTCGCACAACGAGCTGCACCACACGTACACCAACGTGATCGGCAAGGACAACGACCTCGGCTACGGCATCATGCGCGTCGACGAGGACCAGAGGTGGCACCCGTTCCACCTCGGCCAGCCGTTGTGGAACTTCATCAACGCCTGCTTCTTCGAGTACGGCATCGCAGCGTACGACCTGGAGCTCGGCAAGAACCTGCACAAGCGCCGCCGCAAGAGCCCGGAGTTCCGCGCGCGGGCCAAGGCCGTGGGCCGCAAGATCCGCAAGCAGGTACTCAAGGACTACGTGATCCACCCGCTGCTGTCGGGCCCGTCGTTCCTCACCACGCTCGCCGCCACGTTCACCGCGAACCTGGTCCGCAACATCTGGACCCACTCGGTGATCATGTGCGGGCACTTCCCCGAGGGCGTACAGGTCTTCGAGCGCCGGTCGATCACGGGCGAGACGCGCGGGCAGTGGTACCTGCGCCAGATGATGGGCTCGGCGAACATCAGCGGCAGCAAGGCCATGCACTTCATGACCGGCAACCTGTCGCACCAGATCGAGCACCACCTGTTCCCGGACCTGCCGAGCAACCGGTACGCCGAGGTCGCGGTGAAGGTGCGCGCGCTGTTCGAGAAGTACGAGCTGGAGTACGTCACCGGGCCGCTGCCCAAGCAGGTGTTCTCCGCGTGGCACAAGGTCTTCCGGCTCTCGCTGCCGAACAAGAAGCCCAAGGTCAAAACGCCGGATCGCGAGCAGGAGCTCGTCGCGGCTTGATTCCCGGTATTGGTTCACCTCTTCGGGCCGTACCGGCGGCGCCGCCGGTACGGCCCGAAGAGGTGGAACAGGTATGCGCCTGCCGACCGGGTGGCTTCCTTTTGACGCGGTTACTACGCCGCTGGCTTTGTTCACGAGAACCGACAGCAGATGTTCACCACTTCGGGAGGCACCCGGCACGTCGGGGATTCGAACGGTGGCCCTACACGCCATGGCGGTGCACAGTCCGCGCTGCGGATGAAAAACACGTTGGACGGTCCGCCACAGAGTTGCGACGATGCCCCTCTTTCTTCGCGGAGGACGTTTGTTCGTTTTCGTCTGTGCGGGATGTGGCGCCGAGCTGACCATCCCGCTGTCCCCGGTCGCGCTGCCGACCCATGCTCATCAGAAGTACGGGAACGGGATCCAGCTCCCGGTGCTCATGGAGTCGGGCACATTCGCCGTGGAACCGGAGCCCTGGGGGGCGCCGTGGCGGAAGTGGGGGGAGATTGACCCGGACGAGGCGGCGGCCCGCGGCATCTACGCTCCGCTCTACGCCCTGTCCGACGGCGCACCCGGCACCGTCGTCATCGCCCCCGGGGATACCCGTGGCACCGTGCTCGTCCCGCACGAAGCCGGCGGCTACTGCTGCGGCCTCGACTGGGGTGACGGCCCGAACATGGCCTGCGAGGCGTGCGGCCTGCCGGTGGCGAGCCGGATCGACGACTGCTCACTCTGGCAGGCGGTCTGGCTCGCGCCGGACGCCGTGCACCGCCTCCCCGTCGACAACACCGACTCCCACACCGCAATCCTCTCCTGGGAGGAACTGCTGGAGAAAGGGGTGGCCACGCCCCCGATCGAGCCGATCACCAGATGGGGCTCGCTCCTCGGGCTGGACCACTGGTGGTCCTGGAGCCCACAGTGGGAAGCGGCAGCAGGCCGGGCCCTGGCCCACCTCCTGGCAGCTTCCGACGGCCGACCGGTAACAGTCCCGCCCGGCCTGATCGGGGAAGTGTTCCAACGCGCCCTCGACGCCCTACTGCCCGCGGACCAGCCAGCGCGACGCGCCGTCCTGGCCGGACCAGGACTGTCCGCCCCCGGCCCGGACGCCGCCATGATCCTCGTGCCGACCCACCCGCAGACGGGGGAACTCTGGAGCCCGGCCGGACCGGACGCATCTGCACGCCCCGTGCCACTGCCGTTCGGGATATGGATGTGGATGGCCTTCCCTGAACCACACCTCCACCTCCCCACCTCGGGAACCATGCCCGACGGCGTACTGCGCGATGACCCGCCGCCGCCACGCCCCCACCACCTGTTCCGAGCCGACCCGGGAACCTTCCAGCGCACCCTGGTCCGACTGCCAGAGGTCCGCAGCCCATGGCTGCGCGAGATCCTCGACAACCTCACGCACCACATGCAAGCCGGTCTCTTCTAAGCCGACTGCCAGACAACGCCGGTACTCACGCTCCGGAGCTGCGCAATCGAACAGCACCAGGTAGTGGTGCCTCCCGAAGTGGTGAACATCTGCTGTCCGTTCTCGTGGACAAAGCCACGCCGCCGGGAACCTCCCGACCTGCCTGGCGCCACTGCCGCTCGAGGGCGTCGTAGATCGGAGAATCCGACACCCACCAGCCGCCCGCCCGCGCGTCGGCGGTAGGTAGGCGGCAGATGTCCTCGGCAAGATTCCTGATACTCGTCACACGTGTCCGACGGCTGCCGGGGGCAACCCGGTTACGGCAACACCGAAGGCTCCGAGAGGCGGTGCCCCTGGTCACAGGCAGGTGGTGAACCGGCCGTCGGGGAGGTCGGCGGTGATCCGTTCCACCAACTCGGGATCCAACATGGATCGATCGTAGAAGGCCGCTCGGATACAGCAAACAGGAATCAGCAAACTGTTCCCCGCCAGACGATCTACTGCTCAGACAGTCGCCCACGACCAGCACGAGCAACCCGAGGACCGACCACACCAGCCCTTTGACCTGCGGCTTCAAGTTGGCGAAGGCTCAGTGACGAAGCCGTCATCCTGCGCCGGCCCTTAACCGCTGACCGACCGCCGGATGATTCTCGAAGGGCCGTATCGACGAACCCGGCGGCGATCTGCGCCTACCAGGTCGGATCTGGCGTGGGTTCACGTTCAATCCGCCGGATGCGGTCGCGCGGGAAGCCGGCCCGCTCAGGCCAGGCTGCGGCAGAACGGGTGGCCTCATGGGACGGCCCGGCCACCGGGACTGTGGCCGGGCCGCGCGGTCATCAGCCGAACAGGGTGAGGTTGTTGATCCCTCTACTTGATGCGGTCGAGGAAGCCGAGCACTCGAATGTTGACTTGCGTTGCGGCCTGTTCTCCATAGGACGGGAGGCTGCTGTCGGTGAACAGGTGCCTGCCGCCGGGGTAGAGGAACAGCTCGCCATCCACCGCAGTCCCGACGACGGCGCGGGCTGCGTCCACATCGCCCTCCCCGGCGAAGCACGGATCTGCGTCCATGCCGTGAATCTGGACTGGGACGTCCTGCGGCCAGGCGCCGCCGAACTCCGAGACTGGGACGCATGCCTCGAGCAACAGCGCGCCCCTTGCGCCGGGGCG
Source organism: Streptomyces subrutilus (assembly GCF_001746425.1). Lineage (GTDB taxonomy): Bacteria > Actinomycetota > Actinomycetes > Streptomycetales > Streptomycetaceae > Streptomyces > Streptomyces subrutilus_A. Next base: position 7,129,925 of record NZ_MEHK01000001.1, on the reverse strand, counting down.
GGTCTGGGCCAGCTTCTGTGCCGGCAGGACGCCAAGCGGGAACCCGACGTAGACGAGCTCTGCAGACAGTCCCTCGGCGGCGGCGGTTCCGCGCGCGGTGATCGTGTCGAACCCGACGTTCTCGGCGTAACCCATACCTTCCTCGAGGCTGTCGAATACCCGCCCCTCGTACAAGTCTGGAAGGTGGACGGTATGTCCGGCCCGTCCCAAATGCTCGGTGAACTCGCGAACGCCGGCGGTCAGCCCGTGCCCATGGTGGAAAACCAGCACCTCAGCCATGGTGCTCCCCTCGTGTTGCGGTGCCCGAGCGGCGCCGCGGCACGAGTATGGCCCGCAGCACTGACATTCACGGGTCCGGCCCGACAGGATCAGGTCGGCGGTTCAGGTCCGGTAAGGCGGGCTTCGAGGTAGGCGACGCGGCGGTCTTGGAAGCGGAGGTGGGAGCGAGCGGCTTTGAGGCGCGCGTCGAGGGTGCACGACGGATCCGTGGCCAGCTACGCGTCAAAGGGCCAAGTAGATAGCAAGTCACAGCGGTTTGCCCGCTACCACGGGGGAGGAGAAATCTCCGGCCGCTGTCCACAGGCCCACGGATCCACCCTGTTGGAGACGTCGCCGCGACCAACGCGGTGACCGTACGACAGGAGCCTGTGATGCACGAGAACATGCCGATGAACCGCGCGCTGACGCCCGGACCCGTACAGCTCGCGTTCAAACCACATGCGGGCGGTCGACGCGGGCGTCGATGCCGCCGTGGACCGGCTCGCGGTCGAGGTCTTCCCCTACACCGGCCTGCTGGTAGCCATCGCATAGGAACTCGTCTTCCCGGTGACGACGCTGCCCCACGAGAACGACGACATCAACGCCGACTCCTTCGTCCTGGACGAGCTCGGCGTCATCTTCCTCATGGCGATCCGCGAGTGGGCCCACACCTGCCCCGCCAGCGCGGCGCCGACCATCACCCGCCGCATCATGCACTTCATGGCCCAGGTCTTCATCACCGAGCCGAAAGACATCGTCCGCGCCCTGATACGCGATGGGCGCCTGGAGGTGGCCCGCACGGTACACATGGTCGGGGGCACCGGTAGCCGCGCACCGGCCGCACCGAGTGGATGCCCACCCGGTGCAGCATCAGGTGCGCATCCACTCGGTTGCATCCACTCGATCCGACGGCACCCACTCGGTGGCGCCCACCCGATGGCCTGCACTCCCGATGGACATCCAGCCGGTGCACGATGCGCATCGCTGACGGCCGGCGGGTGGAAGTAGCGCGCATCGAACGGGCTCGGTGCGGTGTTCCAGGTACGCCTGGTGTGGCGCCTTTCCCTTGACACGGGCCTGTGACCTGCGGTACTGGATCTGACGGAGGCCGTGCCGTAGCCGGCGGATGAGGTGGTCGGGGTCGGTGAAGGCGGTGTTGGCCTGGATGGTCCGGCGGACTACCGACCAGATGCCCTCCACCGGGTTGAGGTCGGGTGCATAGGGTGGCAGGTGGTAGGCGGTGATCCAGTCCTGCGCGTCGATGAAGGCCCGCATGCGGCGGTCTTTGTGGACGTTCAGGTGGTCCCATATGAGGACGATGGGTCCGTCGAGTTGCTGGTGGGCGGCGATGAGGAGGTCGCGGTACTCGGTCCAGGCGAAGCTCTTGCGGCCGCCGCTCTTGTGGTCGGTATGCCGTTTGGGCCGGTAGATCAGGCGGGATCGTTCGCCGGGTTTGTAGCAGCACAGGGCTGCTATGGAGAAGCGGCGCTGGGATCGGCCTCTCACCCGGATGATCGGGGTGGATCCGTGCCTGCCCCATGTGCGGGAGGTCGGCGGCGTCATCGAGAATCCGGCCTCGTCCTCGAAGACGAGCCAGGCCCCGAGCGCCGCCGCGGTGGTTCCAGGTGCGGCCACACCTCCTTCACCCAGCCGGCGACAGTTGCCTCGTCGCGCTCGAAAGCACGACGGGCCGGAACCTGGTGGCTCCAGCCGTGCCGCCGCAGCATCTCGGAGATCCCCGACAACGTCATGCTCTTGTGGAACCGTCGGCCGATCAGCGTCTTGATCCGGGCAAGCGTCCACCGCTGATCCGGCCAGCCGTGAGCGACCGGGCCCTTGGCCAACTCCTCCTCCAGCACCGCGAACAGCCGGTCATTGAGCTTCGGACGGGACACCGGGCCGCGGGAACGGACCGCGTCCTGGCCGGCTTCCCGCCAGGCCCGCCGCCACCGCTGCACCGACCGGACGCTGACCCGCAATTCCTTCGCGACCTCCGTACTGCCGCGCCCGTCGGCGAACATGGCGACTGCTTCCATCCGGACCCGCTCACGGAATGCTTGCCTCTCCGCGGTCAGACCCCCACCCTGCGGATACCTCATACACCCGGCATACCGCGACGATCACCCACCGTCAGCACCTACGACAAGACAACTTCAAGGTCAGTAGCGGTGTTCTTGACGGCACTGGGCGCTGTCGGCCCATCGCTTGCCCGCTGGTGCATGCGGACCCGGCCGCAGCCAGGCGTTGCCGCGGAAGTGACGGGATGACCAGCGAGTCCTGCGCCGGGTCGGTCTTGGGTGGGGTCGCCGGGTCATCCACCGCCAAGGCGGCACTTGAGCAGATCTCGTCAGGTGGGCTTCGGCGTGGCCCGTGGTCTGTTCGGACGTGCCGTTGGCTGCCGATCGGGTGGAGTACGGCGTGGCCGCTGGGCGCGCAGGGACCGGCGGGCCGAGCCTGACGGCCATGACAACTCTTACTCGCCTCCAAGCTCTGGCCGTGGGCGTCGCCGTCTCGTCCACCCTGCTGGCCGGCGCCTGTGGCGCCGCCAAAGCGCCTGTGACCGCGGCCCCCGCCGCACCGACATCTCCGCAAGCCACTGCGACGGGCGGTGGCGGGCTCACCGAGGACCAGCGCGAACGCATGACCCTCGTCCCTCAGGCAAAGCTGCAGTGGGACAAGGCCGCGGACACCGCAGTCGGCACCGTGCCGGCGAGCCGCCTCGTCGACATCGAGCTGACCACCGCCGGCGCTGCCCCGGGGAGCTCCCCGGCCACTGCCATGCCGGTGTGGGACGTCACAGTCGCCGCCGCGGACGGAACCGTCCACGACGTCCACGTGGACGCTGTGAACGGGAAGGTTACGCGTTCGCGGGTCGAGCCCGGCCAGGACGCCGAGGACAAGAGCGAAGTCGCCGAGCAGCTGAAGGCAGTGACCACCACAGCGCAGCAGGCCGTGAAGACCGCCACGGACCGCAAGGCCGGCACCGTCACGGCCGTAGAACTCGACGACGATGTCTGGTCCGTCGATGTCGTCACCCCGGACTGGAACAAGACCACCTACGACATCGACGCCGCCAAGGGCACCGTCGTACGCGAGCACGTCGACCGAGACTGACATCCTCACCAGCCCAGCCAGACTGCGGGCGGGTTGGATCGAAGGTTACCCCCGGCTGGTCGCTGTCCCGGCGCCATCCCCGCAGCGACCCACCGCGGACGCCGCCACCGCTGCATCCGGTGCACCTCGTACCCGTCGCGCCGGTGCCCCCAGTTCTTCTGCCAGTCGGACCTCGCTTCCTCCGGCGCGCGCACGGCCCTGACCTGAAGAGCCCGGGGCCCGCAAGCGGCACCGGGGGGTACTCGCTGCCCGTCAGGGCGAAAGGAACGACTGCTCCCTCGGGGCAGGCGGGGCGCGGGGGCCCCACGGAACTCGAGGCCGGCTTCTCCGACGGTGAAGTCCTTCGTCTCAGAGAGGGGTGGCTAGGCTTCCCACAGCTCCATGCGGACGACCGCATGGTGACCCTGGATGGTGCTCAGGATGCTCAACGCTCCCTCTCCGACTCCGAGGGAACGTGAAACGCCTGCTACGTCTCTGCGGGCAGTACCCCCAATGCTGTGACGGTCGGCGCGACAGCCAGAATCGACACGCTCGCGTCCTTCTCCAACTGGGGTAATGCGTGGACGTGCTGGCCCCCGGCGCGCACATATGCACGCCCAACCTGTTGATCTACAACAGCATCTCTTAGACGCTGCCCACCTTGGCCTCGAAATCGAGGAATCCACTGCCTTATAGCTCGTAACAGGATCTTGGTGAGATGCCCTGGTCGGGCGTAACCGGTGTGATGATTCGGCCGTTCGTGAGTGCGTGAGCACTCGGCCGTGGATCGTGGACGACGACTTGTGGGCGCTGATCGAGCCGCTGCTGCCGCCCTGGCCGACGAGGTCGCCAGGGCCGCGGCCGGTCGCAGACCGGTTGTGCCTGCAGGGCATCCTGTACGTCCTGCACAACGACATTGCCTGGCAACTCCTGCCACCTGAGCTGGGGTTCGGCTCGGGACAGACCTGCTGGCGAAGACTGGAGCGGTGGCAGCAGGCCGGGGTCTTCGACCAGCTGCACCGAATCCTGCTCGCCGAGCTGAACGCGGCCGGCCGGCTCGACTGGTCCAGGGCATGCGTGGACGGCTCTCACATTCGCGCGAAAAAGGGGGAGCCGACACCGGTCCGTCGCCGGTCGACCGGCGGAAGACGGGCAGTAAGCACCACCTGATCTGCGACGGACGCGGCACCCCGCTCAAGGTCATCACGACCGCGGCGAACGTCAATGACGTCACCCAGACCCTCGCCCTGGTCGACGGCATCCCGCCAGTGGCGGGCCGCCCCGGCCGTCCCCGCAGACGCCCGGACGCCCTGCTCGGCGACAAGGGCTACGACTCCAACCCCAACCGGGAAGAGCTGCGCAAACGCCGGATCCTGCCCGTCATCTCCCGCAAAGGAGCCCCGAACATCAAGGGCATGGGCAAACTCCGCTACGTCGTGGAGCAGACCTTCGCCCTGCTCCATCAGTTCAAACGCCTCGCCGTCCGATGGGAACGCCGCACCGAACTCCACGACGCGCTCGTCTCCCTCGCCTGCAGCCTCATCTGCTGGAGACGCCTCAAGAAACACGATTCATGATCGTGTTACGAGCTATTATGACCGACAGGCGAACACCCCTCCCGCCACCCGCGCCGCCCGCGTGACAGGCTCCGCCTACGACGGCCCCTCGTTCGTCGGCCCCCACCGACCGGCGAACCTCCACTGCGCGGCGCTGCGGCTCCTCGGGGGCAGTCTGCTGCGCGAGGACATAACGGTCGATGTACGGGTTGACGGCGGCGAGGACCAGGCGCCGGAGCTCGTCCGGCTCCGGTGCCTCAGCCTCCCACTGGACGGGGCGCTCGATGTCGAAGCCGTAGCGGCGGGCGAAGGCCGGCCATCTCGGGTCGCCGCGCTGTCCTCGGTCGCCGGGAGCCCGTACGCGTGCGTCTGCTCGTAGCTGAGCAGCACCCGGGCCACCGAGTTCCAGCAGCCCGTGCGCTCCACCCAGTCCCGCTCGATGTCCTCGCCCGAGCAGTCGAAGTCGCCAACGATTCTCCGGGGCGCAAGCTCCACCTGAGCGCGGACGGCCGCTGCCGCCCGCTCTCCCTGATCATCACTCCAGGTCAGCGGGCAGACTGCACCCAGTTCAAGCCGGTCCTGGAGAAGATCCGGGTGTCCAGACCTGGGCTGGGCAGGCCGCGCAAGAAGCCCGACAGCCTTGCGGCCGACAGGGCTTACAGCAACGGCCCCATCCGTGAGTACCTGCGACGGCGGGGCATCCGCCACACCATTCCGGAGAAGACCGCACAGTCAGGCGGCCCGCCTGCGTAAAGGCGCACGCGGTGGACGGCCGCCCGGCTTCGATGAGGACCGTTACAAGAAGCGCAACACCGTCGAGCGGGCGATCAACCGCTTGAAGCAGTCCCGAGCGGTTGCCACTCGCTACGACAAGCGCGGCTACGTCTTCCTCGGCACCGTCACCGCGGCGGCCGTCGCGATCTGGCTTCGGACATGAACTGCTACGCGACCCAGCAGTAGACGCCCTGGTTCTGGCGCCGGGCACTGCTGACGAGGGCAGCCAGACCCACGATCTCCGCGTCGATGACCTCGCCGTCCTCCGCACGCTGCCGAGTCCACGAGGCGGCGACGTCTCGCAACCTGGCGTGCCCGGCGTCCGCGAGTGCAGCGGACAGACGTGGTGAGATCGCGAAGACGACGCACCCGTCATTGTCCTGGCCGGCGATGATGTGAGGCTCACCAGCGTCGACGAGGTCCCCGAAGCTGCCACCGACCAAAAGGCATTCCCACTCGACAACCGCCTCTTCGAGATCGAAGTTGCCGAAGGAGAGCGACTCGAATGCCCGTCCCGGCCCGGTCCGGAAGGCCAGACTCGCTGACGTGTCGTCCGGCGCCACGAAGAACTTCACGATGCAGCTCACCCGGGCATCATGCCCGACTACCCACCATGATCGACCACACAAGTCCTAGTGACCTGAGTCTGAGGTTTGTCGTTGGTTTGGGTATGAGTCGTCCTGGTCCGAAGATTCCGCCGTTGTCAGTGACCGATGCCCAGCGTGCTGTGCTGGAGGGTTGGTTACGTCGTCGTTCGACGGCTCAGGCTTTGGCTCAGCGGTCGCGGATCGTGCTGGAGTGTGCGGAGGGGCACTCGGTGATGGAGGTGTCGCGGCGGCTTGGGGTCGCTCCGGATACGGTCCGCACCTGGCGGCGGCGCTTCCTCGAGCACGGTCTGGACGGGCTCGGTGACGAGCCGCGGCCGGGTGTCCCGCGGAAGATCACCGACGAAGACGTCGAGCGGGTGATCGTCAAAACCCTGGAAGAGACACCGAAGAACGCGACGCACTGGTCGACGAGGTCGATGGCCGCGGCGACGGGTATGTCGCAGTCGACGGTTTCACGGATCTGGCGGGCGTTCGCGCTGGCCCCGCACCGTTCGCAGACGTTCAAGCTGTCGACGGATCCGCTGTTCATCGACAAGGTCCGCGACGTGGTCGGCCTCTACCTGGACCCGCCGGAGAAGGCATTGGTCCTCTGCGTGGATGAGAAGTCGCAGATCCAGGCCCTGGACCGGTCCCAGCCGGTCCTGCCGATGATGCCCGGTGTTCCCGAGCGCGCAGCCACGACTACATCCGCGCCGGCACCACCACCCTCTTCGCGGCCCTCGAGGTCGCGACCGGCAGGGTGATCGGATCACTGCACCGCCGCCACCGGGCCGCCGAGTTCAAGAAGTTCCTGGCCAAGGTCGACAAGGAGGTCCCGGCAGATCTTCAGGTCCACCTGATCCTCGACAACTACGCGACCCACAAGACGCCCGACATCAAGCGGTGGCTGCTGGCCCACCCGCGGTTCCACCTGCACTTCACACCCACCAGTGCGTCGTGGCTGAACCTGGTGGAGCGGTGGTTCGCCGAGCTCACCCAGAAGAAGCTCAAGCGTGGAGTCCACCGCTCCGTCCAAGCCCTCGAACGCGACATCCGGGCCTGGCTCGCCGACTGGAACGAACACCCCGGCCCTTCGTCTGGACGAAGACCGCCGACGAGATCCTCGACAAAGTCGCCGCCTACTGCCACCGAATCTCTGACTCAGGTCACTAGTAGTGCTTTGTTAGCTGGGCTTGTCATGGTTGGGGTCTGGTAGTTCGCTGGCTGTATGAGGGCTGGGGAACTTGCGGCGGTGCGGGCTCGGCTGGAGGAGTTCGCCTCTGACGTGTTCGCGCCGCTGGTGCGGCGGGACCAGCGGGCCAAGGGCTCGCTGTATCTGCGTGGGCTGCTGCTGGACGGCCGCAGGAAGTCGATGCAGCCGATGGCTGACCGGCTCGGGGTCGATCATCAGCAGTTGCAGCAGTTCATGACGTCTTCGACCTGGCCCGTCGACCAGGTGCGGGCCCGGCTGGCATGGCGGGCGGTAGCCGCGGTGCGGCCGCAGGTGTGGGTGGTGGATGACACCGGCTTTCCCAAGGACGGTCGTTCCTCGCCCGGGGTGGCCCGCCAGTACTCCGGCACCCTGGGCAAGGTCGGCAACTGCCAGATCGGCGTCAGCGTCCACGCCGCCTCGGACACCGCCTCATGCCCGCTGTCCTGGCGTCTGTTCCTGCCCGCTGCCTGGGACGGGCCTGAAGCCGAGGCCCGTCGGCGGGCCTGCCGGATCCCCGACACCGAACACCACCGGCCCAAGTGGCAGCTCGCCTTGGACATGCTCGACGAACTCGACGGCCACGGGCTGCGGCCCGCCGTCCTGGTCGCGGACACCGGCTACGGCGCGAACGCCGACTTCCGCCACGGCCTTGAAGACCGCGGCCGAGCCTACGTGCTCCAGGTCAAAGCCGAGATGACCGCCTACGGCGAGGACGCCGAACCTCAGCAGCCGGCCTACGGCGGCCTGGGTCCCCGGCCGCTGCCCCGTTACCGCATCCGCCCGGTCTCCTTACGCGAGCATGTACTGGCCGCGGGCCGCGGCAGCGGCCGGACCGTGACCTGGCGCAAGGGCTCGAAAGCGGCGATGAGTTCGCACTTCGTCCTTCTGCGGGTCCGGCTCGCCGGACGTCGTCCCAAGCCGGCCGACGACGGCACGATCCCGCTGTCCTGGTTGATCGCCCAGTGGCCCGAGGGCGAGAGCGAACCGGTGAAGTACTGGATCTCGAACCTGCCCGCCGACATCCCCGCCAAGGACCTCATCCGCCTGGCGAAAGCCCGCTGGCGGATCGAGCACGACTACCGCGAACTCAAGACCGCTCTGGGCCTGGACCACTTCGAGGGCCGCTCGTTCACCGGCTGGCACCGGCACGTCACCCTCGTGACCGCCGCCCACCTGTTCCTGACCGAACAGCGGAGGACCCCAAAAGCCCCTGCCAGGGCCTGACCCTCTACCAGGCCCTGGACCTCCTCCAACACCTCATCGCCACCTGGACCGGCACCTGCCCCACCTGCCGACAACCCGTCCCAAGGCCCCCCGACACCAGCTAACAAAGCACTACTAGCTGATGACCTGCTGAACCGTGCGCATTCCGCGCACATTGCCGAGCCCCGCTGACACTCGCCCCCAAACGGCTCAGACCGGCGCCCGGCTCACGAGCGCGGGTAGCCGTGGTCCGGCGACGGGTACTCCCGGTCCGGCAGTTCGGCGACGCCGTAAAGAACAATCCGCTCGAAGTCTGACAGCTATCCCGGCAGCTCAGTCCTGTCGTCAGCGGCCTCGTCGTCAAGCCCGGCGCGGTCGGCCAGTTTCGGCGCTCTGGTCGCGGCAGGTTGGTAGGTGGGCCACCTGGTCGAGAAGGGTCGAGGTCTCGGACGGTCGCCCAGGCGTGGGCGCTGTGGCGGGTGGAGGTGGTGGTCTCGACGAGGACCCCACGGTGGGTGGCGTCGAACAGGAGGAGGTCGTTGCTCCCGTTCCCCACGGCGATGACCTCAGTGGGCTCCAGGCCGTGCTCGGTGGTGAACTCGGCGAGCTGACGGAGTTTGAGGTCTGCGGTATCCGGGGTGAAGTCGATGTCTTCCAGGCCGCCCGCGGTGTTGAAGAAGACCTGGCCGTTTCCGTATCCGCAGGTGGCTCCGAGGCGGAGGGTCATGATGTCGGCGTAGAGCTGGGCGGAGCTGGTGATCAGGCACAGGGGCAGGCCGCGCGCAGCAAGGGCTGCGGCGAAGCGCAGGGCATCGTCCTTGAGCGGCAGCTGGTGGAAGACGGTCTCGATGGTGGTGCGGGTCGCGAGACCAGCGCGGGTCCACAGTGTGAGGAGTTGGGTGCGGGTCTGTTCGTGGGTGAGCTGTCCGTTTTGGTAGTTGCAGTAGAGGGTGGTGACTTCGCCGATGGGGGCGGCGAGGGCTCGACTGAGTTCGATGACGGAGCTGTGGGGGGTGAGGGTGTGGTCGAGGTCGCAGACGACGGCCCGTACCGGCGGCAGGTGGGTGGTGTCTTGGATTGGGCTGGTGTTCGTGGGCTGTTGGGGGCCGGGAACTGGCGGGGGCATCGGTGGGTGCTCCGGGATCACAGGGGTTTGATCGGGTGGGGTGCGGGGACGGCCACGCGGAAGCGCGGTGACTGCAGGGCGGCCCGGCTCGTGAGCCTGCTCGGGGTGGGGAGCTCCGCGGGCCAGTCGGTGAGGGACAGGCGCGTGGGGCCCGTGTGCAGGCGCACCCGGGCGAGGGCGTAGGTGAGCTGTTGGGCTCGCGGGGTGAGTACCGGCAGTGGCACCAGCAGGGGCATGGTGGCGCCTCGTCTGTGGTGGGCGGACATGGTGACCTGCACGCCATGGTCGCTGGTGATGCGTACTTGGCGGTCGGTCCAGTCGAAGTGGGCGAGTTGCTTGTCCAGTCCCCAGATGTCGCGGCCTCCTTCCTGGGAGGTGGCGCTGTCGACCCAGATGTGGTGGACGAAGGTGCCGACGCGGAAGCCGGAGCGCACTGCGCTGGCGATGACGAACTCGTTGTAGCAAAGGTCCCCGTCGAGGTAGCGGATCGCGGCGATCAGGAGGTGTCGGGGCAGGAGTGCGGAAAGTCCACCGGGCACCGGGGGGAGGCGGTGTGCGGGGAAGAGTCCCATCCAGAGGGTGCCGGACATGCTCCACGGGGCCGGGGGGTAGCCGGGGAGACTCTGCGGTTCGGGCTGTTGCGGCAGGTTCATGTGGTGGTCCTGGTCGTGGGCGACGCCTGGAGCTGGGGCTGGGGCTGGGGCTGGCCAGCTTGCCGAGGATGTGGAGTGGGCGGGTGTCCGAAGTCGCGGCGGGCGGGTCCGCCGAGGGCGGCCAGCCAGCGGAACGCGCGCGGGCTCATCTGGTAGGCGCCGTATGACAGGGGCAGCCAGCCGGGGATGTCGACGGTGTCCGTGCCTTTGGCCAGGGCGCGTCCAATGGCCACAGCCACCTGCTCCGGCGTGCACGGCGGCAGGTGGTCGGCGAAGCGCGGGAGGCGGTCGGAGGGGACGTGACGGCGGAAGAAGTCCGTTCCCGCGACCAGGCCCGGGCGTACGAGGGTGACCTGGATCCCGTGGCCAGCCAGTTCCAGGCGCGTGACTTCGGTGAACGCTTCCACGGCGGCCTTCGTCGCCGTATAGGCCGCCGCCGGCCCCCGCCCGCGCACCCGGCTGACCGAGGAACCCATGTTCACGATGTGCCCGCTGCGCTGGTACCGCATGGGTGGGAGAACGGCGGCCACGGTGTGGACCATCGCGTCGTAACCGGTACGCATCATCAGGAGCGCGTCCGGCGCGTTGGACTCGTGGAAGTCCTGCCAGCGGACGAACGCCGCGTTGTTGACCAGCACGTCGATGTGTCCGTGGCCCTCCAGGGCCTGAGCCGTCCAGTCCTGCACCTGGCCTTGATCGGTGACATCGACCCGGGCCAGGCGCACGCGGTCACCGCCCGGGCAGTCGGCAAGGCGCCGCCGGGCCTCGTGGAGGTTGTCGTCGCAGATGTCGGCGACGTAGACGTGTGCCCCTGCACTGGCCAGCAGGCGGGTGACCTCCCAGCCGATTCCCTGGGCGCCCCCGGTGACCAGGCACACCCGCCCGCGCGGCTGCCACAGGCTTTTCCGGCTCCGGAGAGGTGTCACGACACAGCCCAGCTGCGCAGGCAGGATACGAACTCTTCACGGGTGACCGCATCCTCGACCGCGTCGGGCAGCCGGTGCAGGGCACGGGCGAGATGGGCGTCGATCCGCTCCCGCAGCCACACCAGCGCGCCGCATTCCTCCACCAGGTCTCGCGCCTGCAGGAGTCCCGCGCTGTCGGGGGCGGCCGTGTCGTGGAGGTAGGCCAGCAGCTTTTCGCGGGCCGGCCCCCGGCTTTGCAGCGCGTACGCCACCGAGGGGACGATCCTGCGCTGCCGCAAGTCCGCCAGCCCGTCCACCGCGGCGTCACCACAGGTCGAATACTCCTCCAGCTCATCCCACAGCGCCCACGCCTTGCCGAACTCCGAGCCGACCTCGGCCGCGGCCTCCACCTGCCTGGGCGACCCACCGGCACACAGGACCCCCGCCGCACAGGCGAACGCCGTACCGGGAGAGATCTTCGCGGCAGAGACCTCCAAAGCCTCCTGGAGTGTCACCCCACGCGAGCCCTCGAAGGCAGCATCGAGGATCTGGCCGTTGGACATCTGCCGCACCACCACGGCCGCGCGTCGGCCCAGCTCCCCCGCCAGATGCGCCGGCTCCTCCGCCAGCAGCTCCGAAGCGAGCGCGACGAGCGCGTTGCCGAGATAGCGAGCGGCCGGCACTCCGAATACGGCATGCACCGTCGGCCGGCCGTGGCGCACGGGCTCCTCGTCGATGATGTCGTCGTGGACCGCCCCGAACGCGAGGAACAGCGTTCCCGCGACCGCCACGTTACGGGCCCGCTCCCACGCCTGCTCTCCGCTGCCGGCTGAGAGCAGGACCAAGCTCCCGAACCGGCGCCGCGTACGTGCCACCACCGGACACGGCACTCCCTCGGCGTCCACCCAGCGGAAGTAGTACTGCGCCATCCGGCGCGAGGGCTGCTCCAACCGTCCCACCGCCGCCCGCAGATGCGGATCCAAGAACGCCACCGCATCCCGGCTCACCTGACGTGCATCTCGCGGGACTGCCCTCGCTGCCTGCTTCAACATCTCTCCCAGCCTCCAGGACCACCTGCGGACGCACTGCGGCACCAGCCCCCCGCCTGCGATAACCGGCGCAGTGTCTTCGGCTGGTCGCGCCGCGGACGGACAGAACCCCCGGTGCCAGGCGGTTCCCGACCCGGACCCGCCGTGCCCCCGGTTAAACGATCTGCACACCGGCTTGGACACCACCGGCAGGGCTGTTCACGTCGCGACGTCGGTTCCGGCAGTGGCGAGGGCCTTGGCGGCCACGGGCCGGTCCGATGCCTGCTGGTGTATGTCCTTCGACGTGGACTCCGTGCACGCCGGTGAAGCGTGCCGGGAGACTGCGGGGAGACACCACCGGACTGCCGGTGCCGGCGATCTGCCGACGGGTCTGTTTCATGGTCTGGTGCCGGGAGGGCAGGTGGGGCCGATGCCGCCGGCAGGCAGGCGCGCGTGGGGGTGGAGGCGCTTCAACATGGTGAAACCGAAGGTCTTGATCAGTAGCCGTTCACCCCGGGGAACAGCCCGAGCGGTTGAGCCGGTCCTGTCGGGGCAGGCCGATCGCCGCCTCGCCAAGGCACCTGCCGTCAGCCGGATGCGCGGCTGGCGGGTTGGAAGGCCGATCGCCGGGAAGCCGCGCGACGGATGGTGGGCGCCACGATGGGCCCGATGGCTGACCGGGACAGTGCAGGGGAGTGATCATCAGGGGCTGGGCACTGCGTTTCGCCTCGTCTGTCGTTACACGAGGCGTGAAATCTCCAGGTTCCAAGAAGCGTCTCGTTGTCCTCTCGATCACGGCAGCGGTCGCCCTCGGGGTCGCGACAGTCCAGGCCGGCGCCATCGCCGCCGACGTCAACGTGCGCGGCAAGGGCGCCTACTGCCTCTCCTCCGACGCAGCCCGTAACCTCACGGCCCAGGGCGTGACCCTCGAAGCGGTCGCTCCGGCCACGATCGACGACACCTGCGTGACCATGCCCGGTGCCGGCACAGTGGCCCCCGACCTCACCGGTGGCCAAGTCCCCCTCGAAGGAGGCATGCGCTTCACCAGCGCCACCGGGCACCACCTCGACATCACCCACATGATCGGTCACGTCCGCATCGGTGAGGGTTACAACACCGCAGACGTCGCTGTCGACAACGAGGCGGCCGTCAATCTCGACATCGCCCACTGGCCCGTCTCCATGAGCAGGGTATCGATCACCCCCACCACGGCGAGCATGAAGGACATCCCGCTCACCCTGACCGCTGACGCGAGGGCAGCCTTCATCAGAGCCTTCGGTGCCAGCCCGACAGCCAAGGACGAACCGATCTTCCTGTTCACCGGACAGGGAGCGATCACCAACCCCTTCAGCCAGCTCCCCAAACCCTGACCCCGCTCGTGAAACCGGTCGACTGCGGGACTCCCCCGCAGCCTGACCATCACCACGGATGCCCCGCCCCGCCTTCGCTGTGACATTGCCCCGTCAACCGCCCGACCCGGCGCAGGCCCTCGCCCCCTGCCCCAGGCAGCGTGGCTGAGGCGGCTCAACGTTTCGCCGCAGACGATCAGGACGCGGCGGTAGCCGCCGCAGCGGATGAGGACGCCGGCGACTTCGAGGGCGTTCAGGACGCTGTTGCAGGGGTTGGAGACGTCAAAGACCGGCGGGAAAGGCCGGTCTTGGCTGCCACGATGTGGGCGTTGGGAGGTTCCACTGAGCAGTCATCCAGATCCAGCAGGCCGGCGCGGCGCAGCTCCGTCAGCAGTGCCACATGCAGGCGCGGCCACACGCCGACCTCGGTCCAGTCCCGTAGCCTGCGCCAGGCCGTCACCCCGGAGCAGCCCACCGTCTCCGCAGGGACATCGCGCCATGCGACACCGGTCCGCAGCACAAACATCACACCAGCGAGTGCCGCTCGGTCAGGAACGTGCAGCCGCCCGGAGTGGCGATGGCGCCGCTCGGGAGCAGGCGGCAGCAGGGGGCGACCCTTTCCCACAGGGCGTCAGAAACAGGATCAGCACGCATCCTGGACACCCTGCCGATCAAGATCGTCGAGCACAAGCCCCGTCAGCTCAACCCATGCTGAAACGATCAGTAAGCCCGCTCGATCGCGGCCCGCCAGCGGCGCGAGGACCGGGCTCGTCGTCAGGGCGCTCTCTACGATGCTGTCCGTGGGGCCGTCCTCTGTCCGTCGGGGCGTAGACGAAGCGAGCGCGGACCTTGCCCCAGGCAGCATCGCCGGTGATTGACGGAGGCTCAGATGTCTCACATGTACTCGAAGTACCGGTCGTGCCAGTACGCCTTTCCCACCTCCTCCTCATCGTCCTCGTCTTCGGTCACCTCGCCCGCAGCCACGAGCGCCGCGACCAGTTCCTCGTCTCGGTGCGCCTCCAGGACCGACAGTCCGTCGTACGGCTCACGGAGCAGCTCGGCCGGGACGAGGGTGCACCCCGCCGCTGTGCAGAGGCCGTCCAGCCACGTCACGAACTCCTCGGTCAGGCTCGCTTCGCCGCTGGGTACCCACTCACCGGCCACTACTTCAGCGGTGACGAAATAGCTGCCGAAGTTACTCATCTCGACACGCATGGGCGAGCCAACGCCCGACGCGTCTGCGGGGATGTTGATGACACCGTAGAAACTGGCGTCCTGAGCCAGGCCGCTTGGGCAGGACGGCCCGAAGCGTTCCTTCAGGGCGCTCACCAGCCGGGCGAAACATTCCCGCGAAGTGTCCAGGTTGAAATCCGCGGGGCGTTCCAGGTGGTGAGGGTCGTCGTGCTTCAGCAGAAGCGCCCGGATCTGGTCCATCGGGAGCATGTCGTGCCCTTCCGTCAGTTCTAGTGCGGGAAAGGGTGGTGTGCCCAGGGCTCGGGCAGACCTCCTGAAGATCACGATCTACAGCTGGAGTACTAGGCGGCCGCAGGCGGGCGTCGGTCACTGAGGCCAGGTGGCCTCGCGGGTCGTACGCGAAGCGAGCGGTGGTTCCGTCCGGAGCGGTGATGGAGGTGGGGTTGCCCTTGGCGTCGTACGTGGTGGATGTGGTTCGGCCGTCCGGCTGGGTCACCGTGAAGGGAAGGCCCAGTGCGTTGCACGCAGCGCGTATCGCGCGGCCGTCCGGTCGGGTGGTGGTGAGGAGCCGGCGCCGGTCGTCATAGTCCAGGCGGGTCGTGTGGCCGAGGGGGTCAGTCCGGGCGAGGATGCGGTTGTAGGCGTCGTGCGCGCATCGAACGGCGGCACCGGTCGGGTCGATCTCTGCGAAGGCCTAGGCGCGGAGGCGATGCCGGTACGCGACGGCGAGGTCGAGCCCGACTGGCTGAGTCGGCAGGTACTGGCCTCCCGCAACATCCGCAGTCGCTGGTCGGCGATTTCCTCTTCGGCGGGCTCAACTACCAGATCGAGCACCACCTCTTCCCCACCGTGCCGCGGCCGAACCTGCGCAAGTGCCGGCCGCTGGCCATGGCACCCTGCGCCGAGCTGGGTCTGCCGTACCACGAGGTCTCGGCGACCCGCTCGTACATCGAAGTGCTGGCGCATCTGCGCCAGGTCACCGAGCGGGTGAAGGGCGGCGGCCCGCGGCCCGCGTGACCCCGTCCATCAGCATGTCGACGAGGTCGCGGGTATAGGTGTCGGACACCTCTCCCCGGCGGACCAGGACGCGCATCCACAGTGCCCCGGCCATGGCGTCCACCAGGGGCGTCGGATCGGCGTCGGGCGGCAGGTCGCCGCGGGCCACCGCGCGTTCGAAGAGCGGCCGGTGTCGTCCGAAGCGGTCGTCGAGGAACGAGATCACCAGTTCCCGCATCGCCTGATGGCGCACCGCGCCGACGAGCGCCGCCTCCACGACGGTCCGCCGGTGCTCGTCGGCCAGCAGGTCCTGCAGCTGTACGGCGAGCTCGGTCAGGTCGCCGCGCAGGCTGCCGGTGTCGGCGAGCTCGAACCGCAGTATGTGCGAGTGCAGCAGGGCGTCGCGCAGCAGCTCCGATTTCGACGACCACCACCGGTAGATGGTCGTCTTGTTCACCCCGGAGCGCTGGGCCACTCCCTCGACGGTCAGGGAGTCGTAGCCCAGGCTGCCCAGCATGTCCAGCGTGGCTGTGAAGATCTCAGCCTTGCGTCGGGGACCGCCGGCTTCCCCGTCTTGCTTTCGCGTCACCGGATTCCACCCTTCGCTCGCATGAGGGGCCAGCCTACTTCAATACAACGCAACGTGGCGTTGTGTTTGGCGGGTCCCTCTCATACAGTGCAACGCAACGTTGCGTTGTTTGTGGGCCCCCTTCCGCGGGCGCCGACGTCGCACCCACGAGGGGAACACATGCGTGCTCAGGGGCCGGTGGGTCGAGGGACAGGGCTGGCATCCGCCGCCGGCCGACCGGGGATCTGGACGGCGGGACCGGACGAGGGCATTCCGCTGGTCCTCGTGCACGGCATCCGCGTCTCCGCCCGCATGTGGAATCCGCATGCCCACCGCCTCACCCCCCGTTTCCGGATCACGGCCCCCGACCTGCCCGGACACGGGACCCAGCGGGACCGCCCCTTCTCCCTCGAGGAGGCGGTCGCGCGGGTCGGCCTCGCCGTCGAGGAAGCAGCACTGGCCACCGGCCGCCCGCCTCTGGTCGTCGGTGCCTCCCTGGGCGGATACGTCGCCCTCGCCTACGGCGCCGCCCACCCCGACCTGGCGGCCGCCGTCCTGGTGCAGGGGGCGACCGCCCGCCCCGACCGTCTCACCGGATGGGTCTACCGCACCGCCGCACGCGCGATCTGGGGACTCGGCCCCGCCCGGGCCGCCCGCCTCAACAACCGGGCACTCAAGCAGCGGCTGCCCCCCGACAGCTACGAGGCCATCATGGACGGCGGCCTCACCATGCACGCGTTCGTCGAGGTCGTCGAGGACCTCACCCGGCGTGACTTCCTCAATGTGGCAGGCCGCGCCAGACTGCCCGTCCTGTTCGTCAACGGCCGCGGCGACCGGCTCTTCCGAGCCCAGGAGAAGGAGTTCGTCGGCGCCGTCCGCGCCGGTGGCGGATACGCCAGGCTGTTCCACGTCCACGGACCGCACGACATGTCGATCAGCGACCCGGCCGCCTTCACCCGCATCGTGGAACGCGGCTACGAACTCCTCTCCGGCGCACGACCCGACGCCTTCTCCCTGCCCGGGGAGACGACATGACCGCCTGGATCCACCAGTGGACCCCGCACCTCCCCGCCGGCAGAGCCGCCGCCCGCGTCCTGTGCCTGCCCTACGTCGGCGGCGGCGCCGACAGCTACCGCCCCTGGGCCGACGCCATGCCGCCCGGCGTCGACCTCCTCGCGGTGGAACTCCCCGGCCACGGGCGCCGCCTGCCGGAGCCCCCGGCCGCCGGCCTTGCCGAGATCATCGAAGCCCTGACCCCGCTCGCGGCCCGGCCCGGACCGCCGCTCGTCCTGTTCGGCCACAGCATGGGCGCCCTGCTCGCCTACGCACTGTGCCGCGCCCTGAACGCCTGCGCCGCCCCTCCCGCAGCGCTCGTCCTCTCCGCCATGTCCCCCGCGCACCTGGTCGACCGCACCGCCCAGCGGGCACTCGCCGAGAACCCCGGCGCCCTCCTGGAGCACGTACGGGAACTGGGCGCGAGCCCACCGGAGGTCCTGCGGGCCCCCGCACTGCGCGAGCTCGTCCTGCGCACCATGCGCGCCGACCTCGGCCTCCTGGCTTCCTTCCCCGATGCGGCCACCGACCCCCTCCCGGCCCGCACAGCCGTCCTCGCGCTGAGCGGACACTCCGACCGGCTCTACCCACCGCACACCGTGGCCGCGTGGGAGCCGTTCGCCGAACGCTGGGAGGGGATGCGCGTCGTGCCCGGCGGCCACTTCTTCCCCTTTCAGGACGACACCGTCCCCCGCCTGGTCGCCGCTCTCGCGGACCGCCGTATCCAGAGCCCTGCCCGCCCGACCCGGCCGTGAAGGAGACCACCATGACCACCGCTCACACCCATGGGGCGACGACGCAGTTCACCTCCCTGGACCCGGTGACCGCGGAGCCGGTCGCCACCTTCCCCGTCGACGACGAGTCAGCCGTACGGGACAAGGCGCGGCGCGCCCGCGAGGCCGCCGCCTGGTGGGACGGGATCGGACACGACGGCCGCCGCACCAGGCTGCTCGCCTGGAAGCGCACCATGACCCGGCGCGGCGCGGAGATCATCGACTTGCTCCGCCGCGAGAACGGCAAGGTACGGGCGGATGCCGTCATCGAGCTCTCCGTCACCCTCGCCCACGTCGACTGGGCGGCCCGGCACGCCCACCGGGTGCTCCGCCGCAGGGCGATGCCCTCCGGAGCGCTCATGTTCAACCAGGCCAGCACCCTGGAGTACAAGCCGTACGGGGTGATCGGCGTCATCGGACCGTGGAACTACCCGGTGTTCACCCCCGTCGGCTCCATCGCCTACGCCCTGGCCGCCGGCAACGCCGTCGTCTTCAAACCCAGCGAGTTCACCCCCGCCTGCGGGAAATGGCTCGTCGACACCTTCGCCGAGGCAGTCCCCGAACACCCGGTCCTCCAGCTCGCCACCGGGGCCGGCCCCACCGGCGCGGCGCTGTGCACCTCCGGGGTGGACAAGATCGCCTTCACCGGATCCCGGGCCACGGGGGCCCGTATCCTCGCCGCCTGCGCCCCCACGCTCACACCGGTGCTCCTCGAACTCGGAGGCAAGGACGCCCTCGTCGTCGCGGAGGACGCCGATGTCGAAGCCGCGGTCGAGGCCGCGCTGTGGGGCGGCTGTGCCAACGCCGGCCAGTCCTGCACCGGAATCGAACGGGTCTACGTCGCCGACGCCGTCGCCGAGCGCTTCGAGGCCCGGCTGACCGAGCGGGCACGGCAGATCCACGCGCGTGAGGACTTCGGCCCCATCACCATGCCCGGGCAGCTCGACATCATCCGCCGCCACGTCGAGGACGCCCTGGCACGCGGCGGCCGCGCGCTCGTCGGCGGCCCCGAGTCCATCAGCCCGCCCTACGTCCTGGGCCCGATCGTGCTCGCCGACGTCCCGGAGGACTCCGCCGCTGTGCGCGAGGAGACCTTCGGCCCCGTGCTGGTCGTCAACCGGGTGCGCGACGCCCACGACGGCGTACGACGCGCCAACGCATCGGAGTTCGGGCTGGGCGCGGCACTCTTCGCGCGCCGCGGCGCCGCCGCCCTGGCCCGGTCCATCCGGTCCGGGATGGTCAGCGTCAACGACGTGATGGCTTTCCCCGGTGTGCCGTCACTGCCCTTCGGCGGAGTGGGAGCCTCGGGCTTCGGCCGCATCCACGCAGCCGACGGACTCAGGAAGTTCACCGTGCCGCACGCCGTGACGCGCCGCCGCTTCACCGCGCGCTGGCCATTTCGACGTACGCCCGCGGCGCCAAGGACATAGCGCGTCTGGAACGCGTGGTCCGACTCCTCGGGTCGCGCTGACCCAGGGGCCCGGCCACCGAACGAAGAAGCAGGAGGGGGAGAAGCATGTCCAGCAGAGCCGCCAGGCGACTGTCACTCGGGGTGAGGCTGCACGGAGGGGAGCGGGTTCGCCGCGGCCGGCTCAGGGGCGCGGTCGAGGTGAGCGGGGTCCAGGCGCGCCTGGACCAGTGGCGGGCCGTGCGGGCCTGGCTCCAGTGGCAGCAGCGGCAGGTCGAGGAGAGGATCCGCGGCCTGGAGGCGGAGCTCGCCGCCGAGCAGTCCCGCCGGCCACTGCCGCCGCCCCCGGACTGGAAGGCCGAGTCGATCCGCACGGCGGCCGGCGCCAAGCCCCTGAGGGTCCACGTCGGCGACTGCACCATGGGCAGCGGCAAGGCCATCGACCGCGACCAGGCCCGCCGGATGCTCGCCGACAACGTCGAGGCCTGCCCCTACTGCAACCCCGACACCGCCCTCGGCCTGCTGGACTGACCGAATGGTGCGCCCGGCGGATCTGCCGCGGGTCGGAGTCGCGACTCGAGTCGCCGCCGTAGCGCGCGGTACCGCGTCCCCGACCGTGGACGGCATGTCCACGGTCGGGGACGACTCGCTACAGTTGGCAGAGTTGTGGCATACGCCCCACCCCATCGGGGCCCTCCCCGCACACGCGGGGAAAGCCCATAGAGCTGCTTGTTTGCGCTCGACGAGCGATCTGGCGCGGGTGCGGTTCGCCGTCTCACCCATGTGGGAGACCGCACCCAGCTTCCTACTGCTGACGTCCGGCACTACGCATCCGGTCCAGCCCCTGGGCCGACCAGGTGCGCCCGCGTATGGTGGCCGCCGGGCTGGACCGGGGATGGCTCTGCGAGCTGATCCCGCCCACCGGCGGCTATGTCCCCGACTTCCTCAACCCCGCCCCTGTCGGCCCGGCCCCCACCCCGGCTGAGCGGGAAGCGATCCGGGCCTCGACCGCCGACCGGGTACGCCGGGCCTCGACCACCTGGCCCGCCACCAGGGCAGCCTCCGCCCCCGGCTACGAGCCCTGCACAACGACCCGCAGGGGCTCCTGGCCAAGGTCACAGAAGAGATCGAAGCGTACTGGGAGCTGGTACTCGCCCCCTACTGGGCAAGAATCCGGGCAGTCCTGGACGCAGACGTCCTCTACCGGGCCCGCATGGCCGCCGAGCACGGCGCCGGCCACCTCCTCAACGACCTGCACACGTCTGTGAGCTGGGACGACAACGCGCTGCGGATGTCCCGCCGAAAGCAGCCGCTGACCCGCACGTCGGCAGGCACGGGACTATTGCTGATCCCCTCGGCCTTCACCGTACCGGGCCGCTCACGGACCCTGCTGCTGACCGAGTTGGAGATCCCAGCCTCCACCACACAGTTGGCCCACCGCACCGGGCTCTCCCCAGCCGGGGTATCCCAATACCTCACCGCGCTACGCAAGGCGGGCCTGGTCAGCGCCCACCGCGCCGGCCGCTCCGTCCTCTACGCCCGCACCACCGCAGCCGAAACGCTCCTCCAAGCGGCCTCCGCCTGACCTCACGTCATTCGGCGTCCAACCAGCAGTTCGCCCTCGAGGGCCAGGCCGACGGCGAGTTGCTCGGCGGCCGCGACCCGATCCGGGAACCGGTCCTGGATCAGCGACTCGCGGCGGGTCTGCAACCGGACCCGGCCGCCCGCCCCGGATGCGTCACCATCCACCCCGCTCCGGCCCCGCCCGCCGGCATCCGTGCCACGGCATTGGACGACCACAAGGCACCCGGCCGACCCCCGGACCGCACGGACCGGTTCGGCGCTGCCGCTCTCTCCTGCCCATACCCGCCCCCTGACGACCAAGCGGTTGTGCTACTTGGATGCGCGCAGGGCGACTCTGCGGTTGGGGCGTGGCTCGCCGGCGCCGTCCCCGCGGTGGCGCTGGCCGTGTTGCCGAACACCAGGTCGTGGGTCGGGTGCGTGAGGTTCCCGGCGTCGGCGAGGAAGTCGCCTTCGTAGGGCGTTGCCAGCGCGGAGGCGGCCGCGAAGTGATGACGGGGGCTCTACTGCTCCAAGCGTCGCGAGGGAGTCGGCAGGCGGCGGATGCGTACCAGGCTGGGCTGCGTCGAGACGGGGGCGTGCTTCTTCCCCATGGCTACCGAGCCGGTGCTGGCCCGCTCTCGGGCTTCGGCGTCGGTGAGTATTTGTGTACGCATTCACTGATGTCCGGATTGCCGGGGTTTTATTGCGTACGGCAATGCATGGAACCGATTGCCGGGGTTTTTCGCCGATATCAGCCGCCGTTTCGGCCGCGCGTACTTGTGCTTGACGAGGAATCCCGACGGAAGGGCCTACTGGTATGGAATGGGATGGCGCGCCAGTGTCATGCGCCGGTCTTCAGGCCGCAGCTCGCGATGCGATGTTCACCCCCCGGGGCTGGCAGCCCCGTGGAGCGCGAGAGAGGTTCGGCAAGCCGGGCCAATAGGAGACATAGGCGGCGGCTGGCGAACTGTCTGAGGAAAGTCGTTCAGCGAGCGATGTTGGCAGCTGGCGACGTGTTCTTTGCTACTGGTCCGGGGTGCAGGGTGGCCAACATGACTCATGGACGACTCGGAACGGCTCCCCACCCGACTGAGGGGAGATGCCAACGGGCTTCTCCCTCGGCCGAGTCGGCGGCGTGGCTGCCGGACGAGACAACCGGACGGCGTCTACATGAAGGGACAGGACGTGCTTGAAGCGTTGGTGACGCCGCAGTTCGAGGGCGTCCACCTGCCAGAGTCGGCCGGTCCCGGATGACGTCAGTGCGGTGCAACTTGTGCCTACCGCGGCAGAGATGAGCACGATCCACAGGAGGATGCCTCCCACAGCTGGTCCTTTCGAAGGGTGAGGTGCAGGGGGATGCGCAAGGCGGGGCCTGGCGACCCCCGGAATAACGCGACGGCATATGCAGAGTTGTGCCCTCTCATCCGATTGCAGCCATGCGCAGCAATCTGCGGGCGTGGGGCATCTCGATCTATTTCCCGATGATCGGTCGGCGGCTGTGGTGGCCAACGGAGGGTTGGCAGGCAGGAAGCGAAGCCGGAGCCTGAGCCTGAGCCGACAATGAGGGCTCACTGGCGCTGAAGGCAGAAAGGGCGACGGCCTGTGGCGGGAGCCGGCGATACGCCTGTCCGATCTCCCCGTGCAGGAGAGCCACCCCGCAGGTACGCGGCAGGCGCCAGGGTCCTCGCATCGGAGCATGCATGCGGCCGGCGGGACGGGGTGAAGTCCGTCCCGCCGCTTGCGTCGCAGCTCAGCGCTCCACGTCGCGGCATGGAAAAAGGGCGCGGCTATGGTCCACCTGGTTGGTTTGGACCGATAGAACGGCGTCAACGCATACTCGTCGACCACCATCACCCGGATGGCACACATCCAGACCAAGACCGAGAGCGTTTATGGAATATGACGACAGCAAAGCCCTCCGTATCCCTCCGCAGGACTGCGGACGAAAACGGACAGGAAGACAGCTTTCACTCCGGGGCCACCCGGATCGGGAAGTGGATCTTCACTCCGCCCTCCATGGGTTGGGGCGGGACCCGGAACGCCACGCTGGGACACGAAGATCTGGAAATCGATCTTCGGTACTCCTCTACGATTTTTGAGGACTTCCTCCGCACGATGAGCGTGATCCAGGTTGAGTTCGGCCGGCGGTTGGGGAACACGGCAGCGTCCGCAGCGGCTGCCGACGAGTGCTCGGGTAGCAGCTCCCGTGTATGAGGCGTACGGACAACCTGACATCCACGGTCTGTACCCTCAGCCGGAGGCGTCCGCGTTCTGGGACCGGCCCGAGCCCGTACAGCATCCCTCCACTGGGCAACCGCGCGGTGGGCCCGGCGAGGCGCAGCCTTCGTGGGACCCGGTGGAGGAGCTCGCCATCCTTCTCCAGGAGAGCGCCGCACCCGGGCAGCCTGAGCGCTTCACCCGAGTCAGCTTCGATGGCCTCGGCGATACGGCAAGCACCGCCGGGTGGGCCGCAGGGCTGAACCACACCGCTGCTGAACGTGCGCCCACACCGCCCTCCGGCGGGCACCGCCGGAGCAAGCCGAGGTCGCCGGTAGTGACCCTGCTGCAAACCGGCAGTGTGTTCACCGCCGTGTTGGTCGGTGCCATCGCCGTCGTGGTGAGCATCCTCAGCGGGTTGGCCATCTGCGACGCCCTGCGGCACAGCGCCGCGCCCCACACGGCTCGCGCAGTGGTCGGCTGGTGGCCCCTGCTGATCTACGGACCATGGATGGTCGCGTCCCTGTCGATCCTCAGATCCGCGCTGTACCGGCGCCGCGCACTCCATTCCTGGTCCATCGTTTTGTTGTTCTCCACCCTGGCCACGCTCTTGTGTGTAGCCCAGGCGCCCAGAACGATTACCGCCGGGGCTGCGTCCGCTCTTCCTGCCGTCGCGGCGCTGGCCTGCTTCCAGCAGTTGGTCCGCCAGATCACACTCACGCGACCGCCTCGCCAAGCCACTCCGCGACACCGAAACCCGACGCCATCTGCGTCCGCACCACTCAGACAGACGGCCACACCCAGACGGGGCCCGATCAGTACCCCTCCCGGCTACTCTGCGCCCGAGGGCAGAGCTGTCCACCCTCCGTCCCACCGTCACGGAGTCGGATAAGAGGCCTAACAGTCGCACGCGTGAGGCAGTGCTACGCGTACTCGTCGATGTCACGGTCCCTCGCCCGGGCAGTGGGTTCCGGTCACTGGGGGAGGTAGCGCAGCACGGTCGCCTTGCAACGACGAGCGAGGTCATGCCGGTGGGGCGGTGGCGTTCTCCGACTCCTTGCTCGGCTGGAGCCGGTGAGCTCCCGCAGGAGGGCTGAGCGCAGGTGTGTACCGACAGTGCGGTCTGGCCGATTGACAGTCGCGCCATCAGCGGAAGCGGTCCCGCGTCCGAACACCGGAGTGAGCATGCTGGCCGAGGGTCCCGGCGGAGACGGCGCTGCCGGATGACGACGGGAGTGGGTCGGACCTTCCGTGAGCGGCAACCGCGAAGGACAGAGGCCGTAGCAGAGGGTAACTCCCTGGCCAACTTGGTCCTCCCACACGTCAAAGGGGCGTTCCCTGCGTCCTTGAAACGAAGATCGAAACCGATGGTCACGGGCCGTGCGCACACTCAGCCTGACGGTCTACCCACCCTTGTTCCTTTCGCGAAGCGAGCCTGGGCGTGCCCACCCGCGATTCGGTGCGCGCCGGATCCCCGCGAACCGTGCATACGGTCGCTGCGGCACGCCCGAGCAACGTGCTGTAGGCCATGAGGTGGTCGGGGCGCCGGCGGCCACGGGCCTGGTGTGCCAGTGCTGGCGCAGCCGGCAAATGTCATAACTCGCTGAACCGAATACACAAGGCGCTCCGGCGCCTCACCCCCACGTCTGATGGAAGGTCAGCAACATGGTGTACGAGATGACCCACGCCGAACGTTTCCGGTACAAGCGGGGCCAGGACGCCGCCTACCAAGCCGGTGACGAGGCTGTCACCAACCTGCAGGCGGCGCTCGCCCTCGCCGATCTGGCGCTTCCCTCCCTGAGCAACGACGGGCCGGTGGCCGGCCACGGCTTCGTCCGGCTCGGAGGGTGCAACGCGGACCTCGCCAACCGGCTCGCCGAAGTCATCGCCGCAGGTGCCGATGCTCTGCAGCGAAATCGGTGACGCATGGCGGGTGGGGTGACTCAAAGGGCTTCGTAGCGGCGCTTGGCCAGCGCGGGGAACTTCACACCCCAAGGCTATTTACGGCGCCCCGGTCACGACTGCTGCAGGCGCATGCGGTTCACAGGATCGAGCAGGGCCTGCCCAGCCCCCACCCGACTACCATCACCGGTCGGACCGGTCGGACGTGGCATGTCGCCCGGTGCCCACCGAACGGACCCACCCGGCTCAGGCGGCGAGCAACGCGCCGCTGCGGCGCGTTGCTCGCCCCAGGCGCCCCTCGGCTGCAGTCACGCCGCATTCCGCTGGTTCACGCCCCTGCTCACGCCCTCCCCCTCGGTGGAGACCGGGCGGACAGTGTCGCTTCTGGATCCAGGCAGAGCGGAGAGTGAGACGAGTGTCGCCCTTCGGTGTCGTGAAGTGGTTCGACCCAGACCGGGGCACCGGTCTTATCAGCCAGGAGGGTGCCGGGCCTGACGTTCAGGCGGAAGCCTCGGCCATTCAGGGAGAGGACGGCTGTCTACGCCAGGGTGAGGAGGTCTTCTTCAACATGACGCTGGACAGTTGGGGACTACGAGCCGACAACATCCACCGTTCGGTACGCCGAGAGGCCCGGCGCTTGAACCCATCGGACGTGGTGACGTTGCATCAGGGGCTCTTATGCCCCTGATGCAACGTCACCACGTCCCAGAGGTTCTCCACCGCGAGCGTGGTCTGAGCACCCGCCCTGGCCCGTCCCATCATCTGCCGGCACAAGACGGCCAGGGCGGCCTGGTCGTCGGCTACCTCGGGCCACCGCCCAACCGGGCAGGGGAGCGTGCCGTTCGGGCGTACGTCCGTCGTTGCGCGCAGCGTGGTGTGCAGGCGGGCGCGCAGGTGTATGAGGGCGCTGAAGTCTGCGATGTGCGTGAACCGGGCAGCACGCGGTCGCTGAGGGTGTCGTCACCGGCTTCCACCGCCCGCACGATCGCCTCGACTGCCTCCCGCACCGCGGGAGGCAGTCCCGCAGGGCCCCCTGCGCCCTCAACTGATCCGGCCCGGGCCCCTGCGGACGACACCGTCACCTCGTCACACACGAGAAAGGTCCCGACCAGCCCGGGACGCATGATTCGGGCTACGGGTCGGCGCTGCTCAATGGCACGATCCTGCGCTCCCCCAAGGTCGGCCAAACTCGCTGCAGCGGTCGGGAGCGCCCGCTCACCCTCACCTGGTACAACCCTGAGTGGGGGCTTCACCAGGAGTGTGGCGGCTGTGGAGCTCCCGCGTGGCGGAACACGTCGCCCGCGTCCAACCGGCGTCGGGCGTCTGCTGTCGAGGCCGGGAACGCAGGGGTGATCCCGCGCGGACGAAGCCGTCTCAGGCGCGGGGCCTGCGGCGGTGGCGCGTGCGCAGAGCAGGAGGGTCGCGGCGCTGAGGATCGCGGCGAGGATGCCGGTCCCCGGCCCCCTTCTCCCGCCCGCCGATCTACGGGGTCCAGCCGCCCAGCCAGTGCGAGACCTCGTGGGATGCGGCCTGGGCGTCGGTCAGGTGGGGCCGATCGGTGCTCTTCGGGCCGGCGCCCGGGCCGGTGTTCATGTATTCGGCGAAGCGGTCGTCCTTCCAGGAGAAGCCGCCCATGTCGGTCCAGGGCGTGCGCTTGATCGCGGCGCTGAGGTTGGAATTGCGGACGGTGGCCTGGGGGTCGACCGTCTTGTCCCCACCGGGGTGCCAGTTCCGGCCGAGGTGGAAGGAGGACGCGGCCACGTCGCCGTTGACCGTGGAGCGGTTGATGAGGATGCCGTTGCGGCCGGCCGGGGTGCTCGGGGCGGTGATGTAGCCGGCCGAGGTGCCGTTCCAGCGCTTCTTGAGGGTGATGACCGACTGGTCGATCACCGCGGTGGCACGGCCGAAGATGAAGTCGACGTTGCCGACGACGTAGGAGTTGGTGACGTAGACGCGGCCGGGCTTGTCCGGCGCCGCGGTTTCCATCTCCAGGGTGTCCTGGTCGCCGGTGACGATGACGCCGTCCAGCACGATCTTGTCCGCAGCCGTGAGCAGGGCGACTGCCTGGTGGCCGTTCAGGGACTGGTTCGCGGCCTCGTCGAAGTCGTTGGAGACGCTGAGGTT
Source organism: Streptomyces subrutilus (assembly GCF_001746425.1). Lineage (GTDB taxonomy): Bacteria > Actinomycetota > Actinomycetes > Streptomycetales > Streptomycetaceae > Streptomyces > Streptomyces subrutilus_A. Next base: position 7,102,382 of record NZ_MEHK01000001.1, on the reverse strand, counting down.
GCGGAGTTGGGAGTCGTCCGACCGGACGGCGACCGTGGCGCTGCCCGGTGTGCCGTACGTGCCCGAACCGTCCGGCTTCCGCATGCCGGCCGCGTTGCCGTACACGATCACCGTGTCCTTGCGGCTCGCGCCCGAGCCCTGGATGGTGATGTGCGGCTTGCTCGCCGGAACGTCCACCGTCTCGCGGTACGTGCCCGGCTTGACCGAGATGACCACGCGGGAGGGATTGCCGACGGGTACGGCGTCCACCGCGGCCTGGACCGTCTTGTACGTGCCGGATCCGTCCTTGGCCACGGTCAGGGTGGTCGCGGCCGCAGCGGCGGGGTTCTTCGCCGCCGTGCCGATGGCGGGGCGGGGGCCGGCGCCGGACTTCACCTTCGAGGGGACGTCGGCGGCCGCGTCGAGGGTGTAGCGGTAGTAGGTCGTGGGGTCGAAGGCCGTGCCACCGCTCTCGTTGCGGCCGGTGGTGTCCACGAAGACATTGCCGCGCTGCACGAGAGCGGCCGTGCCGTCCTTGATGACCGGGTTGTTCATTCCCTCGAAGTAGCTGTTCTCCAGCACCATCTTCGTCCCGCCGCGCGCGTAGTTGCCGTAGGAGGAGGTGATGGACGAGTCCGGGTCGTCCTGCATGAAGTTGTTGTAGAGGTGGGCGTGTGCCACGTTGTCCGTCGACGGGTTGCGCTGCTCGGTCTCGTGGAACCAGTTGTGGTGGATTGTGACGTCGGCGGTGACGTGGTCGGTCCAGCCGATGCCGAAGGCCTTGTTCTCGTTCTTCAGCTGGTTCCAGGACACCGTCAGGTATGTGGTGTCCTTGCGGCTGTCGATCAGTCCGTCGGCCATGTTCCGCAGGTTGTTGTGGTCGATCCACACGTGGTGGGCGCCGTCCATCTGGATGGCGTCCCAGTCGTGGTCCTTGTCGTTCCACGTGCCGGCGTAGGAGTCACGGATCGTCAGGTTCCTGATGATCACGTTGTGGACGCCCTGGCCCAGGAAGAACCCTCCGCCGACGATGTGTCCCGAGGTGCCTGCGCCGACGATGGTCTTGTCCGAGGCGACCTTGATCTCCTTGCCCTTGGGGTTCATGGTGATCGTGCCCGCCACGACGATGACGTACGGCTTCGGGGCGGTCGCGTACTTCTCCAGGTCGGCCAGGGTCTTCACGGTGACGATCGCGCCGTCCCGGCCGCCGTAGGTGCCGTTCTGTCCCAGCGCGTTGACCGAGGCGAAACCGTCCGCGACCTCACGGGCCCAGGCCGGGCCCGTGGTGGCGGCCGCGGCCTGCGGCCGGGCGCCCTCGCCGAACACTCCGAAGGCTCCGCCGTACGACACGCCCACTGCGGTGGCCGTCGCCAACGGGATGCCGACGGTCAGGCCGAGCCTGCGCCTGCGGTGCCGTGCCTTGGGCTGGGTGGTTTCCATTGTTCACTGTCCTTGGGGGATGGTTGTGGGTTGTACACCTGCCAGTTGCCACCGCGGGTGGAAAGGTTGCCGCGTGCCCGGGGCACGACGCCCGTTCCGCCCGCCCGGTGTCCGCACCGAAAGGCCGCACCCCGCCCGGGTCCGCCGCCGGGCGGTCCCGTACTCTCCTTCCGATCTGCCGCCCTTGACGAGAGTCCCCGTGCGCACCGCTCACCGCCTGAGCGCCGCCGTCGCCTTCGCCGGTGCCGCGGCACTGGGGCTCACCGGATGCCTGCCCAAGCCGATTGCGGCGTCCCCCCTCCGTCCGGCCTCCGAGGTGCTGAACGAGTCCGTACCCGCACTGCGCGGCGCGTCCTCGTTCACCGTCAGCGGGAAGACGATGAGGGAGGGCGTACCAACACAGCGCACCGCGCCGCGCTGCCCGTGATCGTCGGCTACGGCGCGATCGCCGCCGTGGGTTCCGCCAGGGCCTCCGGCGACGCGCTCGGCGCCGTCAGCTGGCGCCCGGGCCTTCAAAGCGGTTCCGGGAGCGGTACTGCTCCCTGAACTGCTCCGCGATCCGCTGCAGGTTTGCCGTGACCGGGCTCTCCTCGTCCGCCGACCCGCGCGGCTCCCGGCCACGCCTGTCCCGCTGGTAGCGCTGCCCTCCGGAGACGGCCGTCTCCCGCCACTGCTCCACCGACCACCACAGCCTCGTGTAGGGCGCGGCGCCGTGCACGGAGACACCCAGGGCCCGCCACTGCTCGGGCGTGTAGCTCTTGACCCGCGCGCTCTTCTCCAGCTCGCGCAGGACGCCGAGCACCGCCACCACGGAGGCCGAAGGCGCGGCGCCGCCGCGTCCGGTCCGCTCGTCGACCCGCGTGGCGACCTCCTCCGCGGTCGAAGGGCGCCCCAGCGACCCGACGGCCTCCAGCACCTCCTCCTCGTCCGGTACGTACATCAGCCCGTCTTCGCCGCTCGTCCCCACCCTCGTCTCCCCCCGCTCGCTCATGCGCTTTCTTCCAGGAACCGGACGATCGCGTCGAGGAAGTGCTCGATTGCGATCGCCGACCTCGATGTGCCCCGCTCCGGCCACCTCGACGCCCCGGCCCCGTGACCGGGCGGGGGCTCGCTCGGTGCCGTCAGCGGGGGATTCGGCCGGAGAGGATCGTCCGGTGGGCCTGGCGTAGGTGGGTGCTCGGCGGGAGGCCAAGGTCCTCGGCGAGGCGGCGGCGGGTACGGGTGAAGACGGAGAGGGCTTCGGCCCGGCGGCCGTTGCGGTAGAGGGTGTGCATCAGGAAGGCCGCGACCGGTTCGTCGAGTGGCTCTGCCGCGGCGAGGGCGGAGAGTTCGGCGATCGCCTCGGCGGGGAGGCCGAGGCGGAGCTGGCAGTCGACCTTGCGCTGGGTCAGGGTGATCCGGTGGCGGCCGAGCCGCAGGCGCTCCAGCTCGGCGAACGGGCCGGGGAGGGCCGCCAAGGGCTCGCCGCGGAACAGGGCCAGGGCCTCGGTGGAAAGCCGCACCACCTCGGTGAGGTCACCCGCCCGCTCGGCCGCTTCAGCGGCGATGGTGAGCGACTCCAGTCGTGTCACGTCCTGCTCGATCCGGCCGTTGACGATCCGGTAGCCGTACCGGTCATGCTCGATCACCGGGACCGTGCTCAGGAGCTTGCGCAGCCGGTAGACGTAGACCGGTACGACGTTGCCCGTCGGCGGCTCGGTACCCCATACCCCGTCGAGCAACTGCGTTCGGCTGACCGGCCGGTCCGGGGAGAGCGCCAGCATCGCGAGCACCGCCTGCTGGCGGAGCGGGCCCAGGTCGACGGACTCCCCGGCGAGCCGGGCCTGCGGCGGCCCGAGGGGGTCGAGCAGGAGCCGCGGGCCGCCGGCCGCGGCCGATGGGCCGGGAGTCAGGACTGGTACCGGGTGGGCCGCTTGGCGGCGCGGGCCGTGGCCGGGCACCACCAGGCCGCAGTCGAAGGCGTGGACGATGGCGGCGGCCCGGTCGGGCAGCGCGAGTTTCGCGAGGACTCGGCCGAGGAGTCCGGCCACTTCGGGTTCGGGGAGGGCGAGTGCCTTGGCGATCTCGGCGTCGCGCAAGCCGCAGCCCGCGGCATAGAGCACCCGGCGTTCCGGCGCAGTGAGGGCGGTGACCTCAGGTCGGGCGGGAACCGCGGTCGTCGGCATGGTGGCCCCCTGTTCTCGGGACGGTCGATCCGGTCGTTGCCTCCGAGACTGACCGGGGCGCCGCGCCGCGACCAGGCAAGCGGACCGGCCGTATCTGGCCGGTCGCCGCATCGGGTGCCCCGGCCTGCGGAGGGTGGGCGCGTCAGGGGTGCGGACCGAATTGGCTGTAGGCCGACGGTAGGGCCCGGATGCCGCCCAGCGCACTGGGTTTTGACCGCGGTTGACAACCCCGCCGGGCAACCAAACACCTCATTGCCTCGCCCGATCAACGAATCCACGCTGAGCCTGCGCCGGCGCCTCGGCAGCACGCCCGGGGAGCAGGCCGACAGCCTCGTCCAAGCGCCTCCGCTGGAGAGCTTGAGGCACCGGTCGAGGAGCCGTGTACGAGGATCTGAACCCATGGCGTGGTGAGAAGCCGGACCGATAGCGCGGTCCGGCTTCCGGCCTTACAGAGACCAGCACACATCGCCCAGCCCTCCGGCCGGACCGGTCACACGTGACCCCTGCGGCCGGAGACCGATTTCCCGGACCTGCGTGAGGCAAGGAGCGGGTGTCACGTCGTGAGCACCGAGGTGAGGGGTCCATGAGTGGGCTCGGTGGTCGTGGAGGAGAGCTTGCCGAATTGGGTGGGGGTCAGGCCGGTCAGGGCGCGGAACTCCCGGTTGAAGTGTGCCTGGTCGTAGTACCCGCCGAGAGCGGCGGTCTCCGCGAGGGAGCGGCCGGGGGCTGAGGGCAGGGTGATGGCGTTCTGGAAACGCAGTACCCGAGCGAGGGTCTTCGGAGGAAGGCCTATCTGTTCACCAAAAAGGATCTCAAGGCGACGGCGGCTGCGACCGGTGAGGTCAGCCAGCTCGCCGACGGTCACCTGGCCCCCGGTCTCGCGCAGTCGTTGCCAGGCTTCCAGGACGACGGGAGAGGGCGTGTGGCTGTGGGCAAGCCGTGCCGTAATCGCGTTGTCGAGAATCGCGCAGCGCCCCGCCCAGTCCGGAGTCCGGGCCAGTCGCTCGGTGAGTCGAGAGACCCACTGGCGACCCAGGATTTCGTCGGGATGGACCACCCTGTCCGCAAGATGGCGCAGCGGAAGACCGAGCACGCAGTACGCCCCGAGCGGCGTGAATTCCACCTGAACGCCATTCGCGGTACCGGAGATCTCGCTGGTCATCGCGTGGGAATGCAGGCCGACAGCCATGGCCTCCCATCCCGTGCCTCTCTGCTGCCGGTCGCGGGGATCCATCACGTGTAGCGGATCGCCCCACCCGAGGAACAGAGTCACCGTGGCCGCCGGAACGCTGAGCCGGCGCTGCGGCGGCACTGACTGCAACCGGAAGCCGACGTACTTCCCCACGTGCGCCCTTAACCGGTCGGGCGCACCCCGCACATGACGTTGCACGATGCCCGTACTTTCAGGGAACCCCTCCACCACCAGCACTCCCCCAGCCCTTGTGTGGTGCCTGCGATGGAAAGCGATCAAGGCATCACAGCGCATCACCCCGGGCGGCCGAGCTCACGATGTCGTCCACCACTCCCTGTGAAGCAGCGACGGGAGCCTCTACCGGGACGACGGTGCGCATTCGTACAAGACGTCCGGGCGGCCGCAGCAGCAGTCTGTTGCCGTACACGGCAGCCGGTGAAGACGAGATTTGGCCGGGTCATCAGCTGGACGCGACAACGGTCTCGCCCGGCCGGCTGTTGGACGATCAGCGCAGGTGCTGTGAGGCAGGGAGTGTCCGCTTCACAGCGCACAAGGCGCGTGCAGGCAGAAGCCGCTTCCGCGCGCCGTGCGGGAAGCGGCGCAACCACCGTGAGCTGTGAACTCGCCGCTCACCGCTCGCCAAGGATCCAGTCCTCACCGACACGGACGGAGACATCACCGTGCGCATACGCACCCTTCTTGCCAGCGTCACCATGGGCGCCGCTGTTCTGGCCAGCGGGATCATCGCCCCGGCGCAGGCGGCATCGCCCGATGCCGCTGCGACAAAGGAGGTCCGAGCGGCCTCCAACGACCAGGCCCCCGCCCGGGCGGCTGCATGGACCGAGGCAATCAAGTCGGGTGCTCCGGTCAGGTCCTGCCCCAGTTCGACCTGCGACCCGCTCTGGCGCACGGCCTACGCCGGGCAGCCCCTCGAGTGGTACAACGTAGAGATCAACGACGCCGGAAACCTCTGGTACGAGCTCAACTACCCTCGCTGGGGCTGGATCTACTGCGGGAACGTCACCGCACCCTGCTGACGGCCCGGCCTTCACCGGGACGGCACAACAGCCACCCCGATGCGTAACCGTGGCTCCCGGGGCGAGAGAGCCCCGGGAGCCACAGGCACGCCCAGTGGTCAGAAGTGGGGCGCAGCCGCTGCGGATGCCGCGCTCGGCAGGTCGGGTCGACCGTCGGCGGCCCGGCCCGTCACGGGATCGAGCGTGACCAAGGTCTGGGAGCCGACGGCGGCTACCAGACCGGCGTGATCCAGCACGGCTTCAGCCTCGGCATCGATGCCCAGGCAGTACAGCGACCGCGAGTGAAAGGCTTCCAGCCGCGGCCCAAGCGGTGGGTGTCCGGCCGACCTGCGCCATGTCCCAGTGGAGAGGATCGTCCGGCTGCGGACGCAGTACGCCGACGAGTTCGTTGCCTTCGCGGCAGCGGTTATGCGGCGGCCGCCATGTGGTCGAGGTCGCCCAGCAGGTCCGCGACCGTGCGGCCTTCGAACTGCATCTCCAGGCAGCGTTCGCGCGGGCCACACAAGACGCTCTCACGGGCTTCCCAATGGAGAAGTCAACCGTGGTACGTCAATTCCACTAGCCGAGCCTTCCCTGGCGGATGGTCTTCACGGCGAGCACTGAGTTCATGGGTTCGATGAGTTGTTCCACGGCGACAGCTACAAGGTGGGCCGGGGCATCGGCCTGCAGCAACGCACTCACGTACTCAAGGGCCTGCGATGGAGACAGCATCGGCAGTCTCCGGCGCAGGATGCGTGCCGCTTGCAAGCGCCCGCGCACGGCGGCAGCTTCGCGTATCTCGGCGTGTAGATCGTCCACAGGGGTGCGGACGGCCAGCCCACGGATGCGAACGCGGTAGTCAGCCTCCCAGGCTCCCTCTATTTCGGATACGGCTCCAATTTGGTGCAGCCCGCCGTCGATGCGGTCGACCAGGTAGGGGCCGTGGCCGATCAACATGGCGGCGGGGTTCCGGGTGCGCGCGTATTCCTCGGACTGCCAGTAGACCTTCCAGACCAGCTCGTGTTCCTGTACATGCAGCACTGTTGTGGACACCGGCTCCACGCCCAGAGCCGCCCACTTCTGGTTCTCGCGGTCCAGCTCTTCCTCGACGATACGAACCGCGGTCTCTCTTTCGATCACGCGTGCAGCATCCCCTATGGATACAGGTCTGACCAGCAGGTTTCTGGGCCCGCAGTCACAACTCCTGTCCTTGTGGCGGCGGCTGCCTGGTTGGCTCGGGTGGTAGAACGTCGTCAGGCGCCGGTCACGGATGAGGGCCCAGAGGACGTGGACGCGGCGGCGGGCGAGGGCGATGACGGCCTGGGCATGGCGTTTCCACGATTCGCGCCACGGAACGTATCTGCGTCGAGCGCGCCATCACCGAAATCAAGACCTGCAGAACTTTCAAGCGCTGCCACGGCAAGCGGGAGCACCTGGCCCGGACCATTGATGCCGCCGGGTCCCTGGCCTCCGATCGGGCGGCCCGCCGCCGATCACCCACGGGGCAACCGCCAGGCCAACACGTGCTCAGCTCACTCCAAGAGCCCTCTTGAGGTCGGCTGCCGTGGTGAAGAGCCGGCCCTCAAGGCCGGCCGTGCGTGCCGCTTCGATGTTCTCTTCGCGGTCGTCGATGAACAGGATCCGCTCGGGTGCGGTGTCGAGTGCGTCGTAGGCCCAGCGGTAGGCGCCAGGCTCCGGCTTGGCGTGGCCGATGCGGCAGGAGAAGGCGCACACCTCGAAGTGGTTGAGCCAGGTGTGGCGTCGCTCGTAGTGGGCGGCCAGTTCCTCGGGGATGTTGGAGAGCAGGGCGACGCGGCGACCGGCCGCGGCCAGCTCCTCGATCAGCGCCACCATTTCACCGTCCACCGCGCTCCAGCTCGCGAGGTCGGCTTCGATCAGCTCGGCGATCCGCTTCGGGCCGAAGGCCGTGCCCAGGATCTCGGCCACGCGTTTCCAGTACGTGCTGCCGTCGATGTGGCCACGGTCGTACGGCCGGCGTTGGGACCAGTACACGGACCAGAAGGCCTCGGCCGGGCCCCCGGCGGTCGCCGCGAGCCGCGCCTTTCCCGCCTCGGACTGGTGGTGGGCGATCACTCCGAACATGTCGAAGAGCAGGACGTGGTCGGTGGTGCTGTCGTGTGTCATGGCGCGTCATGTCTTTCGTACGGTGACGCCCGCGGCACTCAGGGCCTCGGTCGCATCGGTGGGGGCGTTGTCGTCGGTGACGACGACGTGCAGGCCGGAGGCGGGAGTGACGTGGGCGAGGGCGGTGCGGCTGAGTTTGGCGCCCTCGGCGACCGCGATGACGCGACGGGACGAAGCGATGGCGGCGCGCTTGACGGTGGCGTCGGCCAGGTCGTACGCGGTCAGGCCGTCCTCGGCGGTCAGCCCGCAGCAGCCGACGATCGCCGTGTCGAAACGCAGTGCGGCGAGCGACGCCTCGGTCAGCGGGCCGGTCAGCGACAACTCCCCCCGGCGCGGTTGTCCGCCGGCCAGCAGCAGTGTCAACTGGGGTGCTTCGGCGAGGGTGTTGGCCGCCTGCAGAGACAGCGGCATCACGGTCAGCCGGCGGTTCACGAGTAGTCGCGCCACCTCAAGGCAGGTCGTGCCGCTGTCGAGTACCACCGACTCGCCGTCGGCGATCAGCGCGGCCGCCTCGGCGGCGATCCGGCGCTTGGCCTCGAGTCCCTCCTGTGCGCGCAGCGCGAAGGGCGGTTCTTCGCCCCGCAGCAGCAGGCTCCTCGCGCCGCCGCGATAGCGCTCCAGGACCCCCTGCGCCGCAAGGGCTTCCAGATCGCGCCGGATGGTCATCTCGGAGGCGCCGGTGAGCTGTGCAAGCTCGGTCACACTGCTGCGGCCGTGCTCGCGTACGGCGTCGGTGATCTGCCTCAGTCGCTCTGCGCTCATGACTCAAGTGAACACGATGAATGTTCGAAACACAACTTGCAAACACAATAACTGTTCATTACGTTCGAGGGCATGCAACGTTTCCTGCGACTCGGACGTGGCGCGACCTTCGCCTATTTCGCCCTCAACGGCTTCCTCATGGGGATGTGGATCGTCCACATCCCCGTCGTCGAGCAGCGCACCGGCATCGACCACGCTCTGCTCGGCTGGCTGCTACTGCTGTTGGGCGGCGGCGCCTTCGTGGGGATGCGGCTCGCCGGTCCGCTCACCGACCGGATCGGCCCTCGCAGAGCCGTCCCATCAGGCGCCGCCCTGTGCAGCGGCGCCCTGGTCCTGCCCGCACTCGCCACGGACGCCTGGACACTGGGCGGAGCCCTGCTGGTCCTCGGACTGGGCAACGGGGTCTTGGACGTGAGCATGAACACCCATGCCGTACAGGTCGAGCGCGGCTACCGACGGCCGGTGATGTCGGCCTTCCACGCGGTGTTCTCCGTGGGCGGTGTGCTTGCCGCACTGGTGGGCGCGCTCACGCTCAGCGCCGGCTGGAGCGTGGTCACGACCCTGGCGGTGACCGCCGTGGCGGGCCTTGCGGTCGCCGCCCTGGCACTACCGGGCCTGCTGCCCCATCAGCCCGTATCCCACGCGGACGAAGCCCCCGGGGCGGCCCGGGCCCCTGGGCGCCGGGGAACCCCGCGCCGGATCTGGTTCCTCGCCGTACTGGCCTTCATGCTCATGCTCTGCGAGGGCGTCGCCAACGACTGGAGCGTGCTCCACCTCAAGAGCGTGCTCGGCGCTCCGGCCGCGACCGCCGCCTTCGCCTACGGCACGTTCGCCACCGCCATGACGGTCGGCCGACTGCTCACCGACCGTCTGGCCAACCGCTTCGGCGCCACCGCGATCCTGCGCTACGGCGCCGCGCTCGGTGCGGCCGGACTGGCCCTGGCAGCCTTCGCACCCATCGTCCCGCTGGCACTGATCGGCTGGACCCTCGCGGGCGCGGGTCTGTCCGGCTGCATCCCCCAACTGTTCAGCGCGGCCGGGCACTTCGACCCGGCTGCGGCCGGCGCCAACGTCTCCCGAGTCGCGGGCCTCGGCTACCTCGGCATGCTCGCAGGCCCCGCCGTCATCGGCCCGCTGACCCATCTCATTCCGCTCAACCTCACACTGCTCCTGCCCACGGCGCTCTGCGTGATCGCCGCGGGCGTGGCCGCACGCATCCTCAAGTCCACCCCATCCCCAGCTGCACCCGCTGATCTCGAAGGGGCGACCTCCCGATGAACACCACCCCACGACATCCGCACCGTGGCCAGGCCCGAGCCGGTCGTACCAGGACCGTCAGGTACGCCTGCCGATCCCACGGCCGGCGCTCGTACTGACGACCCAGGAAGTCAACCGCTGACGGATATGGGCCCGCACCGTCGTAATGCTGAAAGTCACTTGGCGAAGGTGAGTGAACGAAGGTCAGCGTCCAGCATCCGGGTCAACTCACCGACCCTTCCCCCGCCACTCGGCGCCGCAGGGAAACGTTTGAGCACGTCAACGACGGTCGGCGTCGCACGATGCACCGCCTGCTCAACGAGCCGGGCACCAACGCTCGGATCGTCGTCGGCGACGAGTTCGGCTGCTCTGGCCGCATAGGCGCCGGCTCCGAGGATGTGCTTGACCTGGGTGGCCTTGGCCAGTGGATGCAGGTAGGCGGCGCCTGCCGCGGACATCGCTGCCCACGCTGCCTCGCGCGCAGCCGCAGTGTCCGCGCACTTGGCCGCTTTGAGGGCCGCCGACGCTGTCTCGCGCAAAGATTTCCCTCGTTCGCCGCCCCGAGCGAACTCCCACGCGGCACTGACAGCGTCTCGAGGCCGCGAGTCGCCCGGCTGGTCGGCCTCGAATAGCGCGAGCACCACCTCTGCACACGTTGCTGCGAACGCGGTGACCTCACGAAGGTCCTGCTTGCTCAGAACGATCTCGCTCACTTCCCCTGTCATCGTCACATCTTCCATGACTGCGCCGGACGGCGGGGAACGGCTCCGGGCCGCCCACACCGACTGGCTCCCCAGCAGACGGGCCCCGTCGCACACCGGGCGCCGGGATGTCCCGCACTCCCCTCTGACGTCATCGGGGAACGCTCCTCGGCGTGTTCCCCGATGACGCCGAGCCCGGAGATCCGCCATGCCGGCGACGAGTGCTTGCGCATCGGATCGTTCTGGGGTCCGCCCTCTGTGCCTCAGGTTGCCTGGCTCATCATCTCGGGCACGATGCGTCACGTGTGGGAAGAGCCACGCTGACGCGTGGCTCTGACGATCCAGACCGACCCTGGGAGTCGCACGCCTTCGGCGGTCTCGAACTCGGCCAGCGCCTCCTGCAGTTCGGCACGGATGCGGGTGACGGTCGCCTGGCCTACATTGCGCAAATTGTGGCGGGTCGGGCCCATGGAAAAGATGAAGTCGGCGGCGTCCTTCGCGTTGGCGCCGAAGGTCATGGGCGCCTCGGCTGACACGACGTCGGCGTCGGTGAAGCCGGCGGCAGCGAGCACCTGGCGGATGCGTACGGGATCGAGGAGCGACCCCATGCCCCTGGAGGCGGGGGAAGCCTCCCGCAGGAACGGCGACAGGGCGGCGGTCGCGCGGGCGTAGGCGCTGTCGGGGCCGCCGGGATGAGGGCCGAGGAACGCGAGTCGGCCATCCGGCACCAGCGCCTGCCCGAGATGGGTGAAAGCCGCGACGTGGTCGGCGAAGAACATGACGCCTCCGCGGCTGAGGAGGACATCGAACCCGCGGTCGGGTAACGGATGCACCTGCGCGTCGCCCTGCTCGAAGGAGACGTTGGCGAGACCTTCCGCGGCGGCGTCGCGGCGGGCGCGTGCCAGCATGGGCGCGGACAGATCGATTCCCACGACTCTTCCCTCGGACGCCTGCTGTGCCGCGAGGAGCGTCGTCTGGCCGGTGCCGCAGCCGATGTCGAGAACGCGGTCCTGCGGGGTAATCCCCGCGGCGGCGAACAGAGGCGCGTTGAACGCACCCATCATCCCGTTGTAACGCTCGGGGTTTTCGGCCCAGTGAGTGCCCTCCCAGCCGTTCCATGCCGCTGCCTGCTGGTGGTTGGTGATGGTGTGCACCGCTCACGCTCCCTTTGTTAGAGGTGACCTCTAGAGGTCACCTCTAGATATAGACTCCAGTCATGCGTGAGGGCAAGGGGAAACAAGGCGCGAGGGCCCAGGAGACACGGCGTCGGATCATCGAGGCAGCCGGTGCGCTCTTCGTCGAGCACGGCTACGGGGCGACGAAGCTCCAAGAGATCGCCGACCGGGCGGGCGTGGCGATCCAGACGATCTACTTCGTCTTCCGGAACAAGCCTTCGCTGCTCAAAGCGCTCGTCGACGAGGCGATCGCAGGCGACGACGACCCCGTCCCGACGATGGACAGGCCATGGTTCGCCGAGGTGACGTCAGCGCGGACCGCCTCACCGGCACTGGCGGCGCTGGTCGCCGCCACCCGTGCAACACTCGAACGCGTCGCGGCCGTCAGCGAGATGGTCCGCGCCGCGACAGCAACCAACCCGGAGATCCGAGAGTTGTGGCCGGATCAGGCGGACCCGCGTTACACGGTGATCTCGACGGCGGCAGAGTCTTTGATCAAGAAGCCGGGGGCCCGCCCGTCCGTCTCCGCCGAAGATGCGGCGGACATCATCTACGCCGTCCTCAGCCCAGAACTCTTCCTAGTCCTCACCCGCGACCGCGCCTGGCCACCGGCCAAGTGGGAGCAATGGGCATACGACACCCTCGCCTCACAGCTACTGGGCGGTTGATAGTCGCCGCTGACCGTACGCGCACGTAGTCCCAAGCGTGGTCCCCGCGAGTGAGGCCGGCAGACGGTGGAGTCCACCGAGACCGTCCAGCCGACGTCGTCATCGGCATCCGCTATTGCGGGCACCGCTGCGAGGGCCCGTCCGGTCCAGGCTGCCCTCGGACGGCCCCGAGATGCCGACCGGCCAGCCGTTCGGCTCCCGGAGCGAGGGGAAGGAGCGGTAGCAGGGCAGCCGCCCCTCGGGCGCCACGGGATCACCGGTCCGCCGCGAGAGCTCCGCCCAGCGCAGTCGGCGCCAACGGGGGCCGCGGGGCTCGCCCGGCGTCCCCCGCAACACGTCCGCGGGGTCGAGGCCCGGAATGATCTCGGGCCCGCCGCCATTCAGCACGGCTCGTTGATACGCGACATAGGACATGTCAGTGGGCCCGAGTTCGTGTTCGTACATGGAGTGGAGCACCCAGGCGGCGTCGGGCAGTGCCGGCGGCATGAAGCCGGTGAGCCCATCATCGTCGGCCAGCTCCCGCAGCCAATCCATCTCCCCAGCCGCGGTCAGCGGCCACCGGGCGGTCGCCAGAGCAGCGGATGTCTCGTTCATCCGCTCAGGATCTCACCCGCCGCCGCGGCGAGCGCCAGGATCACTTCCCGGCCTCCACCACGTTCCCGGCGCCCTTGTGTCCCGTCTTAAATGATCTGGCTCGGAGTCGGGGCCCTGACCTGCGGCGACCAGTTCGGCTGAGACGTGGAGATGCCGGGAATCTCAGATGATGTGGCCCCGGGCGGGTGAATGCCGGGTGCTGTCTCAGCCGATCTGGTCCGGCTCCGTCGTTTCGAACTGATACCACGCCTGTGTCGTCAGCCACGACTGGTAGTCCCGGAAGATGCGGCCGAGGCCATCGGGTTGTTCTCGCGCGTCGAAGAACTCGCCGAGGAGCCGGTGGAGCGCGGTCACGGCTGCGGTGTCGGCCCTGCGGTGTGAGCGGGTGGACCCATCCTCCGGGTGTGAGGTGGCGGACGAGGATGGGCCAGGTCAGATCCTGTCCTGCGCCGCGGCGAACGACGAGCCATTCCTGGAAGCCCGCGAGCATGCTCCAGCTGCTTCCGGAGTCCAGGCCGAGGACGAAGGCGGTGGTCGTGGCGAAGGAACCGTCCAGACCGTGCCGGACTGGATCGCGGCGGACCGCGGTCAGCAGGGCCCGGTAGTGCTTGAACACGGCGGCGTGGAAGGTCTGGTGGGCAGCGGCGAGATGGTTCCCCATGGTGCGTTCAGAGTGGCTGATCACGGTGTTTGGGTTCTTGAGCGGGTGGCTGGCCATGTAGCGGTGGACGGTGGCGTAGGCGACGGTGGCGTCGTGTTCGTCCAGCAGCTTCTCCCAGACGAGCCTCACGGTGGGGAGTTGGCCGACGTGGGTGGTGGCGTAGTCGTTGAGGATGGCGTCGGTGGCGGGGCCGACACGGATTTTGGCCGGACCCACGATGGGGGCGCGTTGCTTTCGGGGCGCAGGTAGCTGGGCTTGAGGTGGTTGGCGCGGGCCAGTCGGCGGCAGCCGAGCGAAGTAGTCCGGGGTGTGCTCGCGATCCCGCTCGTCGTCCAGCCAGACCAGGCGGAACGGCTGGGAGGCCAGAGCCACGACGGCGGGATCGAAGTCCAGGGCCATCGCCGCATCCCGCTCCACCCACGACTCGTAGCCCACCAGAGAACGCGAAGTCACCGCCCAATAGTCGCCCGTGAAGTTCTTCTGCCCCTTGAACGCGGCGAATTTCCGCGCCGGTGAGGAAGTTCGAAGGGCTCACCCCAGTAAACGGGCGAGCGGCCCTAGCCGCCGCGCACCATCGGCACCGACGAAGCCCACCTAGACGTCAGCCGCGAACTCCCAGGCGTGTGCCGCCTCCGCAGGCTCACCCACGAGCACCTCCCCGCCGCCCTCAGCTCTGCACTGCGAGCGTGGAACACCCCGCGGAGCCCCGTGCCCCGGACGCGGAAGGCGTCACCCCAACGAGCGACAGCCCGTTTCCAGCACGTCAGCGATTCAGCGTCCCATGTCATCGATGGTTGAGTAAGATCATGGACAGCTTCGAGATCCATGAGAACTTGGTGCGCTCTCTGGTGCGTGAGCAGCATCCGGACCTTGCAGGACTGGACCTGCGTGAGGTGGTCGGCGGTTGGGACAACCAACTGTGGCGTCTCGGAGACGAGTTGGCCGTGCGCGTGCCGCGCACGGAGCGTGCCCCGTCCCTCCTGCGCAACGAGCACCGGTGGCTGCCCGCCCTGGCCCGGCGTCTACCACTTCCGGTCCCGACCCCCATGCGGATCGGTGAACCGTCCGCACGCTTCCCGCGGCCATGGACCATCGCGACATGGGTACCCGGCGAACCAGCCGACCGCGCCCCAATCAGCCACGACAGCGCGGCCGACACTTTGGCGGGCTTCCTCAAAGCACTCCATGTGAAGGCGCCCGCAGATGCACCGGTCAGTCAGGATCGCGGCATTCCCCTCAAAACGCTCTCGGATGGTTTCGAAAAGGGACTCGAGGAAGTCGCCTCCGGAGGCGATGCCGCTGACCTCCGGAATGTCCGGGACGTCTGGGACGAGGCCGTTGCGGCTCCCGATTGGGAGGGCCCGCCTGTATGGCTGCACGGCGACCTTCATCCAGCGAATGTCGTCGTCTCGGGCGGGACGCTCTCGGGCGTGATCGACTTCGGTGACATGTGCGCCGGCGATCCGGCGGTCGATCTCGCGGCTGCCTGGGTGCTCCTTCCCGCGGGGGCGGCTGCACGGTTCTTCGACGCGTACGCACACGCGGACGAGGCGATGATCCGGCGCGCACGAGGGTTGGCTGCCGCGAAGAGCCTTTTCCTCATCCTCATGGGCCGGGCCGGGGAGCGGGGCCTGCCAGGCGGCAAGCCGACATGGGGGCCCGCGGGCCGGGCGGCGCTTGACCGTGTCCTGGCACCAATCTAGGAGGCTGGCAGACCAGGTCACCTGAAACCGCAAGCGAATCGGGCCAGATCACCTGAGACGAGGACCAGATCCTTGGAGACGGGACAGGATCTCACCCGCCGCCGCGGCGAGCGCCAGCTGTCCCGTCTCACTGAATGTTGCCCGTTCTCACCGAAGATTGAATGGTGCCTGCCAACGGTGCAGCTGCCAGGAGTTGGCCAGGGTGGGTGAGCCGGGAGTGCCGCATCCCGGGCATGGACCCGTGCAGGGTCGAGGTGGAGCTCATACGCGGTGATGCAGTCGCTGATCCCTGTGCCCACGGCGGCGCCACAGGGGCACAGCAAATTCAGTCCGCCCCGGCCGTGCAAGCCGCAACAGCCCACGTGGTCAGCGGCAAGGTCGCGCGACAGGTCTGGTGCATCGTCGGGATGGAGGACGATCCTGTCTCGGGAGCCTGCGGACATCAAGAACCCGTCTCCGTCGCCACGTGTTGACCAAACCCATAGGGGCTCCCGGGGAAACACTGCAACCGGGTCGTCGGTCGGCAGCAGCAGAGCGCCCATGGCTCAGGCTCCAGGGCGTAGAACCCCAAACGCATCGTGGCTGGAGCCCGACGGTAGCCGTCCGGTCCGGTTCGTCCCTCGAATTGATTGCCCCTCCCGGCCCCGGGGCGGCTACGCCGCCGGCCGGGGCTGCCTGGGCGAACACGGCGCCTCCGATGAGGCACGCGGATGCGACAAGCGCCACGGCGGTGGAGCGCAGGCCCAAAACGGCCGCTCGTTTCACAAGGTCTCCTTCGTGAGGTTCGGGGGTCATGAAGAATGGCCGAGGCAGTTCCCGCGACCCGAGAAGCAGGGGCCGGCAACAACCGCAGCGGTTGGCGGCCTTCCTGGGTGCGGCTCTGACGTCCAAAAACGTACCGAGCTCTGCTGAAGGCGCGGTACCCACCCTTTCGGGTGGGTACCGGTGGGAAGTTGTGACGCTCCCTGCCGATGGATACTTGGGGGCCGCGTGCAGTCCAGCCGAATCGCCTTCGTTCCCAGCGGGATGCCGCGATCGCGGAGCGGAGACGAAGGAGCGGCTCCGACCGGGGGACGGGGCGACGGACACACTCAGGACCCTCGTCAGTGGGCTTCCAGAACAGCTCCTGCCCGCACGTGCCCGCTCCTTAGCGCTGACAGGCGGGCCCGGTGACTGCGTCCGCCGTTTGCGCCGACACGGTGCGGTCAGTCCGCCGTCAGCCGGGTGAAAACGGAGCGGCTGGAACGCTGCTGCCCGGCTTCTACAAGAACCACATCATCGACGGCCTCGAGGACGGCTTCCTCGTGCAGATCAGCTGACCCGCTCGTGCCAGGGCCGGGCCCCGTGGGAGGGCCCGGAACCTCAGCCGGTCTCCGGCCAGAAATCGATCGCGTAACGCTCCACACCGTAAGCCGTGCCCTCAGACTGCGTGACGCTCGCCACCTCAGCCCTTCCCGCACAGCGCACCCGACCCCGCCACATCCCAGGACGGGCCAGACGGATCAGCTCCTCAGAGCGGCCCGACCCCCACACGGCCACATCGCCGGTCACCGACTCGAAATCGGTCTCCGCCTGCTCATCCCAGTCACCGGCCCCACTGTCGGGCGGGCTGTCCCACACCCGGACGGCAAGCGAGGCGGTGTGGCTATGGCCGGCACTGAACACGTCGAACCGCCGGACGTGTCCCTGCAGGAACACCCCCCACTGGAAGTCGTCCGGGAACGGCACCGGCACCACACTGTCGTCCGACTCCTGGAAGCCGAAGGATCGGAACTCAACCCGCACGTCCAAGTCCTGCTGCCCCAACAACACAGCCACAGCCCTCCCCCTTTCGCTGCCCACAGCATGCGAACTCTCCCCACGAGCCTGGAACACGGCTTCGGCCCTCAGCCCTGCCCGCTCGGCCTCGTCCCAGCCAGGCCAGGGACTTCGGCTCGCCGAGCGCACCGAGCTTCTCCACATGCAGCTTCACCCGGCCGTTGGGCTGGATGTCCAGCGAGACCTTCGCGTCGGCGCTCCTGCCGCTCCTCTGTCGGAACGTTAGAAACCGTGAGCGATGAAGAACGCGGGGGTCTGGCGAGGGCGGTGGTGGTGCGGCCGCGGGCGGCGGCACTGCGCTGGAGGGCTTCGAAGGACAGCCGGCCGGCTGCGGTGTCCCAGACGACGCTCGCGTCGAGGACCAGGCCGTCCGGCAGTTGCCCGGCGGCCGCGACCAAGTCGGGGAACCGGTCTGGGAGCAGGGAGCCGCGCCGGGTCTGCTGGAGCAGCCGGCCGCCGACGTCGGTGGGGGTGGAGAGGATCGCGCGGGGGCCGTCGAACCAATGTCCGCCGGGAAGCCGCTCGCCTGGACGCCGGGGCCGGGGACGTACTCGGCGGCCTGGGCGAGCATCGGCGCTGCTGCACCAGGCCGCTGAACAGCAACAGCGAGGTCGTCCATGCCGCCTGTGATGCGCTCGTCGCGGGGCTCGATACCCCCGGCCTTCGGGTCCTCGCCGCCTGCACCCGTGCCGAGGCGGACTACGACGTCCACGACTTGCTTCCGCCAGCAGTTGCCGAACTCGGCCTGACCGTCCACCCAGTAGCCAGCGAGGCCGGCCAAGAAGCCGCGGCGCGAGCGCTCGCACGACGCATGCTCGCCGGCGGGCTGAAACCCTGGGAGCTCACTTTCCGGATTCATCAGCGCTACGGACATGAGCTGCCCCTGACAGAACGGCTTGCTGAGCTCGATGACGAGTACGCCATGCTCGAATGCGGCGACGGAACCGTGGACCAGGTCGATGCCGCGGTCACGGCCGAAGCCCGCCGCCTCGCAGCCCAGCCCCGCGTTCCCACCGAACCCACGGACGTCTCCGGCTGATGCACACGATCACGGGCTGGCTGGAGTGGGGGTGAGCGGGTCGTCCGGCCGCCGATGCGGACTCGGCGGGGGCGGGGATGTCGCCGGCGTCCTGGAGAGGGCCCCACTACGTGGTGTGCGGCGGGGCCCGGGGGTGTCGTACCGTGGACGAGTTCCTGTCCCGAGGTCTCGGGGGCAGGGACCGGATCTCCTGTTCCTTCCGTGTCTATCTTGAGGTGACTTCCTATACCCCAGGCCATGTAGCGGTCCGTATTCCCCCACGTGCTGAGTCTTCGCACGTGTTCCGGGGGCGGACGTCGCGCTGGCCTGAGTCGCGTCACCCTCCCCCGCGGTTTTCTGTCTTTTCCCGGGTGCAGCTCTGCCGTCTGCCCCGGGTTCCGTGATTTCCGGCCCCGGTGCGGCTATCGGCAGCGCTCCCCGATTCCTTTGGATCAGGAGTCCCCGTCGTGTCTTCCTCCGCGCTCGGCAACGAGCCGCAGCACACCACCCACCCCTCGGGCCTCCCAGCACCTCGCCACCCGAAGATGGCCTTGGCGGCCTGGATCGCCCTCCTGGTGCTGCTGGTCGCCGAGCTCATGAACATGCTCGACCAGTCGGTCGTTCTGACCGCCTTGCCCGCGATCCAGGAGTCGACCGGCGCAGGACCGGCCGCGGTGCAGTGGCTGACCGCCGGCTATTCACTGCCCGTCGCCGTCGGGCTGATCACCGGCGGGCGCCTCGGCGACATCCACGGCCGGCGCAGGATCCTCCTCATCGGCACCGTCGTGTTCACCACGGCCTCGCTGCTGTGCGGCTTCGCTGCCGGGCCTGGCGTGCTGATCGGTGCCCGCGTGCTCCAGGGTGTGGGAGTGGCCCTGATGATCCCGCAGGTCCTGGCGACCCTTCACGTCACCTTCGAGGGAGAGAACCGCAGCAAGGCTTTCGGCCTCTACGGGGCCGTCCTTTTCGCTCGCCAACGTCCTGGGCCCGGTGATGGGCGGTCTGCTCACCGAGGCGGACCTGTTCGGGCTGTCCTGGCGGCCGATCTTCCTGCTCAACGTGCCCGTCGGGCTCGCCGTTCTCCTCCTGGGACGCAGGTTCGTCCCTGAGTCGACCGTCCGGAAGGCCGACCGGCTCGACCTCACCGGCATGCTGCTGTCCGCGCTGGCCCTCGTCCTGATCCTCTTCCCGCTCACCGAAGGCCACACCCACCACTGGCCCCTGTGGTGCTTCGCCATGCTCGCCGCCGGCCTCCTCACGCTCGGCGCCTTCCTGCGCCAGCAGCAGCGCAAGCGGCACAACGCCCCGCTCATCCCCCTGTCCCTCCTCCGGGACCGGCAGTTCTCCGGCGGCCTGTCGGCGCAGCTGATGCTCGGCCTGCTGTGCGGGCTGTTCTTCATGACCTGGACCCTCTACCTCCAGCACGGCCTCGGCCTGAGCCCCTTCCACGCGGCCCTGGCCTTCGTGCTGCTGTCCCTCGGAGAACTGGCCGGCGCGACGGTCGCGGCGAAGAGCGGCGGACGCTTCGCCCGCCGGCTCCCCCAGGCCGGAACCCTCATCGCGCTCGCCTCGATGGCCGCCTACGGACTCCAGGCCGGCCGGCTTCAGGCAGACCTGACCCTCGTGGCGATGACCGCACCGGTGGTACTGATCGGCTTGGGCCTCGGCATGGTCAGCGGCCCGCTGGCCGACATGTCGCTGGCCAGGGTCCCGCACGAGGCCGCCGGGTCCGCCTCGGGCCTGTTCAACACCGCCATCCACCTGGGCATCGCCCTCGGCACCGCGCTGACCGCCCTCGTGTTCTTCGCCGCCACCAACGGCTCACCCGACGCAGGACTCAACCGCGACGCGTTCACCAGCGTGCTCTGGTGGGTCAGCGGCGCCCTCGCCCTGATGTGGGCCCTGATGTTCTGCCTGCCCCGGCAGGCGAACAGCCGGGCAGACTGAGCCACCCCAACCCGTCTTCCTCGTCCTCGCCGTCTGCGGCGTCGTCGAGGTTGCGAACTTCAGGTCACGGCCGGGACCAGCGTTCCGTGAGGGTCGTGATCGAGGCGGCCGCCCGGTGGAGCCTCGCGTCGTCGCCCCGCACCGTCTTGTTCAGCTCGACGTGGAGGAAGCGGGAGCGCCGGTCGGCGGCGGTCCGGCCCTGCTCGTTCTCCCTCCCGGCGAGCTTGCACGGTGCGGAGTACGCCGTGCACACGTCCAGGCCGTCCCGCCGCAGTGCCGCGGTCAGCTGTTCCGCGTCCGCCACCGCACTGTCGCCGCGGCCGGTGGAGACCACCGCGTCGCGCCCGCGGAAGGACTCGTCGGCGAATCCGTGCAGCTGGACTCCCGGCAGGTTCCTGCGCGTGAGCTCGTCCACCACGGCGTGGAACACGGAGTCCTCGCGGTGCGCCACGTCCGCCGCTCCGTCCTCGCCCGCGTCTCGGTGGGCCCCGGCCAGCACCAGGACTCCGCCCGTCGCGCCGCGCAGCACCCGTGCCCCGAGGAGTTCCGTGCGGGCGTCGGCGACGGGATGGGGGACCTGAACCGACCAGCGCGCGGGGCCGTCGAGGTCGACGTACACCCGGCCCCAGCCGCGGGTGGTGTGGCCGGATTCACTCGCCGCGTCCGCCACCTCGGCGTACCGGCGTCCGCTGGCGGCGTCCGTGACGGTGCGGAGGGTGAAGTCGATCTCCGTCAGCCCGGCCCGCGCGGCTTCGGGATCACCGTCGAGCAGATGGGTAACGGCCCCGGTGAACGCCCGGCGTTCGCGGTCGGTGGGGGTGCGGTACCCCCCGCGCTGGCCGAATCCCGCGGTGAACCGGGAGATGCGCTGCTCCAGATCGTCGGATGGGGACGGGCGTGGTCCGGGGGCGGTCGGCGGGGCGCCGCCCGAGCGTGCCGACACAAGCGCCAAAACGACACAAAGGGAAAGAAGCGCGCCACACAGAGCAGCAATCGTTATCAGCCATGTCCGTGGAGCACTCATAGTCATATGAAAATAGCGGAGTGATGTCCCTGCGCTCTCCCTCCCACCGCTGGTCGGCCTGCTTCGGCCGCACCCGTTTCCAGATGTGTTCCGGGTGGCCACGGGGCGTGCGTCAGCGGGGAGGCGGACGAACCGCCGGCATCACCCGTGCGCCCCGCGGGGCGGCCCGGTCCGCGCTGACCTGACGCGAGACCGCCCGCGGCTCCCGCCGTGCGCCCTGAACACCCTTCATCCCCGATCACCCACTCCGCCGGCCGCACCCGCCGCAGGAGAGCACGAACAGGAGCCTTCCTTGGCCGCGTCGCGATCGAGGCGGCAGCGCCGCGCCCGCCGTAGAGCGGACATGTCGCTGCTGGGCGGCATCCGTCCACCCATCGCGGCCCTCTCCGCCATGCTGCTGGCCCTCGCCGCGATCACCGCCTTCCAGCTCGGCCGCGTGGGCGACGAGGCCGTGCCGCCGGCCGTCCTCACCTCGCAGCAGTACTTCGCGGAGGACGGCGCCATCGCCCTGCGCGCCTCCCTGGACGAGAGCATCACGGACATCGGCAGGACCGCCTCCCTGTTCAGCTCGGGCGAGCCGGTATCGCCCGACTCCGTGCTCGACAAGCTCGGCAGCGTCTACCAGAAGTGGCGCGGCACGGCCGTGATCGAGATCGCGTCGGGCCGCCTGCAGGCACAGCGCGGCGAGAACCTCCCGCTGACGGCCCTCGACCTGACCGCGCTGGACGGCGAGTCGGGCCTCGCCCCCCGCATGGTCCGGCTGGAGAACGGCGAGACCCGCCTGCTCACCCTCGCCCTGCTCTCCTGGCCCGGCCGGCCCCAGCAGCTCTTGGTCGCCTCCAGCAGCCTGAACGTCCCGGGCGTCAGCCTGGGCAAGTCCCGCGCCATCGCCGTCCTCGACGCGTCCGGCCAGGTCCTTGGCAGCGACGGCATCGGCGCCTCCGAGCAGGAGAGGAAACAGCTCAAGAAGTACGCCAAGACCGTGGCCCAGAAGGCGGACACGCACCCGCTCCAGGCCAAGGAGCCGGGCTCCGGCGGCTTCGCCGGTGTCAGCGGCAGCCTGCTCGGGGACTCCAAGGCCGGCCAGCGCTCCGTCGCCGGCTACGCCAAGCTCACCGGTTCGCAGCCGGGCGTCGGCACCGACGCGACCGCCCTCGGTCTCACCGTCGTCTCCTTCGTCCGTGTCGCCGAGGAGCGCTCCGCCGCCGTCGACTCGTTCTTCTGGATCGCCGCCGCGGGCGCGCTGCTGGTCCTCGGCGCGCTCGCCGTGGCCCTGCTCGTGGTCACCGTGCAGCGCCCGCTGCTCCAGCTGTTCCTGGAGAGCCGCCGGATCGGCCGCGGCGACCTGCACCGTCCTGTGACCGTACCGAAGTACGGTGAGACCGCCCGCATCGGCGCCGCCCTCGACCGGTTGCGCCGCCAGCTCCTCGGCGAGCCCGGAGCGGACGGCGCGGGCCCGCGCGCAGGCCGCCGCGCACGCATCGGGACGCGCGCGCTCATCGCGGTGTGCGGGATCCTGCTCCTGGTGTGGTCGGCGCCGCTGCTGCTGGCGCTCAACCGGGCGGGAACCTCCGTAGCGGTGCCGCAGACCATCCTCGACGACCAGCGCGAGCGCACCGACACGCTGGCCGACCGGGTGCGCCGCGCCCTCAACGAAGGCCACGCCGACCTCACCTCCGTCGCTTCCGTCATCAGCGACAAGACCACCCCCGCCGAGATGACGAAGCTGCTGGAGCGCACCCGGGCCCAGCACGGGCGCTACGAATCGCTCTACGTCCTGAAGGCCGACGGCACGGTCATGGCCCGCGCCGGCGGCAAGCCGCGCCACACTGCCGGCCAGGGCCCGTCGCGGCAGCCCGTGACACTGGTCGACAGCGGCAACCAGCCGGTCATCACCGAGTACGCGGAGGCACCCGGCCTCGGCGGCGCGGCCGTGGTCGGCGAGCTGCGCATCGACTTCCTCAACGCCCTGCTCAAGCGGCCCGGACTGGGCGAGGTCCGCGCCGTCGACGCCAAGCACCGGGTGGTAGGCGGCAACAACGGCTACCGGGCCTTCCAGTCGCTGTCGGACGCCAAGCTCGACGCCCTGGTGACCCGCGCGAACGAGAAGGGCGGCGCGAACGGGAAGGCCGGCAAGGGCCCGGGCCCCCGAAGCGCCGTGCTGCGCGACGGCGGTGTCTCCATCGCCGCGGCGGCGCCGATGACCGGAGGGGGTGTGGCCCAGTCCCTGGACTGGACCGTCGTCACCTGGCAGCCGGCCAAGGGCCTGGAGATCCCGGCGTACACCGCGCAGAACCGCACCGTGCTGGCCGGCCTGCTCGGGCTCACGGGTGCCGCGGCCTGCCTCGGCTGGATGCACATCGTCGTGGTACGGCCGCTGCGCGACCTCGCCGCGCGTGCGGAGGCCCTCGCCGACGGCGACCGCCGCACCGTCGTCTACCCGACCCACCACGACGAGGTGGGCGCCGTCACCCGCAGCCTCGAAGTCATCCGCCAGCAGCTGCTGGAGCAGCGCAAGCGGGACGCCGCCGGCGACGGCGCCGGCCGGACCCCCGGCCGTACCGCCCCGGCCGGAAGGAACTGATCAACCGTGCTCTTCCTCTACTGCGTGCTGCTCTTCTGCTGCCTGGTCATGCTCGTCGCGGGCATCGTCGAGCAGCGTCGGCACTACGCCAACCTCGTGCAGATACCCAACCGGGTTCTGGTCAACGGCATCCGCGGCAAGAGCTCCATCACGCGGCTGTGCGCGGGAGCCCTGCGCGGCGGCGGACTGCTGACGGTCGCCAAGACCACCGGCACCGCGGCCCGCTTCATCCACCCCGACGCCACCGAGGAGCCCGTCTACCGGAAGTTCGGCATCGCCAACGTCGTCGAGCAGATCGGTATCGTCCGGCGCGCAGCCGCCTACCGGCCCGACGTGCTGGTCATGGAGTGCATGGCGGTCATGCCCGCCCTCCAGGAGATCAACCAGTCGAAGCTGATCCAGTCGACCATCGGCGTGCTGTGCAACGTCCGCGAGGACCACGTCGCCGAGATGGGCCCCACCCTCGACGACATCGCGCGCTCCCTGTCGCGCTCCATGCCCCACGGCGGAATCTGCGTCACAGCGGAGAAGGAGCGCTTCCACGTCCTGCAGGAGGAGGCCGACGCGCGGAACTGCACGCTCGTCTACGCCGACCCCGACACGGTCAGCGACGAAGAGCTGCGGGGCTTCAGCTGGTTCACCTTCAAGGAGAACGTCGCCATCGCCCTCACCGTCGCCGACCTCCTCGGCGTCGACCGCGAGACGGCCCTCCAGGGGATGTACGACGCCCCGCCGGACCCGGGCGTGCTGTCCGTGGAGAGGTACGTGGCTCCCGGCGGCAAGCGGGTGCGCTTCGCCAACGTCTTCGCCGCGAACGACCCCGAGTCGACGCTGATGAACATCAACCAGCTCCTCGACCTCGGGGCCATCGACCGCCCCCTGAACGTCGTGATCAACTGCCGTCCCGACCGCGTCGAGCGGAACGGCCAGATGGGCCAGATCATCCCCGACCTGATGCCCGACAAGGTCTTCGTGATCGGACATCCGGCCAAGAGCGCCATCGACGCGATCCCGTCCGAGTGGCGTGCGCGCGCCGTCGACCTCGGCGGCGACCAGCGCGACGGCGAGGAGTTCATGAACGAGCTGCTCGGCCATCTCGGTGAGAGTTCCTCGCTGGTCGCCATCGGCAACATCCACGGCCAGGGCGAGATCCTCCTGGAGCACCTGGCGGAACTGCCCGGCTTCGAGGAGGAGCCCGACGAGGCGGCCCCGGCCCACGAGCCCGCCGCATACGGGCAGGCCGCGCCCGCACAACCGCTGTACGCCACGCACCTGGACCCGTACGCGGACCTCACCGCCGCCCAGGAGGCCCGCTTCGCGCCGCCCCCGGTGCCCCGGCAGTACGTCAACCCGCAGCAGCCGCAGGCGGGGCCCGCCCCCCAGGGGCAGCCGCCGTACGCGCAGGAGCCGAACCCACAGCAGCCGTGGCCCGAACAGGCCTGGCCGCCCCACCCGAACGCGCCCCACCCGAACCCGCAGTGGCAGAGTCCAGGAGAACCTCGTTGATCCCCGCAGTCCTCACCCCCGAGATCGCCGCGATCGGCATCGCGCTGGGCCTGCTGTTCTCCCTGCTCTGCTACCTCACGACGAATCTCTCGCCCGGCGGCATGATCACCCCCGGCTGGCTGGCGCTCACCCTCATCGAGGACCTGCAGCGCGCGGCGCTCGTCGTCGGCATCACCGCCCTGACCTACGCGCTCACCCTCGTCACCCAGAAGTTCGTGATCCTCTACGGCAAGCGCCTGTTCGCCGCCGTCGTCCTCATCGGAGTGCTCCTCCAGGCCACGGTGGTCATCGTGCTGCAGATGAAGTTCCCCCTGCTGTACGCCAACCAGACCCTCGGGTTCATCGTGCCCGGCCTGATCGCCTATCAGCTCGTCCGCCAGCCCAAGGGCGCCACCATGCTCGCCACCGGGTCAGCGACCCTCATGACGTACGTCGTCCTGACCTCGGGCATCCTGCTCGGCTTCATGCCGCACGCCTGACCGACGCCATGCACCGATCACCCGCACCGCCCGGAGCACACTGATGACCGCCAAGCCCGCCCGCCGCAACCGCCCCGTCCTGCACGCCGCCGTCGTCGCACTCCTGGTGGCCGCCAGCGCGTACTTCACGTACGAGCTGCGCAAAGAGGAGCAGGCCAAGGCCCCCGAGGTGCTGCGCGTCACCGACCGGGCGCAGAAGGGCGGCGGCGACCAGGGCGGCGCCCACAAGTGGGACCGGTTGAGGAACCCCGAGCGCTCCGTCCTGCGCAGCGCGGACGGAGCCGTCCTCGCCACCTTCACGGACGGCGCGCGCACCGCGTCGCTCACCGGCAAGAGCCGCACCTTCACCGAGCCGGCCACCACGCAGACCCGCGTCGTCACCGACGACTGGGTGCGCCTCCTGCCGGAGAGCTGGCGCAACGGCGCGGAGCGCGAACAGTGGTTCCAGGACTGGTTCAAGAAGTACTACGGCAGCGAGGAGGACGACCTCTTCGCGATCGCGTTCCAGTACGGGGACCAGGCGCCGGCCAAGAAGGACGCGGCCGGCGTCCAGTACGCGGGCGACGCGGCCTTCGGGCCGCTCAACCCCAACGGCTCCCCGGGCAACGACCTGCGCCTGGAGCAGTCGGACTTCTACGACTACCTGGGCATCCCGTACACGTTCCGCAACGGCACCACGGAGCAGCCGGAGAAGAACAAGCGCGGGGCCCTGGACTGCTCCGGCTTCATCCGCACCGTCTTCGGCTACCGCGCCCGCTTCCCGCTGATGGCCTCCGACACGGGCGGCAACGGACTGCCGCGCACGGCCAACGGGATGGCGCGCTCGAAGACCGGCGTGGAGATCCTGCCCCTCAAGGGCGTCGGCCCGCAGGACCGGCCGGCCTCCATCGATGTCCTGCAGCCGGGTGATCTGGTGTTCTTCAAGCTCGACGCCCGCTCTGGCGACCGTCTGGACCACACCGGCATGTACCTCGGCAACGACACCGCCGGGCACAAGATCTTCATATCGAGCCGCGAGGAGGCCAACGGCCCCACCATCGGTGACAAGGGCGGCGCCTCCCGCCTCGACGGCAACGGCTACTACGCCGCCGCCCTGCGCAGCGCCAAGCGCCTCTGACGGGCCCTGGAACAGTCAGCCGCAGCGCGGTCCTGCGGCTGGTCGACGTACTGCCTGAGCCGGAAGTCCCGGCCCCGAGGGCGGTCGGCGTCGACGAGTACGCAACCAGCAAGGGCCGCCACGACGGCACCGTCCTCGTGGACGTCCAGCCACGCCGCCCGGTAGACCTGCTGCCTGGCAGGGAGGCATCGAGCCTGGCCGCGTGGCTGGCCCAGCGGCCCGGAATCGAGGTCGTGTGCCGGGGCCGGGCCCCGTTCTTCGCCGAGGGCGCCACCTCCGGGGCGCCTCAGGCCGTCCAGGTCGCCGATCGGACCCGGGCGGGGCACGCCGCCATCCACGCCCAGCTGCTCCTCCGGCGCCGTAGCGTCGCGGCTTGCGCGGCATGGACTCGCGGCCGACCCTCCCGCGCGAGGCGCTCGCGCGCTTGCCGCGCGCGCTCGCAGTGGCCGAGAGTGCCGTACCAGCTGATACCGACGACCGATCAGGCATGCTCCGCGCCGTGCTGCGCGACCGGCGCGCACTGCTCCTCCTGGACAACGCGGCGGACGAGGAGCAGGTCCGCCCGCTGCTGTACGTCTTGCTCTGCAGGCGTTGGAGGAGCTCCAGGCGAAGGCCCACTCGACGGACCCAGCGGGCGAAGGCTGCGGCCGCACGGAGGGCCTCGGATAGGCTGGCCGCCTCATCTCACGCACTGCGACGAGGATCAGCCCATGGGCAGCCGCACCGGGATCCGCCTGATCGAGCCCACCGACGCCGCTCCGATCGCCGCGCATCGGATGCGGGACTTCGAGGCTTTCCGGCCGTGGGAGCCGGCCCAGCCCGCCGACTTCTTCACCCGGGAGGGCCAGGCAGAGCGAATCGACAGCCTGCTGACCGGATACAGCGCCGGCACGGTATGGCCGGGCGTGGTGCTTGTCGACGACCAGGTGATCGGGCAGGTCACCGTCGGAGGCATCCTGCCGCAGCCGCACCTGCGCCGCGGCTCCGTCGGATACTGGATCGCCAGCGTCGCCCAGAATCAAGGGCACGCCGGGAACGCCGTCGGGCTTGTACTACGGGTGATGACGGACGAACTCGGGTTGCACCGCGCCGAGGCGTCCACCAATCTGGAGAATCTGCCGTCGCAGCGGGTGCTGCGCCGCAACGGGTTCAGTCCGTACGGTGTCGCCCATTCCTCGATCTTTCTCGACGGGAGCTGGCGGGACGGGCTGCTGTGGGAGCGGCTCCTCAGCGACTAGGTGTGCTGTCCGGTCGATCGAGGTGTTGGCGGTTGGGCTACGTCTACCCCGGCAGGGTCATGGCAGCAGCCCTCACCATCCGGCTGCGAACGTGATCTCCGGGACAGCCCTGCGCCCCTGACGAAGTCCTGCCTCCCCGACCAGGAGGTAGCCCCCTCCAGACCAGCGCGACCGGTAGGGAGGGTTGCGTGCCTGAGTCGAGCACGACGGGGCGCCGGTTACGCCGGACCCACCGCGCGGCCAAGCCGGGAGCGAAGGAGGCGGCGCAGGAGGTCATGGGGACCGGAAAGCTCGAGGCGTCGAGCGGCAGTCAGGAAGCCCGGGACATGTTGCGCGAGCGTCGTGAGGGGTCGGAGCACTGACGGCCATCCGCCGGGCAAGCAGGCGGCCGCCCGGTCCTCATGCATTCTGTGCCCATTACATGAATCGTGGGGCCACCGTCTGGCGGTTGCCCGCCTGAGGGTGCGGCTGATGCGGCCGGGCCGTCCGTAGTCCCGCCCCATCTGACGGGGGTGGGACTAGGGACGGCTGGAGCCGCATCCGTATCGCCGGTGGGCGTCTTCTGTTCGACCTAAACGGTCCGATTTGCGAAAATTTACGGAACCGCAAATTCCGGATCAGGCTCGTGAAATCTTCGCATAACGTTCACACCTACAGAAAGCGGCTGCCCCTTCTAGCGCGTGCGAGAAAGAGGCGGCCCTTCCTTTCGTACCTGCCGCGCGAAATTCAGACGATGTGTCGCCCGCCATCCACTGTCAGTACATCGCCGGTCGTGTAGGCGGCATTCACCAGATAAAACGTGGCCTCCGCCACATCCTGCGGGGTGCCCACGCGGCACAGTGGGGTGTTGGCGGTGATCCAGTCGCGGGAGCTCTCCCAGACCTGTTCGGCGCCCTCATACCAGGGAGTGTCGATGAGGCCGGGAGCAACGGCGTTCACCCGGATCGAGGGGCCGAGCTGGGAGGCCAGCAGACGCGTCATGTGGTTGACCGACGCCTTGCTGACCGCGTAGGGAATGGAGCTCCCCAGCGCTCGAGTGGCCGAGACGGACGCAACGTTGACGATGGAGGCGGCGCCGGAGGCGCGCAGGTGAGGGGTGGCGGCCGTAATCATCTGCCAGGCGCCGATCACGTTGACCTCGAAGATCTCCCGCCAGGCGTCGGCGTCGGCGCCGTCGAGGTCGTCGAGTGCGATGAACCGGGTGACGCCCGCGTTGTTCACGAGGATGTCGAGCCGCCCGTACGCGTCGATGGCGCTCTGGACGATGCGCTTCGCGTCCTGTGCGTCGGCCACGTCACCCTTGCCACGGGGGTGCGGAGATTCTGGTCGCCGTGGACCTGGAGCGCAGCCGAACTCATCGTGGCCGTGCTCGGTGTCGTCCGCACGGGGGCGGCCTACCTGCCGATCGACGGCCATGCTCCGGCCGACCGGGTCACCGCCGTTTTGAACGACTCCGGGGCCCAGGCCGTGATCGTCGGCCGAGGCGCAGAGCGCCGCCCCCGCCCGTTCGGCACCGGCGCCGACACACCCGTGCTGACGGTGCCCGCGGCGGCGGGAGCGCAGATCGTGGAGGAGGTCGACACGGCTTCCCCTGGACTCGCCTCGTGGTAGCCGCCCGCAGTGCCCGCGCCGCCGCGCGCGGGCACTGCGGCATCGGTACCGGCGTTCGAAGGCCCTCCGGGATCAGAGGACGTGTGCGATAGCCGCCTTGTGCCGGCGGATGACGTCGGCACAGCGGTAGCCGCTGGTCTTGATCGTGCCGTCCCGTCGCGATGCCATCAGACGTCGTGGCCCTGCGTGGCGAGCCAGCGGTGGACGGCCGACTTGTCGGAGACGCTGATGTGGGCGGGACCGGCCTGAGTCGGGCCCTCGTCCTCGTTGAACGCCGTCTCCGTGACACGAGCCGTGACCCAGTCGGCCAGTTCGCGGGCAGCCGTGGGCGACAGGCGGCCGCGCTTCCAATCCTCTTCGACTTCGTGGGCAGCCGACGCCTCGTGTGACTTCGCCTCACGAAGCCACACCGGCACGAGCCGCTCGACGACCTGCTCATCCGACGGGGGGCTCGGCTGCTCAGTGGATTCGCTCACCCTGCCAGAGTGACGCCTCAGGCCATGACCACGGCGGACACATGACCGCACCGTCCCTCTGATGGCACATCAGGGCCCGGTATGAACGAATACGTCCGCGACGCGCGGCGACGCCCTGCCGAGCAACCACGGACACCCGCCGGGGGACGAGAGGGCTGCGTCAAACCCGCCAGGGGCTCCAGCAGCGAGGGCGCCCATGTCGTCGCGGACGAACGGCAGCCGGCGG
Organism: Streptomyces subrutilus; assembly: GCF_001746425.1. GTDB lineage: Bacteria > Actinomycetota > Actinomycetes > Streptomycetales > Streptomycetaceae > Streptomyces > Streptomyces subrutilus_A. Next base: position 7,071,880 of record NZ_MEHK01000001.1, on the reverse strand, counting down.
AGGTCCTCTCGGACGCCGCGGACGACGCGGACGCGGCCGGCATCCTCGTCGAGGAGTACCTGAGCGGCCGCTTCGTCTCCGTCGAGATCGGCCTCGTACACGGCCGCTTCCTGCGACTGGCCGTCAGCGAGCGGTCCACCTGGCACCGGCACGAAGCCCTGGAGATCGGTACGACGATCCCCGCGGGCATCTCGCCCGAGGAGCACGACCGGGTGATGCGCTTCGCGCAGGACGTGGTCGGCGCCGTCGGCCTGCGGCTCGGCGTCTTCCACGTGGAGGTCATGCTGGGTACGGACGGCATCCCCCGGCTGATCGAGCTCAACCTCCGCATCATGGGCTCCTGCCTGCCGAACCTGTTCCGCCTCGCGGGCGGCGGGGACATCTTTGAGCTGCTCGTCCGCATCCATCTGAACGAGCGGATCGAGCGCGGTCCGACGGTCTTCGACGGGTACGCGACGGTCCGCTGGTTCGGCGCCGCCGAGCGGGTACCCGACCTGGCCTGGGCCGCCGAGGAGTACGGCGACAGCCTGCACTCGCTCACCGTTCGCTTCCCCGAGGCGACACCTTGCCGCCCTGCCGGGGCAACCTCGGCAACTTCGGCGAGGTGCAGGTCGTGCGCCCCGACCGCGCGACCTCGATCCGCATCGCCGAGGACATCGTCGAGGGCATGGCCGACCGACTCGGTATCGAGGTGACGAGGTGACGAGGTGACGAGGTGACGAGGTGAGGACGACGACCATGTACCCCTTCTTGGACCAGACCCGCCGGCAGATCGCCCGGCTGGGCCTGCCCGACGGGAACCTGAGCTCACGCCGGACTCGGACGCCGTCTTCGCCGACGGCGGGCACTTCCGGATCGACGTGCCGACGGTGAACTCGGTGCAGGCCGCCGAACGGCCGCTGCGGGAGAGCCGGCGCCGGGGCTTCACCATCAACCGGATCACCGAGACCTGCGGTATGTACCGGCACACGGCCCGCGAGATCGCCGAGTACGTCACGCTCGGTAAGGAGCTCGGCACGGAGATCCTGATGTCGGTGGGGGCCCCGCGCCGCGACCGACATCGGCGCCGGGGCGCAGACGCCCGAGGGGGCCCAGGATCGGGTACCGGCTGCGCGGCCAGGAGCAGATCGTGCGCGCCGTCGAGGACGCCAAACGCGGCATCGGCCTGGGCGTGCGCGGGTTCGTCGTCTACGACGAGGGCCTGCTGTGGCTGCTGGGACGGCTGCGCACCGCCGGTGACCTGCCGGCCGGGATCCACCTGAAGGTCTCCGCGCACTGCGGCCAGGGCGACCCGGCGTCGGCGCAGATGCTGGAGATGCTCGGCGCGAACAGCTTCAACCCGGTGCGCGACCTGACCCCTGCCGATGATCGCGGCGCTGCGGCAGGCGGTGTCCCTCCCGCTGGTCCTGCACGTGGACAATCCGCGGACCTCCGGCGGCTTCATCCGCACCTACGAGGCCCCCGACATCGTCCGGGTCGCGGCGCCGGTCTGACTGAAGACGGGCAACAGCGCCTTGGAGGGCGTCGCTGCGGACCGGTTTCGACGACGCCCTCCTCCTCGACGACCGGGGGAACTTCGTCGAGGCGACCGGTGCGCACCTGTTCTTCACGAGGGGCGGGGCGCTGCACACCCCGACGACCCGGTGCACCATCGACGGGATCACCCGGGCGGGCGTGCTGGCCATCGCGGAGCGGAAGGGGATCGAGTGCGTGGTCGCCGACCTGGCTCCGACGTTCGCCGGCGAAGCCGACGGCGCGTTCCTGTGCGGGACCGCGTGTGAGATCCTCCCCGTCAGTCGCCTCGACGATCACCACTACGACGTCGCGGGCAACGCGGTGACGCGCAGGATCGTCGCGGGCTACCGGGAGCTGGTCCGGGGGCGCGTACAGGTGCGCGTTCCCGGCGAGCGGGCCCGCTAGCAAGCCGTCTCGACGGGGAAACAGGCCCCTCGGGGGCCGCAACAGCAAGGGCACGTGCATGGGAGCGGTTGATGCTCTGGAGAAACTCGCACCGGTGGTGCTGGCCTTCGGGTGCGGGGTCGTCCTGGCCCGGCGGAAGGTGGTGCCGGCCGAGAGTTCCAAGGCCTTCGCGGACTACGCGTTCCTCTTCGCCGTGCCCTGCTTCCTCTTTGGGAACATCTACCGCAGCGACCTGGGGGCCCTGTTCAACTGGCGGGCCATCGGCGGTTACGCGGCCGCGGCCTGCGCCGCGGCCGTGCTGATCGGGGTCATCAGCTGGGCCCTGGGCGTACGCGATCCACGCGGTGTGGCGCTGCGCATCATGGCCGCCGTACAGGTGAACACGGCCTATTTCGCCGTGCCGGTCTTCATCATGCTGTTCGGGAACGCGGCGCCCATCTTCCCGGTGCTGCTGTTCCAGGTCTGCGTGCTGTCCCTGATCGTCATCTCGATCATGGAACTGGGACGGCCGGACCGGGTCGGGAGTCCGGCGCGGCGGCTCGGATCGGCCGTCGTGGCCTCGCTGACGACCCCCGTCGTGATCGCCTGCAACGCGGGCATCGTGCTGAACCTGCTGCCGGTCATGGTCCCCGGGGTCGTGCTCGACGGCTTCGCCTTCGTCGGTGACAGCGCGTCACCCGTCGCCCTGTTCGCCCTCGGCCTGCACCTGGGCGGAAGCGGCCTGAAGGTGCGGGGCACCTCGTTCGAGGAGATGTGGATCATCGGCTTCAAGTGCGTGGCGCTGCCGGTGATCACCTACGCGGTGTGCCACTACGCCTTCGGAGTGGAGGGCGAGTGGCTGAGCTACCTCGTCCTGATCGCGGCGATGCCCTCGCCGCAGAACCTGTTCATCTTCGCCCAACGCTACGACGTCGGAGTCGACATGTCGGCCTCGCTCGTCATCAAGAGCTCGGTCGTCGCGCTGCTGCTGCTGCCGCTGTGGACGCAGTTGGTGGCCCGGACGGCCTGATCCCGACCGACGTCGGAGCCCCTCTCAGCCCCCCCGTTCGGGGGGCCGTTCAGACACGCCGTGCGACGCACCTGTGCGTGGCCCCATCCAGAAAGTCAGTCAACCCGCCCAGTCTGTCCATCCCGCGGGCCGAGCGGACGCCTGCCTTCGGCGGTGACACCCAGTGGACCAACACCGTCGCCGCGTACGAGGGCCTTTCCGTGCCGCTGCGCGCGCTCGTGGACGGACTGACCGCTGAGCACGCCTTCTTCACCGCGGTCCACCTGCGCCACTTCGACGAGCGCGACCGCGAGATCCTGAAGATGTACTGCGAGGACCCGCAGGTGGCGGTCCAGCCGGTGGTGCGCGTCCACCCGGAGACCGGCGAGAAGGCCCTCTTCGTCAGCCCCGGCTCGACCACCCGCGTCACCGGGTTCACCGAACTGGAGAGCCGCCACCGACTTCGCCCACCTCGACGTCGACCGCGTCGTGCACCGCGTGACGGTGCTGGGGGAACCGGCGCAGGGGCCGAACGGCTTCGTGTCGCAACTCGTCGAGGGGGAACCGATGCGGGCCTGGCAGAGGAGACGCCGCACAGGTCCGGTCCGGCACGGCCGTGCCGCTGAGCCGCCCCCGGGGAAGGACGGCACCTGCGTTGCCGTCCTTCCCCGTCGGGGTTCCTTGACGCTGTCCCCCTGTCAGGGCACCCTGACGGACATGGGAGCTGAGGACGCACCGGCCTCGCTGGTCGCACTGGTCACCGACGAGGACCCCGCCGTCGGGTTGCGGGCCGTCCTCGCGCCGCGCCTCCTGGCGGAGCTGGAGCCGCTGCGTGTCGACGCCCGCCGGCCGGGGTGGTCGTCGCAGAACCGTTCGCGGGAGACGGTCCTCGCCCGGGCTGCCCAGGAGCGGCTGTGACGTCGGGCCGGATCACCGCGGTCAGCCGCAACGCCTCGTACTCCTTCAGCAAGCCCAACCACCCGTCCATCACCCTGCTCGCCGGCCTGGGCGTGGAGGGTGACGTCCACGCGGGCGAGACGATCCGCCATCAGTTCCGCATGACCTACGAGCCGGACCTGCCCAACCTGCGCCAGGTCCACCTGATGCACGAAGAGCTCTTCGAAGAACTCGCGCCCAAGGGGTTCGAGGTGTCAGCCGGCCAGCTGGGTGAGAACGTCACCACCCGCGGCGTGGACCTCCTGGGCCTGCCCACCGGAACCTTGCTGCGCCTGGGAGCCGATGCGGTGGTCGAGGTGACCGGACTGCGCAACCCGTGCTCCAAGATCAACGACTTCCAGAGCGGTCTCCTGGGCGAGATGTTCGCCTTGGACCCGCGCTCCGACGAGTTCACCTTCAAGTGCGGCGTCATGGCCGTGGTCCGCCAGACCGGAACCGTCCGACCCGACGACCCCGTAGAGGTGGAACTCCCAGCCCTTCCGCACCGCGTCCTGGAGCGCGTCTGAGACACACCTGAGCCGTTGGCTCACCCCGGAGGGCCGCGACGAGGAGCTGTCAGGCGCGGGTGGCGTTGTGGAGGGCGGAGCGACCTCCTCGGGGAACACCGGGCGGGGGCTGTGGCGAGGCGCTCGGTCAGCGGGCTGCTCGTGACGGTGGGCGGAAACAGGCGATGACGACCTTGCCCGTCGGACACGTCCGCACCGCCCAGTCGTCGGCCAGGACGTCGACGAGGAAGATGCCGCGTCCCCCGCTCCGGCCAGCGCTCGGTGACCGCAGGACCGGTACCTCGGAGCTGTCATCGTGCACGGCGATATGAAGGCAGCGCTCATCCCACGTCATCACCAGTTGGGCGCTGCTCCGTGCGTGCACGTGGGCGTTGGTCACCAGTTCGGAAACCGTGAGAAGGACGTCGTGCACGGTTTCGGGTGTGCCGGCGGTCCAGGACAGCTGGCGCAGGTGGTCGCGCGTCCAGTCCCGTGCGGTCTTGGCATCGGTATCCAGGGGCAGGGAACGTGCCCAGCCCACGGCTCGTACGGCGCGTCGGCCCATGGCAGGTCCTCCCGTTCGGCGTGTGCTCGTCGTCTACCCCGCGGGAACACTTCCACCCGCCTGCCCGGGCGGTACCTGGGGTGATGGGCAGGACGCCCCGAACAAGCCGCCGTCACAGTGGCGTTGAGTAGGGTGGGCGAATGATCGAATGTCGTCGTGCCGGGATCGCGGACGGGGAGGTCCTGGGCGAGATCCACGCCGCCGCCTGGGAGAAGACCTACGCACCCTTCTTCGGGGCGGAGTTCGCCCGCCGCGAGGTCGCGAGCCGGCGCACCCGGTGGCACGAAAGGGTCGCTCGGGCGACACCGGTAATTTTGGTAGCCGAACTGGACGGCAGACCGCTGGCGTTGTCCTCGTTCGCACCGTCCGCCACCCGGCCGGGAATGGCCGAGATCCTCAGCTTCTACAACCATCCCGACGGCTGGGGCAGCGGCGTCGCCGCCGCCCTGATGACCGAGACCCTGCGGCGGCTGCGGGCCGAAGGGTTCGCCCGGGTGCACCTGTGGACGCTGCGGGGCACCCCGCAGTCCCGTCGCTTCTACACGAAGTCCGGGTTCCATGCGAGCGGCGCGGCACGAAGCTGCGACTTCGGCGAGGGGAACCTCCTCGAGCAGGTCGAGTACGAACGTCCCTGCCGGGTATAGCCAGGGCCTGACCGCAACCGGGCCGGACTCCGCCCTGGCCCTTACCGCGCACGCGGCCATGTGGTGGGCGGGTACTTCCGTCTAACGTTCGAAGCAGATCACCGCCCCCGGATCCGAACGCCCGACGGCGACCGCTACACCCCGACCCTCGCCGGTGACCAGCGACGACCCCGCCGCAGCCGGTGGCGGGCGGCAATCGGCCGCTCGGCCTGCCCACCCCCACGACACCACCGCCGCACCGGCGGGCGGAGAGCATGGGCCTGCGTGTCCTGGTCGTCGGCTGGCAGCCCCATCCCCAGCAGCTCATGGCCGACGTCGCCGGCATCCGCGGGCGCGGCTCAGCTACCGGCGAGCGGTACGCCGTGGCGGGCTTTCGCGGGCTCTCGAGGAGCGGGCGCGCAGCGCGCACGCGACCCTTCGGACTTCGGTGCCGGCTGGCTGTCCGGCGTCTGGCAAGGGCCCGGTCCGGCCCGTTCCTCACACGGACGGTTCCCAGTCCTCCGGGCCGGTGCCTCGCCACTCGACGAAGTCGGGGTCGGTGAGGTCGACCTCCTCGGCGTTCTCGAGCCCGGCCTCGGCAAGGAAGACGCGGATGTCGGATGGCCGGTGGGCGACCCCAATGGCGGTGCCGTCGTAGCGGACCCGGCGCCAGCCCTGTGCGTCCGGCGGGTAGACGATCAACTTGGCGGCCATGCGCCCAGCCTCCGTCCCGTCCGCGCACGCGGCACCCGTCGGCGCCCGAACGGGTGACACCGGCGTCGCCTGCGGATACGTGCCGGCGTCGCCCGGAGGCCGGCGCGTGGGACGGATCCCTCGCCGTCGGCTGGCCTCGCGGTCCGAGCGGGGCGTGGCCCTGGTCGCGGCTTGGACGATCACGTGGCGTCTCGTGCCTCCCCCGCGCCGGCCGCGCCGGAGGCCTGGTGCGGCCGGCGAACGGTCGGTCCGGGTACTCCTTCCGGTCGGGCGCGGCCTTCAGCCCGGCTCGGATCCCTGTCCTTCCCTCACTGCAGTACCACGGTGACACCATGTTCCCGCAGGATGCGCACGGCCACCTCGAAGTAGGAGCGGTCGGGGCGGTGGTCGACGGTGTGCCGGGCGAGGGCGTGGCGTGCGATGTCGGCGCGGTGCCAGATGAGTGTGAACGGGGGTACGACGGAGAGACCGCCTCCCAGGTGGTAGTCCACCGAGTCGAGGCCGCGGCCGTAGGCGGAGCCGGGGCCGAGGAGGGCTTCGCCGAGTGCCAGGAGCAGGCCGGGCTTGTCGGTGACGTGTTGTCCGTCCAAGTGGTACGTCCCGCCCGAGCGGCCGATGCCCGGTCCGTACGGGCCGGTACAGGTGAGGTCAAGCCAGGCGGACCGGCCTGAGGTCTTCGCGCCGCACGCCCACACCAGCAATGGTGTGGGCGTGCGGGTCCCGGGCCGCATTGGGGGCCGTCAGCCGACGACCCTGCCGAACAGGTGGTTGGCAGGAGCGTCCGGGTCGTTGCCGTAGAAGAACTCCGTGACCGCCTGGTGGAATTCGGCGCGGTCGAGCGCACCGGAGCCGTCCCGGTCCAGAGCGGCGAAGACCGCGGCACAGTCCTCGCCCGGAACGCCGGCGACGGAGTCGAACATCTGCTGGAACTCCGCCCGATCGATCTTGCCGTCTCCGTTGAGATCAACGAGGTCGAAGAAGCAGTTGGTCACCGGCTCGATCTGTTCCGGGTACAGGGCGGGGTCGGTCAGGACCCGCCTGAACCCTTCGGTCATCTCCCGCAGATCGACCTTCCCGTCACCGTCCTGATCCATCGGGGCGATCACGTTCGCCCAGAACCCGTCCATCCCCTCGGTGAGCAGGCGGGCGGTCGCGGTGTCCGGAGCGGTGCCCCGGGCGGCGATGTAACGCTCGCTCATCATTCGGACGTCCCGCTGGGTGATGAACCCGTCGCCGTCGACGTCGGCGCCCCTGAACCACTGGCCGTACTTGAGGTCTTGAAGTGCAGTCATGACTGCGGACAGTATTCACGCCGTCACGCAAGCGCAAACTGCGAGTGGAGAGCCTCTCGGCGGCAGGGCCGGCCTGTTACGCGCCTGACGATGGCGTACCTGGACACCTGCCCGACGAGGCAGGAAGCCTCCGTATCAACGTTCGAGGTGTGGTGGTGTAAAGGCGAGCACGTCAGGAAGGGGATCGCCGTAGACCTCGACGTCGACCAGCGCACTGAGAGCACTCGGTCCTTGGGAAAGGCGCGAGCACGGCCGGTCCGCCGTGAGGACGTTCGGATTGCCGTGGCGGTCCAATGTTCCGCTCAGGCCGGGCTGGACCGGATCCCACCACGCTCCCGTGGACAGTTGTATGACGCCTGGCATGACGTCGTCCGACAGGACTGCGCCCGCGAGACAGCTCCCCCGGTCGTTGTAGACCCGTACGATCATGCCGCTCTCGATGCCGCGCGACGCGGCGTCCCACGGATTGATCGTCACCGGCTCACGGCCACGGATCTTCGAACCGAGGCTGTGGCCACCGTTGTCGTACTGGCTGTGCAGGCGCGAGGCGGGCTGATTCGAGATCAAATGCAGCGGGAACCGGTCCGCCGCGTCGCCATGAAGCCACTCCACTGGTTCGAACCACATCGGATGCCCGGCGCAGTCGTCGTAGCCGAACGAGTCGATCTCCTCGGAGAAGATCTCGATCCGGCCCGACGGCGTCGGCAGGGGGAATCGCTGCGGATCTGAGCGGAGCGCCTCGAAGCTACCGGAAAACGGTCCGGTCGACGCCGGCAGCTCAGCGGTGGAGCTTCGCCAGAAGTCGTCGAAGCTCGGCAAGGCGGCATCGTCGCCGAGTGTGGTCCTCGTCTGCTCGTAAAGGTGTCGGACCCATTCGATCTCGGAGCGCGACTCCGTGAACTCCTGCTCGTATCCGAGCCGGGAGGCCAAGGCCGTGAAGATGTGGTGGTCGGTGCGCGACTCGCCCGCCGGCTCGCGGACCTTCGGCATCGCGACGAGGTGGGGGTCCGAGAATCCGGCGGCGAAGTCGTCGCGCTCCAAGCTGGTGGCGACGGGGAGGACGATGTCCGCGAACTTGGCCGTGGTGTTCCACCAGGCCTCGTGGACCACCACCGTGTCAGGGGTCTGCCAGGCCCGTGTCAACCGATGGAGATCTTGGTGGTGGTGGAACGGGTTCCCTCCGCACCAGTAGATCAGGCGAAGCTCGGGCAACGTGAGGCGCCGGCCGTCGTAGTCGATGGTCCTACCCGGATGCAGCAGGGTGTCGGCGATCCGTGCGACAGGGATGAAATCCGGAACGGGGTTGGACACCTCGGGAATGGTCGCGACGAAGGGGCGGCCTTTGGCAACGCCGGTCGCGTCCATCGTCGCGTAACCCGCACCCCAGCCGCGGCCAGGCCGGCCCATCGAGCCCGCCATGGCGGCCAGCACGACAGACATCCAGATCGGTTGTTCGCCGTGGTCTGCCCGCTGCACCGCGTAGTTGACCATGATGAGAGAACGTTGCGTGGTGAGGCGGCGAGCGAGGTCGGTGATCACGTCGCGACTGATGCCCGTGATCCTCGCTGCCCAGGCAGCGTCCTTGGGGACGCCGTCGAGCTCGCCGACCAAGTAGGAGGCGAAGCGGTCGAACCCGACACTGCACCGGCGAAGGAAGTCCTCATCGTGCCACCCGTTGACCAGCATCGTGTGTGCGATGCCGAGCATCGCGGCGGTGTCGGTGTTGGGGATGACGGGCAGCCACTCGGCGTCGAGGAAGCCGGCGACGTCGCTGCGGATGGGGCTGACGTTCACGAACCGGACCCCGGCCTCACGGCACCGGCGTTGCAGGTTCTGCGTCTGGTGCCTCGCCAGCCCACCAGGGTTGATCTGGCTGTTCTTGAGGGCCAGCCCTCCAAACGCCACCACGAGCTCACAGTTCTCGGCGATCTCGTCCCACATCGGCATCCGGGACTGGTAGCTCCACGGGTGCCCGCCGATCACATGGGGGAGGACGACCTCCAAAGCCGCGGTGCTGTACGTGTTGCGAGAGTCGGTGTATCCCCCGCCTAGCGCCAGGAACCGGTGGAGTTGACCCTGCGCGTTGTGGAACCCGCCCGCGCTCGCCCATCCATAGGAGCCGCCGAACACCGCGGTGTCTCCGTGCTGTGAACGCACTCGCCGCAGTTCATCGCTCACCAGCGTGATCGCGTCGTCCCAGCTCACCTCCACGAAGGCGTCGGCACCTCTGGCCGTGTCGTGGGCGCGCGGCAGGCCGTTCAGCCAGCCCTTGCGCACCGCGGGGCGCAACACGCGAGCGCTGTCGTCGGCGGCTGTCACCATTCCGGGGCCGATGGGCGACGGCGCGGGATCATCACCCTTCGGCTCGATTCGCACCAACCGACCGGAATCGACGACCGCGATGTAACTGCCCCAGTGCGTCGCAACCGACATGCGTCGTTCCACCGTGCATCCACTCCCCCCTGAAGTTTCCCCTGCTCTCGGACAAGCGGTTGCTTACGTCACAGGGGCTCCACTTCAGTCGACGGTCCGCGGGACGGAGACTTCCCCTGAGGCCTGCTGCCCAACCCCGTCGGTGGGTGCGACTGCCAATGGCCGCACAGAAGGCCCGGCCGCATCGACTCGTATCCGGGAGCACCTGTCGGGCAAACGAACTGATGACGAAAGACGCGGCGGGCATGCGAGGAACCCGTACATTCCCGGCAAGGGGATCGATACCTCCCAGCCGGCCCTGCAACACCCCGCGGTCATCGACGAGGGCGAAGCTGCACTCCTGCCCCAGGTTGGTCGAACGGTAGGTCTTCCCGAAGAACGGGACGACGAACAGGTCGTCGCTGAGCGCTGCCGGCCGGGTCATCGTGGAGTCGAGGTAGCCGTAGAGGTCGCCCCTGGTCCCGGTGAGTTCCGACAGAGCCTCGGTCAACGAGGGCGAGGGCCGGTTGCCGCGCCCCACCGGCTCGTCGCCGTACCGCACGTGCGCGTAGGAGTCGGCGTCGCTCTGGCGGTCGGTGCGCGCGTCCAGGGTCGCGATGGCGCGCAACACGGGCTTGCGGCCCGGACCCAGTTGTGCCGGATTCGGTGACGGCGACGACGTTGGGGTGGGCGCCGGCCCAGTTGCTGAGCCCGTACTCGGAGGTCATGCGGTCACTGCTGGCGCAGCCCACCGAACCAGCGCACGATCGATGACGTGGCTGCCACATTGGACCCCAGGTGACGGGATCCGTGGTAGTCGACCTCGCCCAGATCGACGACCGGGGCGTCCACGCCATTGCGGAGCAGAGCCGCCTGGCAGTGTTCGGTGTTCTCGGTGACGGCCTGCTCGTCCCCGGTCGACATGTAGAGCCGAACCGGGGCACGGGGTGCCCAGTCGGTGCATACGGCGTCGGTTGCGCGCAGCGCCTTCGCCAGCGGCCCCGTGGGATGCGTGAGCAACTCGCGGCCGTGCTCGGTCAGCAACTCGTCCACAGTGCCCGGGGTGCCCCGCATCAGCTGCTCCCCCGTGTGGGCGCCGTCGAAGAGCGCCTCGACGGTGCTGTCATAAGGGGCCCGGAAGACCTCGCGAGGACTGTCGTAGATGTGGTGGAGCCGGTTGAACGCGACCAGGGTGTACGCCGCGTACAGCACACTGGATTTGGGTTCCAGCCTCCCCTCGAGCAGCGCGGACAATTCGATGCCGCCGAAGTCGTACGCGCCGCTGACCGGTGCCAGCGCGCCCAACCTGAACCAGCGGTCCGCACCCGCCTCCAGGGCCCGGCCGAGTCCCAGCGCCGCCGAGGCGCCTTGCGAGAAGCCGGTGACCATGACCTCGCGCTTCAGCGCATGTCCGGTGCGGGGCGCGAAGGCACGGGCCGCTCTCAGCATGTCCAGGGACGCCGTGGTCTCGGAGTCGATGTCCATCCAGGGGTGCAAACCGGGTCCCTTACCCATGCCCAGATAGTCGGGCGCGACCGCTGCGGCACCGGCCGCCGCATGCGCGATCACCGGCGCGGACACGAACTTGGCACGCTGCATGGACGGGGAATCATCCTTGTGACTGCCGGTGCCGTGCGCGAAGGAGACCGCCTGTAGCCGTCCCGGGCTGTTGAGCGGCAGCACGAACAGCCCGCTCGCCGTGATGGGTCGTCCGTGCGCATCAACGGTCCGGTAGACCAGCCGGTACGCGACCACGCCGTGCCGGACGGTGTCGTCCTGGAACCCGGCCGCGCCCAGTTCGGCGGCTACGGCCTGCGGAGTCGCGAGGGTGTACAGCTTCTCGGAGGAGACCAGCGTGCCCCGGCCACGCTCCTCGTACTGCGCTTGGGCATGGGCGGCGGCCGGCGTGGCGGCGGTGGCGACGGCCGGTGCGCTCAGCAGCAGGCCGCAGCAGAGGACTGCCGCCTGCGCTCGGCGACCGCCGCGGTACCGGGTTCCGCTGCGTGCCGATGTCGAGGTAGAGATGATCACGAGTTCCCCCAAGTGTGGCCCGATGACTACCCCTTCAGCCTCAGGCGTGACGCACTCCGACGCACGGGTGCAGGCCCCCGGACCCACCTGGTGCCTGCACCCGCTCGGGTTGCCGCCCGAAGGCGGCCACCGCCGCGGGGCGTCCATAGAGCAGCGGGGAGGGATTGCGATCGGTTCCTCCGACTCGGCTGCTCTGGTCAGCGGGGCATGCGCTGTCCCAGCTCCCGGGCCTTCCCGCGCAGGCCCGCGGCCCAGGCTGCGCCTTCCGCAGGCACGGACATCCCAGTGGTGGTGGGTACCTGCACGTCTACGAGTGGGGCTTCCGGGGCGGCTCCGTGCCGTGTCCAGTCCACCTTGATCGCGGCGCGTTCCGCAAGAACGAGCACTGTGGCAATGAAGCCTTCGGAGAGCGCCAGCCAGATGGCGTGGCTCGTACTTCGGTACTTCGCCAGGAGAGCGTTGACGAAGGTTTCGAACGTGTCAGGGCTGATTTGACACTCGTCGTTCTCCATCGGCCCGATGCCTGAAGGGAGTTCCAGCTCCGCCTCGAAGAGCGCTACCTGGCGTTGGAACATGCGGGACGCTCCATTGGATGGGTTCCACAGTGTCTCGTCGCCGATGTCGAAGTACTGGCTCATGGCGGCACCTTTCAGCTGGTCATGACAGACCAGCGTATCCAGGCGGATCATCGCCGTCCTCAGCGTCACGTCTTGGCCAGACCGGATCGCCGACCTGAGCGGCTACTCCACCGGCTGAACCGCCGCCTCCCCCACGTCTGCCGCGCCGCCCGAAACCGGCGGCGCGGTATTCCCAGCTCCTATGTCGCCGACGCTCGAGGACGTCAGCCGGTAGGAGTGGGCGTGACCATCGCGCTGTCCGCCTCCCGGGGACAGCCTGCGTTGCAGCCGGGCGGACGCATGGAAACGGGCCGGCGGAGCACACCTCCTGCATGGGAACAGTGGTGCACGTACCGCAGACGAGGGACATGATCGGTGACGAGTTGTCGGGAGACGAGGCGTGGACCGCGCTGCGCCGCTACGGGGGCCGGCGGCTGGCTTCCGACGCGTTCCTGCGCTTCCGGTACGCCGACGGGTTCAGCTTCGCGCGGGCCCTCGCCTTCCAGTTGGTCATCGGGATGGTGCCGCTCGCCATCGCCCTGGTCGGGGTCTCTGCGGCCGTCCACACCGAAAGCGTCGGACGGCTGATCGAACTGACCTTGGGCGAGATCGTTCCGGCGGCCAGCGCCGAGCTCGTGCGCGAGGGCTTGCTGGCCACCCGCACGCATGCCGGTGCCGACACGGCGGGCACCGTGGCCATGTGGCTGGGCCTCGGTTTCGCCGTACTGAACCTCGCCTCGGCCATGGGCCAGGTCGAGCGCGGGTGCAACCGCATCTACGGGATCGAACGCGACCGGCCGTTCCTGGCGAAGTACGGCCGCAGCCTGCTCCTGGCGGTCGGTGCGGGCGGGCCGCTGGTGCTCGGCTTCCTCGTGACGGTGGCCGGCGGGGCGGTGAGCAAGGCGGTAACGGAGGTGTTCGGCCGGCCCGGGGCGTGGCTGAGCTGGTGGGATTGGGCGAAGGTCCCGGTAGGCGTGGCACTCGCCTGCATGGCATCGGCGGTGGTCCTGCGCTGGGCGCCCCGGCGCGACCAACCGGGCTACACCTGGCTCGCCTTCGGGTCCGTCGTGCAGCTCGCCCTGTGGATCACGGCTACCTGGCTGCTGGCCCTCTATGTGGGGCACAGCGGGTCCTTCGGTTCCTTGTACGGACCGCTGACGGCCCTGATGGCCCTGTTCCTCTGGGCCAACCTCGCCGGCGTCGCACTCTTCTTGGGCGTGGCCTTCGCGGCCCAACTGGAGGCCGCCCGGGCCGGCATCACCAGGCCCGTGCATCCGGATCCCGGTTCCGGGCCCTGAGCGACTGACCGACTGGACGACTGGCCGAATGGCCGAATGGCCGAATGCCTCAGGAGGGGATGGACAGGGACCAGCCGACGATGTCGGCGAGGCGGCCGCGCCACAGTCCGTAGTGCATGGTCTGGTTGGCCGCTCCTGTCAGGAAGGTGGCGTCCCTGAGGTGTACCCAGCGCGGCAGCGGGTCGGTCTCATTCTCTTCGTGCTGCTCTTCCATCACCTGGTTGATCAGTTTGGGCAGCCGGGCGAGAGATTCGGCTCCGGCTCCGGGGAGATCGCGCAGTGCCGCTTCCCATTCCTGGGCGTACGCGTCACGGCTGATCACCTGCCCGTAGATCACCCCGCCGGGGATGTTCAGTGACACTCCGAAGTGGGAGCGGTTCTCCCCGTCCCCGTTCACCAGGCGGATCAGCAGACCGAGCTCGGGATCCAGGAGCGGCTCCACCACCCGTGGGAAGCGCGGCCTCCGCTGCTCGCCGTTGCTCACCTCGGTCTCGTGGGCCATCGGACATCCTCTCGGCAGGGGTTGCACCTCGGGGATGCCCCGAGGCTACGGACTTCCTGTCGGCTGCCCGGGCTCGCACGATCCATCCCCTGGGCGCCTGTCGCGGCCCGACTCCCCTCGACGTGTGGGCCACCTCCGTTCCCGCACGATCACCGACCGACCACACGTCCCCCACACCCCCATGGCAGACACCTACGCCGCCGCTCTGTGACCACCCGCCCCAACCAGGCCGCACGGCGGCCCAGAGGCCCGACCGCAGGGCGGGGGGTTTGCGGGCGGCGATCGCGAGCAGAAGAGCGGTCACGACCAATCCGGTACTACACGAGGAGGTCCCCATGTCGGGCACGGAGAAGAGCAAGGCACACGCCGAGCAGGCCAAGGGCAAGGTCGAGGAGACCGTCGGCCGGGCCACGGGCAACGAGCGCATGACCGCCAAGGGCCAGGCCGACCAGGCCAAGGGCAAGACGCGTCACGCCAAGGAAGACGTCAAGGACGTCTTCCGCCCCTAACCAGGCGGCCAACGCCTCTGAGTCCGGCTGGGCCCCGACCCACTCCCCCAGGGTCGGGGCCCAGCCGCGTCCACCCGCATTCCGAACCGCGGGCAGGCCCTGGCCGACAAGATCAGTTCATGTCAGCCTGGTACACACTGCTGAGGCGAACGCCGTGATCGCCGGTGTCCTGGATGCCGAACCCACGGCCGAGGTACGGGTCTCCGACGCGCACGGCTCTTTCCGCAACCTGCCGCCCGAAGAACTCGACCGCCGGGCGCACCTGGCCCGTGGCACGCCGCGTCCCCTTGGCATGCTCGACGAACTCGACGAAAACACCGACGCGGTCCTGCTCGTCGGTTAGCACGTCCGCGCCGGCGGCGGACCGGCCGTACTGGCACACACCATGAATCGGCCTCAATGCCGCCATGGCTGGCTGGGCGCTGGACGTACCAGTCGTGCTGCTCGGCGGCGATGACAGCGCCTGCGCCGAACTACGACATCTGCTCCCTACCGCCGTCACCGCAAGGGGTCTCACGCGGTGAAAACGGCCGGACAGTCACCTTCACCGCGGCCGACTTCGCCGACGCCTACCGGCTGGTCCTGCTACTCGCGCAGCTCGCCACCATCAAACCTGGCTAGGGTTCAGCCGGCCTTGGCCGGCTTCGCGGCGGTGAGGTGGCGTCGGCCGGGTCGGGCATTCACCTCCCAGACGGCGGGGCCATGAACTCGGGGGCATCCTGCACTGCGGCCCGGGCGCGCCTGCGCAAGAGGACGGCCTAAGCGGACCGAACGCAGCGGTGGACGGCTACGGTGGCCGCCCGGGCCGAGGACGCCGTCACGGTGACGAGCGAGGTCGGGGGCGTGGGCCGGTTCCCGGGTGGTCGCCCTGGCCGTCCTCGGCACCGGCCCCCCGCTCCCGGATCGCTCAGACCGCTTCGCCCTCCGGGAGGAGCACGGCTGCCGGGGCCGTCGCTAGGAGTTGTGCGGCTTCGCCTGAAGGAAGCGGGTCAGGATGAGGCGGAGGGTGGGGAGCTGGTCTGCCGGATCGAAGCCGGGGCTGGTGGCCGCGCTGGTGAAGACCGAGGCGATCAGGGCCGTGATCCACGTCGCAGTACTGTCCGGGTTCAGCCCGGGGTCGATCCGGCCGCCGGCGGCGGCTCGTGTCAGCAGCGCGGCGATCGCCGCGTGCTCGTCGGCGTTGCCGCGGCTCAGCAGCGCTTCGAGCTCGGGGTCGCGGTAGGCCTGGACCATCGCCTCCATCACCAGTGCAGGCACCACCGGCTCGACCGCAGGGGCGGCGAGGTAGTCCACGAGATCCATCAGAGCCTGCAACGGGTCGTCGGCGTCCCGGGCCTGGGCCAGCCGTTCGGCCTTGTCATGGCCCTCCTCGTCGAACACCGCGAGGAAGATCGCGCGTTTGTTGGGGAAGTAGTGGAACAGGTTGCCCGCGCTGATCCCGGCGGTCTTGCAGATCTCGGCGGTTGTGGTGCGCTCGTAGCCCTTGGCCGCGAACAGGCCGGTCGCGGCGTTCAGGATGTGCCGCCGGCGTGCCTGGTGTTTGGCCGGGTCGACCGTTCTCATCGCGCCCTTCCTGACTGAATCTTCGTGGGGGTTCCACCTTAGCGGCCCATGTGCCAATAATAAACCGAGCGCTCGATCTATTATTGGCGAGTCAACCCCTGCCCCCGCGACAAAGGAACGCCCGTGGACTCAGCCCGCACCACCCGCACCCCCGATGCCGCCGCTGTGGCGCAGGCTCGGGCCGATCGTCGGGCTGCTGCTGCTCTCCCCCATCTGCGCCGAGTACCTCATCGGCTACCTGGAGGTCATGGGCCGGCCGGTGGACCTGCTCATCGGGCTGCTGGTCCTGGCCCCGCTCTACGGCACGGCTGCCGTGATGATCCGTGAGGTGATACGCCGGACCGGGCGCGGATGGCCGTCGATCCTCTTGCTGAGCGCCGCGTTCGGCGTGATCCAGGCCGGGCTGGTCGACCAAAGCCTGTTCAACCCCGACTTCGTCGACGAGCCGTCCTGGGATTCGGAGCGGCTCCCCACTGTGATTCCCGCTCTGGGTATCAGCGTCAACCACGTACTGGACTTCGGTGCGGGCCATGTGATCTGGAGCTTCGCCGCGCCGATCGCGGTGATCGACTCCTGCGCGCCGCGGGTGGCCGATCGGCCGTGGCTGGGCAGGGTCGGGATGGGAGTGATGGTTGTGCTCTACGGGCTGGCGGTGCTGGTGATCTTCCGCGAGCACACCAGGGACTTCATGGCCTCGCCCACCCAGCTCGGCGCCGCTGCGGCAGCGGCTGTCGCCTTGGCGGCGGCGGCACTCCTGGTGCCGCATCGCCGCGCGGTGCGGCGTTCCGGGTGGGTGCCGGCGCCGTGGCTGGCCGGGAGCATCGCCATGGTGCTGATGACGGTGCACCACTTGCTGCCCGCGAGCCGGCCGGGGACTGCTCTGGATCTGCTGACACTGGTTCTGCTCGGCGGGC
This sequence comes from Streptomyces subrutilus, assembly GCF_001746425.1. GTDB lineage: Bacteria > Actinomycetota > Actinomycetes > Streptomycetales > Streptomycetaceae > Streptomyces > Streptomyces subrutilus_A. Next base: position 7,054,490 of record NZ_MEHK01000001.1, on the reverse strand, counting down.
TGGTGGTGCGGTGGTCCGGGCAGGCGCCGTGGGGGCGCGGGCACGCGCTGGCGGTCGGAGGCGCCGCACTGGCGGCCAACGCGGGATTGTCCTTCATGGTCGAGCCACTCGGGGAGGTCTCGTACACCACCAAATACGCAGCCAACGCCGTTCTTGTGCTGGGTGTGCTGGCGCTGCTGTTCTGGGCCCGACGACGCCTGCTCAAAGCCGTTCCCGCACAGGGCCGTCCCGAGCCTCGGGTGGGCACCGAGGGACGGGGAAGCGTGAGCCAGCAAGTGACCGGCTGAACCGCCTTCATCAGCCCGAGCGGCGCAAAGTTGTGGTGCGCGGCCCACGGCGTCACCAGCCCCGCCGCCGCTCCGCTGCGCCACCAGACCCAGCCCAGCCACCGCCCTGCTATGGGCGTCCGAGGAGTTGGCTGCCGGCCGTGCTGTCGGAGCGGGCGGTGAAGTAGTCGGTGAAGGCCTGGACGAATTCTTCTTCGGTGATGCGGCCGTCTCCATCGTTGTCGAGCTGGCGGAAGCCGTGGTTGAGTTCGGCTGGGTGAACCCGGGAGCCGCCGAAGATCGTGCGGTACTCATCGGCGCACAGGTGTCCGCTGCCGTCGGTGTCCACAGCGTGGAAGACCGCGCGAACCGCGACGTGCAGTCCCTGCTCGAGGTAGGCCGGCCCGGAGTCGATTCCGGTGAGCATGGCGGTGACGAACTCCTCGCAGGTCACCTTGCCGTCCTCATCAACATCCATGCCGGTTCGCAACTGCTGCCACCAGGTCTCGAAGGCGGCGTAGACGGGAGCTTCACGTTCCGGGGCGAGTTCGAGCGGCCAGCACACGTTGTGCGCCATGGCCTGCAGATCGGCCGAGCTGATGCGGCCGTCGCCGGTCTGGTCCAGGACCTGGTGGAAGAAGGTCCGCACACGGGCCGGGCGGGAATCGGCACCCTTGCGGCGGCGCGGTGCGGGAAGCCGGACGGGGCTCGCCTCCGGGACAGAAGGATGGTCGGTGGAAGCGGTGGGAGGCTGCGCAGTCGAGGGGATGCCGGTCAGCGGGGTGCGGTAGCGGCGGTGCTCGGGCAGGGCGTTGATCAGCACGCGCATACCGCGGTGCAGGATGAAGGAGAGCAGGGCCGCGCGGCGGGTGCGAGGCAGACCGAAGCGCTCGCGGAAGGCTTCCGGCAGGTCCGCGACGGTCAGCGCACCGATCACGTGAGCGGCCACCGTGCGCACCAGCGGCCAGGCCGGCTTCAGGAGGCGGAGGCGGCGGGGTGCGGGGGCTTCCCGGAGCATGTCGAAGAGCAGGTAGCGCACGGGTTCGCTGTACTCGAGGCGCTCGCGGATCGTGCGGTCCATGTACGCGGGCACGTCCGCGGCCGTGGCCGGGAACAAGTCGTCGGACAGGCCGAACTCGGAACATACCGCACGGAATTCTCCGTACATCTGATCCAGTTCGGACGGCGCCAGCGGGCGTCCGGACAGTTCCCGCATCGCTGTCATGCACTCGTACAGGGTGACCAACACCCACACCCGCACCGCCGGGTCCAACGCCGTGAACGGCCTGCCCTGCTCGTCGGTCCCGGCCAGACGGCGGTGCGTACGTTCCAGACGGGCGATCTCCCGGTGCAGCCCTTCACGGTCGGAGAAGAACAGCCGCTTCCCGCTGTCCATCGTGTGCTCGACACGCCGCCACGGGTGCGCGCGGTAGGTGGAGAAGGTGGCCATGCCCGCGGCAACCGCCGGATCCGCGGTCTGCAGAACCAGCAGCCGCCACGCCACCAGCCCGATCCGCCACTCCCCCAGGGTGCGGCGCAGCAACGAATGGGGACCAGGAAGATCAGCGACAGCCAAGGGAAACGTCTCCTCAAGCACGGGCACAGGAATAGGCAGGGGACGACGGGATGGCGATCATCCAGCTATCCGCCCAGCCCAACGGCCCTGCCTGAATCAGGGAGCGGCCAGGTGCTCGAATTCACCCATCCGGGACGGGCTGACCTTGCTTCGGCCTTGGTCGATCCCATGCCACTGATCGAGGGCGGACAGCCTGATCTCGCTGTTCACGCCGAGGTTCCGGAGGTGACGGTATGGCCTGCCGCCGGAGCGGCTGCGCGTAGTAGGGGCATGACAGGGCCCCGGGACGGGGGCGTCCCGGGGCCAGGAGTCGCGGCCACCGCAAGGGGGGAGCGGTCGTACACTGACCCGACGATATGGATAAACGATTCACCAGAGGGTCGGTTACGGACGGGATTCGAGCCTGCACGGTCTCCAGGTAGGTGCCAGGACGTCGAAGTCTCGACCATCACCTGGGCCGTCATGCGTGTCCATGCCCGTGACGCTCCCCCGACTACGTTGCCGGTACACCCGGCGCACGCAGCACTCCTCACCCGGTAGCGCTCCCCCAGCCTTCTCCTCAGCCGAACGCGCGGCCGGCGGGTGCGGGCCGCTGCCTGTGGGCTCGGATCCGACACCTCCCCGCCGCGCGCACGCACGTCGGCGAGACTTCTCTGCGCGCTGGAACGTTCCTGTGGTCCATTGGCAGCCCAACGACCCCACGCCGGGCGCCGTGGGGGCCCGCAACCGCCCGTCACCCGTAGACCCGCAACGGTGCGACGGGTACGCCTCCCTTGGGCGCCATCGGTCCGGGTTCAAGATCCGAAGACGAGCAGTACGCGCGGTGCGTCGGGCAGGTCTTCAGGGGCGGTGGCGGTGCCGGTCAAGGGCATCAGGTGCCCGTTGTCGCAGGCGCCGGCCTGCTGATGGTCGATCTCCCAATCCCGGCCGGCCGGCATCGCGAGGGAACTGGTGGCGTAGAGAGGCCGGCGGCAGGAGCGACACCAGTAGAACGACCGCCCCGTCACCCCTGCGCCCCCTCACGCGGACTCGCCACGACTTCGACTGCGGACGGTAAGGCCGGACCCAGCGCTCTGGTGCGGACCGGAGGGCGGAAGCCCGGAACGAAAAAGCGGAATACATCATTCACGTGAGCTGAAACGATCCGCCAGCCTCCACGTCACCCTTCCACAAGAGAGTCTGCCTGCTGGCCGAGCACCCGGGCATGGCCGGCACCGCGCAGCGGGCGGCGGCCTCCAGGCGCAAAGCCGCGACCTCAAGAGGTCGCGAGCGGCCAGCCCTTCGGACGCTGGGGAGCGCCGGGGCTCTCCCTCCGCAGCCGTGCGGAGTCCCGGCACGGCCGGGGCGGTCCGCTGAGGCTTCAGGTTCGGTGCGTCGCCGTGTGGTTGTGCTTCGGCGCCTCGATGGCGCGCATCCAGTGCCCGTCCGCGCTCCAGCCGAGCAGCCGACGGGCGCGGCCGTGCTCGGCCGTGCCGTCCGGTCCGAAGGAGGCACCCGCCGCCACCAGGCGCAGCCCGGCGAGGGCCGGGGCGAGCCGGGCCCGTACGAGCGGCGTCCGGCGCGTGCTGTCCGCCTCGATCCACGCCAGTACGGCCACCCGTTCCGCCTCCTCACACAGCGAGAGGTGGAACAGCATCTGCCGCCACGCGTACGCGGCGTCCTTGACGGCGGACGGCGTCGGGGTGCCCGCCGTCCGGTTCACCAGCCGGCACACCGTGTCGAAGCAGTCCCGGGCCAGTGCCGCCCAGCCCGCCGGCGGGGCGATCCGCACCCGGCTGACCAGGGTGGCCAAATTGTGGGTCGTGAGGATCTGGGCCTGCTCGATGACCGTGCCGTTCACGGCCGGACGCCAACTCCTCCCCTTGCTCCCGGCGCGCTCGGCGCACAGCTCCGCGAACTGCTCGGCGCTGCGGGAGGGCCGCCCGCGCAGCGCGGTCTCCGCGGCCTGCGCGACCGCCATCGCGCGCAGCCCCGCGTAATCGATGCCGTAGTACCGCTCGTACAGGCTCCCTTCGAGCAGGTCGGCGGCGATCCGCGCCGCCACGAGGAACTTCGGGCTGAAGGTCCCCATGAAGATGTCGGCGGCGAGTTCCTCCACGAACGGGGTGCCCAGTTCCGCCTGCCGGCCCAACTGCGACAGCTCCCGTACCAGCGGATTGGGCAGCACGGTCGCGGGGAAGGCGGACACGGCCAGCTCACCGAGCCTGCGCACCGCCTCTTCGGCCTGATCGTGGGCTCCCGGGTCGGTGCTGCGGTGCGCGGAGACCGAGCGCAGCCAAGGGAGTTCCTCGATCCGCACCTGGTGCTGGAGGTTCAGCAGCAGCAGGGAGCGGCGGCCCCGGAAGGCTCGGTAGGTTCCCGCCATCAGGTTCCGCAGCGGCTCGTCGGCGTACTGGCCTGCGGTGACGGCGGCGACGAGCTGCGGCACCAGCTCCGCCAGTACCTCGGCGGACACCACCACCCCGCGCTTCACCAGTTCTTCCAAGGGGGCACTGAGGGCGGCGCGGACGGGCTTCCCGATCGCCGGCGGTACGGCCGCGCCCACGGGCAGGCCGGTCTCCAGAGCCTCTCGCTCGGTCACCGGGGCCAACGGCGCGTCCACGTCGGCCGTTCCGCTGTCCTGGTCGAGCCGGGAGAGCCTGCGCAGGACCAGCGCGGCCAGCGCGTGGTGTGCGGGCAGTGCTGCCTGGTCGGCCTGGAGCCGCCGCAGGCGGGTGTGCTCGGGGGAGCCGGGCGCGCCGCGCTTGGCGACCATCGACGTGACAACCGTCCGCAGCAGTCCAGTGAGCCGGGGGGCCGGGGCGCGGCCCGCCAGTTCCTCCTCCAGCGCCCGGCGGAGGACGGCGGCGTTCGACTTCGGGTCCCGGTGCTTGGTGCAGCGGGTGTGCGCCGCGGCGAGGGCTTCGTAACGTGCCAGCAGGGAGGCGCCGTCCGCATGCCAGCACGGGTCGGGTCTACCGGAGGCGGCCGCCAGCCGGTGGGCGAGCAGTTCGTCCTCGAAGGGCGCCCAGACGGTGAGCGCCTCCCGCTGGGCCTCCACGGCCGCGTTGGGCCGGCGGCGGGCGAGCGCGGCACCAGCCTCGCCGACGGTCCGGCGGTACACGGCGCCCGCTCCGGCCGACGGCCGGTCGGCGGGGCGCGGCAGGAAGCGCAGCCGGTCGGCGAACGGACGGATCGCGGTGACGAGTTCGGCGGCGGCGTCGAAGTCCTCGGCGCGCACCAGCCAGGCCACGGTGGGCAGGGCGGCCTCTTCGGGCACGCGGACGTCGTAGTGCCCGCTGTCGAGCAGGGACCACAGGTGAGCCAGGCCGTCCTCGGTGAGGAAGTGGGCGAACAGGTCCGAGCGTGTCGCCGGTACTCCGGCCAACCGGGCGGCCTCCTCCTCGTACGGCAGGAGCGGACCGCCGGCCGCGGCGGAGCCGGTGGCGAACCCGCCGGTGACCACCTCCGGCGTCACCCAGGCGGGCAGATCGGCCACCGGGGTACGCGATCCGATGGTCAGGGAACCCGAGGCGATGCCGGCCAGGACCTGACGCCACCGATCAGCCCGGGAGCGGGCGCGCTCGCGCGTGGTGGCGTCCTCGTGGAGGGTCGAGGTCCGCAGGGCCCGGTCCAGCCGGCGCGCGGCGTAGGAGGCGGAAGGGGACACCGGTGCGGCTGCGGACACGGACACGGACTCGACTGTGGTGTTCGAAGCGGACCGGCTCGGGTGCTGCTTGTCAGCGTGTGTGTTCATGGCCGACGTGGCAGGTTCTGCCCCTGCGCCCTCCGGGAAGCAAGCCCGGCGCTCTGCTGCTGAGCTACACGTCGTGGTGGTGGTCGAACCTATGCGGTGACCGGCACCGACACAAAGGCTTTTGGGGTGTATCGCCGGGGGTTCGCAGCTGTGTTGGTGGAGGGGTGAGACAACCGTTCCGCTCCTCCGATGACCTGGTCGGTGCAAGGGGCATGGCTGCGCCCCACCGTCCGCACCATGTCGTTTGACCTGGACGCTGCGCCCCTGGTGGGACGCCTCAGGCGGCTGGAGTGCGTCGGTGACCGCACAACTGGAAGCCGACGAGCAGATGGCGTCCTGTGCCGCCAACATCCGTCACTTCTTCGAAGGCGAAGCCGGCTGATTGCGGCGAGACGCCGACCGGACAGGGGCGAGTTGCCGCTGCCGCATCGGGCAGATCCGCCGTCGGTGCAGTCACGGACCCCACACGCTCGGCGTCGCGATTTCACCAACCGACGACCCTTTCCCGGATCGGCCGCCCTCGGGTGCGGGCCGCCACGCGCCGGACTCGGGACGCGGGATCTACGGCGCGGCCACCCTGGTGAGCACCAGGTTCGGCGGCCCGTCCGGGTCGTGACGGAAGTACACCGTCTCCTGGTCCTCCGTGTAGAGCTGGATACCGGCGGTCCTGCCGAGTCCGCCGTCATCGACCGACAGGTAGACGAAGTCGCTGGACCCTTGGTTGTCGAGGAACTCCCATCGGCCGCTGAAGTCGGCGGGGCCGGAGAACCCGTCTGTCGACACGGCGGTGGCCGTGAACATCCCGCCTGAATCGAGCGTGATCTCGCCGCCGGTCTTGACGTTGCGGTACACCCCGGGCAGCTCGTCGGGATCGACTGAGGTTGTGCACCCTGATGTGAGTACCGCGCAAGCTGTCAGTGCGGCGACGAGCCACCGCCCGCCTGTCCCTCTGATCTGCACAGCCCCAGCGCACATGTCCACAGACCTCTCCCCGGTGGTTGGATAGTCGGCCCTGCGACCTCCCACTCCTATTTGAACTTGCTCAAAAAGCGCGGCTTCCCTGGGGGCCCCCAACCGACACATCAAGCTTCCAGGCAGTCATGGCAATCCTGAATTCGAACAAGACCCTCAGGATGGGGACACGTGTTCGGCGGCGAAGCCCGCAGCGGACCGAGCTACTGGCTCAAGATCCGGCTCAAGGCCAGTGAGCGGGACACCGACATGGCCTGACAGGCCATCTCGTTGAATCGAGCGGGGCAGCGCTTCGTAGGCGTGTACCAGGACGTCCGTTGATCGGCTCGGCGGTGTCTTGCCCTTGCGAATGGAGTTGAGCCGATAACACCCGATTGCCCTGATCCGCCGGCTCTGGAGGCGATCTATCAGCAGGCCACACAGGGAAATGTCACGCAGGCGGCCACACTGGAACAATGAGCGACCATCGCCCCATCACTGACCAGACCAGCACCGGCTGCACACCGAGCCATGCCGGTGCTCACCGATACCGCCACAACCTCCGCTACGAGAACCCGGCCGGCCAGGCCTGGACCAGCCCCGAAGGGCACACCTTGCGCACTCCATCGGGCCTCACCGTCGTAACGTGCACCTGCGGCCTCAACACCGAGGCCCTCCCCAGCGATGACGCGCGACTCCTCTACGAGGAACACCGCAACGCGATCCGCGACGAGTCGGCATGAGCAACAGCTCCCGCCGCCCGGATGCCATGCCGTCGCGAACGATCCACTCACGCGCCCGGACACCCTTCCTCTGTCCGAGCAAATGGATTCCGGCTTCCTTTCCCTGAATCACTACGCGGGGGGACGTCGGCGGGTGAGCGAGGTCTCGCGAAGCCCGCCTGCGGATGATTCGTCTCCCGTACGGTGTGGCAGACGGTTCGGCACCCCGGTTTCACCAGCGCATGGGGAGTCGTGGGACATGCCCGTGCAGGTGAGGCATGATCAGGACGGCACTCACCGAGATGCCGACCCCGCTCTACGCCAGGACTTCCGCCCCGGCGAGGCTGCCGGCGACGAGCAGGGCGAGCGTGGTTAGGAGCAAGACCGCCACGACAGCCTTGCGCCCACGCCCCGCCCGGCTGCGTTCCGCCCGCGCCCGGCTCTCGTTCAGCTCGCAGACCAGCTGGTCCCAGACCGCCGTCTCCCGTGCCGTCAGCTCGCTCCCGGCCAACTCAGCCTCCCCACACCACCCTGTACGGACTCCGGTGGACCATGCCCCGCACTGGCCCGACCATGCACCGCCAACGAAGTCAGCATCCGGCCGCGGAGCGGTGCGGGCAGCCCTGCTCCGCGTCCGCCACCGAAGGGCCCCGTCGGCATCTGCACCCGTTCAGGCGAAAGCAGGACGAAACCCAGCTCGTCGTGTCCCAAGGGGAGGCATGGTCGGAGCTGAGGAGTCCGGCTCGACGAAAGGTAGGGGACGTTGCATTCGAGGCGTGTCGGAACGATCGTCAGCGCGGTCGCGCTGACCATGCTGACCATCCCGACCAATGCTCAGGCCGCGGCGGTCGCTTGCGGCGGAGGAGTGTCGACCGGCCGCGTGGCCGTCAATGGCTGCATCAGTGCCCAGCGGGGTTCGGTCGGCGAGTTCCCGACTAGGGAGATCACGGCGTACATCAAGGCACGTAACACGGGAACGAAGGCAGTGAACGTCTCGTACGAAGCGTTCTTCCGTGTGGTGCAGGGTGGCCACTGGGAGAAGGTGGGGAGCGGACGCACCCATATCCGGGCCGGTGAGGCCGTCGGACCGCTCGAGGTGGGCAGCACGACCCGAGTCTGTGGCCCCGTGAAGGTGGAGATCCGAGTGCACGCCCGGGCCGACGGCGGCGCCTGGAGCGGCTGGTCTCCCGCGTCCACGAAGCAATGCCAGACCTGATGGCTAGTGCGTGAGCCGCCACTTTCCCTCGCGGAGGTGTCGGCTCTCAGCGCGTCAGCACTCGTGCAAGCCCCGTCAGGGGGCGGCACGCAAACCCCCTGGTCCTCCCGCAGCCGGCCTCCGCGGCAGCACCGGCGGCCTTCGGACCGCCCCGGCCGAGAGGCGCGGGGCGCAGCTCGGGGCGGCGGGGTTCGGCGCACCCGGGTGATCCGGAGGCGGGCAACCCGAGCCGTGAACGAGCGGGCGCCGCTCCGCTACTCGCCCGACCCGGCTCAGGCGCGAACAGACGGTCGCCGGGGAGTGGAATCACCCACGCGGGGCGCGAGCCACGAGCAGCGGCTGGAAGAAGCCCGTCTCCTGCGGCATCCGCCACTCGAGGTCCACAAACCCGGCCTCGGCCGCGAGGCCGGCCACCCGGTCCTGGCCGAGCGCCCAGTAGGTGGTCCGGCGGACCTTGACGCGCCATTCGCCGTCTGCCGGAAGGAGTTGAAAGTGCTCCAAGTCGTAGTGTTCGCCGCTGTCGTGCCAGTGCCAGAGCTGGAACGTGATCGTCCGCTCTCCGCCGTCGGCGTTCCGGTGGACTTGCGGAGGCGTCGAATCGGGACGGTCGCGCAGCAGCTCCTCGTACGGGCGGGTGCTGAGCAGGAGCAGGCCGGTGGGACGCAGCACGCGGCGCATCTCGAGCAGGGCGGCGAGGACATCCTTCTCGGTCAGCAGGTGAGGCAGCGAGTTGTCGGCGCAGACGACGGCGTCGAACCGGTCGTTGGGGAACGGGAGCCGTCGCATGTCGGCGGCGGCCGTGTGCAGGCGCAGACTCCGGCGGGCGGCCTCGCCCGCGGCGCGGGCGGCGGCACGGGGGCTGAGGTCCGTCCCGGTGACGCGGTGCCCGCGCTGCGCCAGGCCGATGGCCTGGGTGCCGATGCCGCAGGAACAGTCAAGCACCGCAGCACGATCCTGGCCGATCAGGGCGTCCAGGGCCTCCCCCTGTCGGCGGATGCTCGCGTCCCAGTCCGGATAGACCAGGTGGTAGTCATCGGCCAGTTCGTCGTAGAAGCGCTTAACCGATGTCTCGGACATGGCGCTGAGGTTACCGCTCCCCACTGCACCCGCTGAAACGTTCCGGCCGCCTCCCCGTCAGCCCAGCCCTCCCCCAGGCAGTGGCAGCACGCCCCCGTATGGAACTGACGTGGCCGATCCCGCGCAGCGAACAACGGCTACCGAGCAGTCGGAGCCTCATGGTGCGCCAGCTCGCCCAGCCGCTCCCCGGTCAGGCCGGGGCACCCCCGCAGGAGGGGCAGAGGTCTGAGCGCCCCGAGCCGGCGCAGGGTCAGGCGAGGATCTGCGTGAGCACGCCGGCGATGGCTGTGGCCAGAGTGACGACGGCGGCAAACGTGGCCGCGGCGCGCATCAGCGCGGACGGGTAGGTGGCGCCGTCGAGGCGGGCGAGCACACCTGCCGCACCGGCTGCCAGAAGTGCGAGCACGAGGACGAACGCCGCAACGACCTCATCGACAAGCTGGAGAGCTACGTGATCAACCACAACACCACCGCGAAGCCGTACAACTGGACCTACGAAGGCACCCCGCTCAAGGCCGTCTGATTCGCCCCACACCGTGGAGTCGTATCAGTAGGTGATCTCTTCACCGCTGGAGTCCCAGACCCGGGCATAGCATTGGCCCGGCATGAAGTTCGGGTCAAGGGTTGTCAACCGACCAGGGCCGTGAACGAAGGTTCCCATCCCCGTTCGTCCGGCGTAGGTCTCAGGCCACTCGATGGTGATGTGGCCCCGGGGTTCACGACCAACTCGTTTCCCGCCGGCTCGAACTGGACCATCAACGGATCAGGGCCGTCAGCAGCCACCTCGAACTTGAACATCACCCGATCCTCCGATCACCCCCTCCACGAACTTCCGCGGAACAGCACTAGGTAGCCGACTGGCCAACCCGGCGGACACCCTCGATCGGCGGTGCCTTGTCCGCGGGCTCACCCAGGTGGCTGCTAAAATCACGTCGTCAGCCTTTCGGGCCGGATGCGCATCCGACCGAGAGGCTTTTTTGTGCCCTGGCCCGCCTTGTCCTTCGCGCCAGTGGGCCCGCCCGTGCGGGCGCCGTTTTGCGTACCGACGCGTGTCCACGGATCCGGCATGCGGCGCTGCCCGATGGTCGTCATCCCCGTGAAGGAGTTGCATGTCCGGCATATCTCTGCGCCTCGCGAACGATGCCGACCGTTCTGTCATGGAACACCTCTGGCTGATGTTCCGCCATGACCTGTCCGAGTTTGGCGGTCAACTGCCCCGCCCAGACGGGACGTTCCGGAGCGAATGGCTCCAGGCAGCCTTCACAGACCCCGATTGGGCGCCGTACCTGCTGCTCAGCGGCGAACACCCCGTCGGTCTCGCTCTCGTCCGAGGCCTGGGCGGCCACACGCGCGTCCTCAATGGCTTCTTCGTGGTACGGGGGGCTCGCAGATCCGGGATCGGAATACGTGCCGTTCAGGAAGTGGTCGCCAAGCATCCGGGGCCGTGGGAAGTCGCCTTCCAGGACGCCAACGTGGGCGCCGTGTCCTTCTGGCGCCGCGTTGCGGCCGAGATCGCGGGTGACGGATGGGCGGAGGATCGCAGGCCGGTTCCCGGCCGGCCCGACCTGCCGCCCGACGTATGGATCTCATTCGATGTGCGCGCGTGACAATGCGGCCCGACGCTTCGAGTCAGGGGAACATCGAGTTGTAGGGGCGAAGCCAGGCACCCCTGGCGCCGTCGGCTCGCTCACAGACCGGGCAGCAGGCCCGCCGGGGAGGGAACACGTGAGGCCCGGCCGATGGGACAACGGGCACCGGCCGGGCTTGTATACGTGGGACACGCACCGTCGTCGCCGGTTTCCCGTCCGTGCACCGTCCCACGGCTCGCGCCGACCCGCATCGCCGAAGCGGCAAGCGGGTGGCCGTCCCGATAGCCTCCTCCACACCTGACACCCCGATCGACCGACCCCACCGGCCCAGGTGCGGTGGGCGTCCTGGCATCTGGTCTGTCTGACTGGCTGGCTGTCTGGCTGTCTGGCTGTCTGGCTGTCTGGCTGTCTGGCTGTCTGGCTGTCTGGTCTGTTTGTCAGGAGGTCATGATGAAGCGGAGGGCGAGGCCGGAGGCGGTTGTCCAGTAGGTGACGCGGGCACCGTCGTCGAACGGGACCTGGCCGGGCAAGTCGATGTTGAGCGGCTCGCTCGCCTTGCTGCCGGGATCGGGGCCCTGGAGGCTGAGGGGGAGGGTGTCGGTGTCGTAGGTGTCCATGCGGCCGCCGGTGGCGAGGAGGGCCGCGTACGCCTTCTCGCCGGGTGCGAGGGTGACGGGAGCGTCCTCACTGTCCTTGATCACGGCGATCGGGCTCCTGGCACCGGCGAACTTCAGGTAGGGGTATTGGTAGAGGTGACACCTCTTGTTACCGGTGTTGGTGACGGTGAGGAGGAGGTGCCTTACGCTCTTGCCCTCCTCGTCCTGGCTCGTCGCGGAGAACGCGACACCATCCGCGGCGCACGCCACAACGGCGGTGCCGACGCCGTTCCCGGAATCACCGCCGGTGTTGCCCGAACCGTCGCGCGCTGTGGCCGAAGCCGTCTGACCCGCCTTCGGCGAGCTCGTCGTGCCCGGCCGGCCCGAGGCTTTGGAGCCGGCCGATCCATCGGCCCCGCTCTCCTCACATGCTGTGGACGCCAGCAGCAACGCACCGAGAGCGGCCACGGCCGCAGCCTTGCTGATTGCCTTGTTTCCCCTGGTCAACGGAGCCCCCTGTGTGGTGTGCTTCGATCTGCACGACCTGTACGCACGCCGGACGTCACCGGGTTGCATGCGAGACAGAAAGAATCCGGGACCGATGGGGGCGGCATGACGGAGGACGAGTTCGACGCGTTCTACGCGTCTGCGTTCCCTCGGACCGTCGGCCAGGTGTACTCCTTCACCGGTGACCACGGCCAGGCTCAGGACGTGGTTCAGGAGGCCTTCGTACGTGCCTGGGACCGGCGTCGTGACTTCCTTGCCACCGAGGCCCCGGAGGCCTGGATCCGCACCGTCGCCATGCGTCTTGCGGTCAGCCACTGGCGGCGGGCGCGGCGGTGGCTGGAGCTGGTGCGCCGCACCCCGCCGCCCGGTCACGCGCCGGGACCGGGCCCCGAACACGTCGCCCTCGTCGCAGCGCTGCGACAGCTCCCGGAGCCCCAGCGCCTGGCGATCGTGCAGCACCACCTGTGTGACCTCAGCGTGGAGCAGGTAGCCTCCGAGACCGGCGCCCCAACCGGTACGGTCAAGGCCCGCCTTGCGCGCGGCCGGGCAGCCCTCGCCAAGCTGCTGCCGGCGAGCGAGGTCGCTGCGGCGGGCGGGAGTGGAGAGAACAAGGAGGACGACCGTGCCTGATGACCTCTCCTCCGTCCTGCGCGATCTGGCCGACAGCGCGGGCAGCCCCGCCCCCACGACCGGCGCGGAGGTCCGCCGCCGGGCCGTCTCCCGTCGGCGCCGCCGGCACACCGCCCTCGGGGGCGGCACGGTCGTAGCAGCCGCGGCCCTCGTGTTCGGCCTGAACACCGCCCTGGGCGGACCGGAGCCCCATCAGCGCCCGGCCCCGCCCGCCGCCTCTCCCACTGCGCCCTCCCCCACCGCGCCCTCGCCCACCGCGACTACCGCCGTTGTGGCGTGCGCCGCGGATGGTGTCGCGTTCTCCGCGACGAGCCAGGACGAGGAGGGCAAGAGCGTAAGGCACCTCCTCCTCACCGTCACCAACACCGGTAACAAGAGGTGTCACCTCTACCAATACCCCTACCTGAAGTTCGCCGGTGCCAGGAGCCCGATCGCCGTGATCAAGGACAGTGAGGACGCTCCCGTCACCCTCGCACCCGGCGAGAAGGCGTACGCGGCCCTCCTCGCCACCGGCGGCCGCATGGACACCTACGACACCGACATCCTCCCCCTCAGCCTCCAGGGCCCCGATCCCGGCAGCAAGGCGAGCGAGCCGCTCAACATCGACTTGCCCGGCCAGGTCCCGTTCGACGACGGTGCCCGCGTCACCTACTGGACAACCGCCTCCGGCCTCGCCCTGCGCTTCATCATGACCTCCTGACAGAGAGACAGACCAGACCACACACAACAGCGTGGGGTCGACGCTGCAGCTCGAGGCGCCCTCCTGGCGTCCGGGCCACGCGGGTGACCTTCGGCCCCGGTTGGCCGATGCCGCATCGGCGTGGCGGCTGCACGGTGGTGCGCACGGGTCGAGTGTGGATGGATCGTCCGCAACTCGCCGTAGGACGCCTTCGCCGGGAGTGAGTCATGCACCGTTTCATGCCCGTCCTGCCAGCCGCAGCCGCTCTGATCGGGACGCTGGCCGTCCCCGGGGCCGCCGCCGCGGCCGACCCGAGGCCGATCACCTCGCCCTACGTCCAGGCGGCCGCGGATGTCGCCGCCTCCGGCACCCTGAGACGGGCGAAGAACATCGACTGGGTGCGCCACGTCAACACGGGCCGCTACTGCGTGAACGTGAGCGAAGAGGTCAACCTGGCGTTCAGCGTGGTCCACGTCGAGCTGCCCAATTCCAACCGCCGTAGCTTCAGCACCGCATCCAACGCCGTCTGCGGCCCAGACTCCGTCACGGTGTACACGTACGACCTCAACGGCAGCTACGTGGACAACGCCTTCACGGTCACCGTGTTCTGACCCCTGTCCTTCAAGTAGGGCGACGTACTGCACTTCAGGCCCCGCACTCCGTTCGCCAGAGGGGACCGGCGGGGCGCCACCGCTGTCGGGGCGACCCGCGCTGGGGTACACCGGCGGTCCGGGCGCGGGGGATGGCGGCAGATGGCAGGAACGGAAAATGTTTTCCGCAGACGCCTATCGAATGGCCGTTCGCTGGGAATGCTGCGTGTAATTTCCCGCCCCTGCCCGACGCTCACACGCCGCCGCCGGGGCGGGCCTTCCGTTCTGAGCCTTCGGGAGGTACTACGCCATGCAGTCATCCCCCACCCCGTCGCCGGCCCCCAGCCGCCGCGAAATCCTCACCGGCCTCGGCCTGGCCGCTGCCACCCCGCTCCTCCTCGGCACCACCACCCGCCCCGAGCCCCCGAGCCGCCCCGCCGACCCGCACGTCCCGGTCGGTCCAGTGGTCCTGCTGCGCGGCGCCTCGCTGGTGCTCACCATGGACCCGGCCCTCGGCAGCGGCCCCCTCGGCGCCGTCGAGAACGCCGACGTCCTGATGCGGAACGGCACCATCGCCGCCGTCGGCAGGAGCCTGCGGACCCCGCCCGGCACCTGGATCGTGGACGCGTCGGGCAAGCTGGTGATGCCGGGCTTCGTCGATACGCACACCCACCTCTGGCAGGCGGTGATCTGCGGGGGTTGTACCGACGGGGACCTGTTCGGCTGGTTCACCCGATGTACCAACCCCCAGCGCAACCGGCTCACCCCCGAGGCCGTGCACAGTTTCGTACGCCTCGCCGCCCTGGACGCCGTCCAGTCGGGCGTGACCACACTCGTGGACTGGGTGGACATCTTCTCGTACGACCTCATCGAAAGCTACGTACGGGCCCTGGCCGGTACCGGAGTCCGGTTCACCTACGCGATGTTCCCTTCCGAAGCCGACCCGACGCTGGTCACGAAGGTGAAGAAGGAACTCGTCGACCCCGTTCCGCTCGCCGGCTTCCAGGTCGCCACGCACGCGGCGCGCCCCGTCCAACACCTCAACCACGCGCACTGGGAAGCCGCCCAGGACCTCGGAGTCATGCTCAACTCCCACGTCCTGGAACGCCCCGAGCAACGCGCCGACGACCCCATCGGAGTCCTCGCGGACATCGGCGCCCTCGGTCCGCGACTCTTGATCAACCACGCGATCCACCTGACTGACGACGAGATAGCCGCCGTCGCCGCGCACGACGTGCGCGCGGCCCACTGCCCGCTCAGCAACATGCGGCTGGCCTCGGGCATCATGCGCCTGTCGGAGTTCGGACGGCGGGGCGTCAAGGTCGGCCTCGGCCTGGACGGCGGGACCAACGACAGCTCGGACTTCCACGCGCTGATGAAGACGGCCATCGGCCTGCAGCGCGCCCGCGCGGCGGAGGCCGGGGTCTTCCCCCAAGTGCACGACGTCCTGCGGATGGCCACGCTGGGCGGCGCCGAGGTCCTCGGGATCAGCGACCGGGTGGGCTCCTTGACCCCCGGAAAGCGTGCTGACGTCGTGGTCGTCGATCCGGCGGCACTGAACTTCGCGCCGCGCTTCGACTGGGTCGGACAGACCGTCTACAACGGGCGGCCCGAGAACGTCGACGCCGTGTTCGTGGACGGACGGCCCCTCAAGTTCGACGGCCGGCTCGTGGACGTCGACACGAACCGCGTCGTGCGGGAGGCCGAAACGGCCGCCACCCGACTCCGCGCGGCCGGATGAACCGCACCGGCCCCGGCAGGCCCGGCGGCGGCCGGTACGCCGCCCCCACCCGGCAAACGGAAGGCTCGGCCGCGGACGCCCCGACCCCGGCTCCGCACCGTCCCTCCGCACCGTCCCTCCGCACCGTCCCTCCGCAACGTCCCTCCGCCGGGTCCCTGACAAGGAGGCCGGTACTTCGGTGAGAGGTCGGGGCGGAAGCCCGCCCCTACAACCTGGAACCCTGCCCTTCCTGGGCTCCGGGGCCGCATCGCTCGGCGACCAGTCACTCCTGCACCGCGTACAGGGTGACCCCGCCCGGGTTGTTGCTGCTGCCGAACTCTGAGCGGGGCGCGGTGAGCAATGGCGGCAGTCGGGGCGGGGCAGGGCGCTCACGTCACCAGGCGCAGCGACGTATCCGCAATGCCCAGCCGTACGCTCTGACCCCAGGTCAGTTGCAGGGCGTCGCTCTCCATTCCGTCGCCGAAGACCACGATCCGATCCGACTCCACGGTCAGCTGCAGCCCCTGTCCCCGCTCCAGCTCACCGGTGACCTTCGTCGTTCCGGTCGTGGGGGAAGGCCAGGCCTCGCGCACGAACCACAGGAGACGCCGGTCGCAGGGTGCGGGCAGCCGTGCGGGGCTGCCGCGCTCCAGCCACAGGGAGCGCAGCCAGCCGGTGGCGCCCGTGCCGGTGCCCACCAGCACCCCGGAGGACGCCTGGGCCTCGCCCGGGCCCGTCTCGCCGTCGGAGCCCAGACGGTAGCGGGCCGTCTGGTGGCCGGGCGAGCCCAGGTAGATCTCGTTCAGCGCGAGAAGGCGCTGGGTGTCGTCGGCGACGGCCTCGACCATGGTCAGCTCCTCTGCCCGGCCCCCGGCGGCGGTCGCCGCACGGAGCAGGGCGGCCGCGTCGGTGCAGCGGTGGCGGACCAGGACCCCCGGGTTGCGGCCCGGGTCGGTGTCGATGCCCACCACCGGCTGTCCGCGCAGGTACTTCGCGGTGTTGGCGACCAGGCCGTCCTGGCCGACCACGACCACCACGTCCTCCGGGGCGAACAGGAATCGGTCCAGGTCCGCCCGCTCCACCCGGGAGCTGCGCCATGTGAGTGGCACCGCCGCCGCCACCTCCCGCAGTGCCTCCCGGGTGCGGTCGTGGCGGCGGACCACCTCGTCGATCGACCGGCCGCGGCTGGAGAGGAAGAACGCGGCCTGCCCGTGCGTCCCGTGCCGGGCGAGCAGCTCCTCGTACTCGGTCCTGCGGTGTACGAGCACCGCCCGCGGGGCCAGGCTCACGCGCCCGCGCCGCCTTCCGGACGTCCGAGCCTGCTGAGGAGCCCGGTCAGGACATCGGGAGAGAGCGTGATGCTCTCGATCCGCGGCAGGTTCTCCGCCAGCCGGGTCGCCGCAAGGGCGTGCAGCGTGCCCGGGGCGGCTTCGTCGTGCACGCGCAGCCATGCGGCCTGAACCTCGGCGCGCGCCGCGCCCGTCTCGCGCGCCACCTCGGCATCCGCGCGGGCCAGGCGGACTTTGCGGGCCGCCTCGGCCTCTGTCCTCACGGCATCGGCCGCCGCCTTCTCCTCGGCCTCGCGACGGTTGTTGGTGCCGCGCTGCTCGACCAACTGCTCTTCACGGCGGGCCAGTTCGATCTGGCTGGCCAGCTCGTTCTCGGCGATGGCGCGCTCCCGCTCGACGGCGACGGCCCGCCGTTCATAGGTGGCCCGGTCCGCCTCCTGCTGGATCTGCTCGCGGGCCGGGGTGCGCAGGGCGCGCTCCACATCGGCCTCGGGGCGGATCGCCACGACCCGCACGGCCACCACGTCGATTCCGGTGGCCGGGAGCCGGGGCTCGGCGGCGAGACCGGCGGCGACCCGTTCCCGTACGGAGGCGACGCCGTCCACCAGGGCGACGGCCAGTGGAGTCCGGGCCAGTACGTCCAGCGAGTGCTGCTGCGCGGTCTCGGTGAGAAGGGTGGCGATCTGCTCCAGGGGCGCGCCGCGCCAGCTCCCGGTGTCCGGGTCGACGGAGAAGTCGAGTCGTTCCGCCGCCTCGGCCGGGTCGCTGATCCGGTAGGTGACGGTGGCCTGCACGGCGACGTCCTGGAAGTCGGACGTACGGGCGTGGAACGCCATGGCCAACTCACGGTCGTCGACGGGCACTTCGGAAAGCGCCGCCGACAGCGACCGGTACCAGAAACTGAGCCCGCGCCCGTCGTGGACGAGTCGGCCTCGCTTGTGGTGGCGGATGTGAGCGGTGGGCGCGGAGCGCAGATGACGCCAGCCGAAGCGCCGGGTGATGTCGGCCATGGCGAACCCCCTTAATTTCGTCAATGCGACGATAACGAGAGGCGCCGATATCGTCAAGAGGACGAGAAGAGGTGCACGGCCCTCAGGGAGGACGGCAGGCCGTCACGGCTGCGGCGGAGACCGGCACGCCCTGCGCCGTGGCGTCAAGGCGCAGCCGCTTGAACCGCCCCGGGTGGGGGTGTCGGGGGCGGGCTGGTAGACGACGACCCGTTGGTGCGGGGCGGCGCGAACATGTTGAACTGCTCGTCCGGTCAGCCGCGGTGGAAGAGATCTGCGTCTCCTGACCGGTGCCTGCCCCTTGGCGCGGTTCCTCCCCTGCCCGGTACTTCCCGGCCTTCCTGGCGCCACTGCCGTTCGAGGGCGTCGTAGATCGGCGAATCCGAAACCCGCCCGGCGCCCACCCTCCCATCGGTGAAACCCCTGGGCGCTGGAACGGTTCTCTGGTTCATAAGCAGCCCAACGACCCCGCACCGGGGGCCGTGGCGGTCCGTAACCCACCCGTCACCACGCAGCAGGCGGTCGAGCAGGTCGTCGTCACCGGCTCCCACCACCCTCACGATCGCCTCGACCGTCTCCCGCGGCAACGGACAGTCCCGCAGGGCCTGTTGCGCCGTCACGGAAGCAGGCCGGGTCTCTGCGGACAGCAGCTGCCCGATCCCGCGCTGCCCCGAATCCGACCGAACTCCTCCGCCGACCGACCTGCCGACGCTCGCTTCCCGCTACTCGACCCGGCCGTCGGCGAGGTCATCATCGACGGTGAGCACCTGATCCGTGCCGGTCAGGGACAGCAGACGAGCCACTTGGCGTGTCAGCGGGCCCCCCAGTCGCAGATCGCATCTGTCGTTGAAGGTGAGGAGCAGGTGCAAGAACGTGGAGTCGCCGAAGGTGACGCCGCGGACGTCGAGGACCACTCGATCGACGCCGGCTGCGACAGCCGTTTCGCACGCGGTGCGCAGTGGGCCGAGGTTGGTCCGGTCGAATTCGCCCGCGCACCGCACCACGCGTAGCCCTTCGCGGTCGGGCAGGACAGTCACAGTCGGCTCCAAGGACGCCTCCTCCAGCACGCGACACTGATCTTGACGTCCAGCTTGCCCGACTTGTGACCCACTGACCAGGCCGCCCGGTGGCCTGTCGCGCAGACGAAGGCGTGCGCGTGGCCACTGTCCGGGCCCGCAGCAACCGGAGCGTCTGGCGGAACGAGGCAGCCTGCGGCCTTCCTGTGGGCCGGCTGACCTGCCGGTCACGGGCGTCAGGCGGCGGCCTGGATCGACCAGGCCAAGCGAGCGATCGCCTGGTCGCCGTCTTCAGGGCGATCGGAGCCGGGAGCCTCGTCGGCTGCGGGCAGGTTCATCAGGGTTATCGCCTGCCCTCGGTCAGGAGAGTCATACCGCCCCAGCCCGCTCGGCCGCAGGAGTGATGAGCATGCCGTCACGTGCGGGCCTGCTCGGGCTGACCGTGGCCGGGAGAGGCCGCTGTCCTGCCGCCAGAGGGGAGGGCCGCGCGCCAGCGCGCGGCCCTCACCTGGTACCGCTTTCTTCCCGCCGAGCCTCAGGACCACGGGTCGCCTGCTACCGGCCGGCCGGGAGCAGGGCCGATCGTCGGTGCCCGTCGGCTGGGCGGGAAAGGATCAGGCCAGGTTGATGTTCTCGGCCTGGGGGCCCTTCTGGCCCTGGGTGACGTCGAACGTCACGGTCTGGCCTTCCTGGAGCTCACGGAAGCCCGACGAGTTGATCGCGGAGTAGTGGGCGAAGACGTCCGGGCCGCCGCCGTCCTGGGCGATGAAGCCGAAGCCCTTCTCCGCGTTGAACCACTTCACAGTTCCCGTAGCCATAACAAATGCCTTCCAGTCGATGAACGCCTCCCGCAACATGCTGAAGGCGGAGGTGATCGCCCTGGTTCCTGCGGCACAGCACAGCAAAACGCCCACGCCGAAGGCGTGGGCAAAGGGAACTTCCGAACCACGACAGCTGACCTAAACGGTACACGCCCGAACCCTCTGTTACCAGAGGAAACAGCCGCGTCGTCCGCGTCCTCCTGGGTTCCGGGGCCCGCCGGCTTCCGGCGGGCGCGAAGTCGGTCTCAGGCCGCGGCCGCGGGGTTCGGCGAACCGGCGGCACGGCGGTATTCGGCGTTGATGCGCTGGGCTTCCTCGAGCTGGTCTTCGAGGATGACGATGCGGCAGGCGGCCTCGGTGGGGGTGCCCTGGTCGACGAGTTCCCGGGCGCGGGCGGCGAGGCGCAGCTGGTAGCGGGAGTAGCGGCGGTGGCCGCCCGCGGAGCGGAGCGGGGTGATCAGCCGGGCCTCGCCGATGGCGCGGAGGAAGCCGGGGGTGGTGCCGAGCATCTCGGCGGCCCGGCCCATGGTGTAGGCGGGGAAGTCGTCGTCGTCCAAGTGGCCGCGGAGCGGGCCGGTGGGGCTTTCTGCTGTCATCGCACCTCTTTTGCGAAACGTATGGAGGGGCCCTGGTACCTATGGCACCAGGGCCCCGAAGGAACTGCTACACCATCTGCCGGCCCTGATCCTGCGCCGGCCTTCTGTTTCCGCGGGCCCGTCCGAACGGGGACAGGCGGTGCGGGGATCGCGGATGCGTGACCGGAGACCACCTCACTATCGATGTCCTGCGGTACCCGGACTCGCGTGGCGTCCGGGCGATCCTGATGGCGCCTCAACTCCTCCGTTCTTCCCTCTGGTGATCAACTACTTTCCTGCAAGGGAACTGCTGCACTGCTGATACTGCGAGTACTGCTCCATTCGGTACTGCGGGCACTGCTGGTACTGCGTACTGCTTGAACTCCTCGTGGCCTGACCAAGCACCACGCTTCGGCAGCCAGCCCCGTCGCCCATCCTGCATCTGCTCTGGCTTAGAACCCCACTGCCGAACTTCCCGGTGCGCGCGTCCGCAGCCGACGCCTTCACCGAGGGCGCTGCTCACTTCACTGCTGGGTACTGCGAACTGCCCTTACTGCGGGTACTGCCACTGCGTTGACTGCGGTACTGCTGATGGCGGCCCCTGATCACTACGGGCCACCCGGTCCGATCGTCAGTCCCGTCGCCGTCCTGCACCTTCCTGGCTTCGGAACTCCACCACCGCACCGTCCTACTGACTGCAACGACCGGTACTGCGGGTGCTGCTGCCCGGCAGTTCGTCTCTGCCCGGGCCCTTCGGTCTCTCTGTGTTACGAGAGAAACCATACTCACGCCACCACCCAATGTCTACTCTGACCGTCATAGATTTTCAGACGTCTACCTTGGAGGTAATCGGAAGTCTCGGGGGGCGGTCGCCAGCCGTGCAGATGGAGCGACCAACCAGTACGGCCCCTGGCCGCGCATGACCCCAGAGAGGCCGACGGGCCGGCCGACACCGCCGACCCCCCAGGCCCTCATGGTGGAATAGGCCTGTCCGGCACCGTCCTCGGTCCGGACCCACACCGAGTCGAGGGTCCCGGTGAGGCATCGAGCAGCTAGGGGAGCCCTGTGACCGCAGGAGAGCCAGACGACGGGCCGCAGTCTCGCCCGCCCGCGGGCGGAAGCAACGGGGGTAGGGCGATGACCTTGGCGGGAGCCTTGGAAGCGGCGGAGGCCGCAGCGCCCGTGGAGTCGCTCGACGTGGTCGCGCGCATGCTCAAGGACCACCTCGGGGCGGCGTCGGTGTCATTCCTGATCACCGACTTCACCGGCAGCTCCGTCGTTCGGCTGGGGGCCGCGGACAGCGTCGAGACCGGCGAGCCGGCCCGGCGGATCCCGCTGCGCGGCACGCTGTACGACGACGTGATCCGCAGCCAGCAGCCTCAGGTGGAGCACCGGGGCGAAAAGGGGCTGGTGCGAGTCGTCGCCCCGGTCACCAACCGTGGGGACGCCATCGGCCTCCTCGAGCTGTTCCTGCCCGCGGCGCCGGGCGCGGAGGTGATGCGGGAGATCTGCGAGACCGCGCACGCGCTGGCGTACATCGTCATCGCCAACCGGTCGCACACCGATGTGTACCAGTGGGGCCGGCGCACCAAGCCGCTGAGCCTGGCCGCGGAGATCCAGCACCGGCTGCTTCCCGCGTCGCTGGCCTGCGAGGCGGCACAGTTCGCGGTCGCCGGGGCCCTGGAACCCGCCGACCACGTCGGGGGCGACACCTTCGACTACGTGATCGACCGGGACACCGTCCAGCTGTCGGTGACCGACGCCATGGGCCACGACGTCGACGCGGCGCTGCTCGCCACCCTGGTGGTGGGCGCCCTGCGACGGGCCCGGCGGGAGGGCGCCGACCTCGCCGAACAGGCCCGCCAGGCCGACCGGGCGATGCGCGATCACGGCCGCAGCGGCTACGTCAGCGGCCAGCTGCTGCGCATCAGCCTGATCGACGGCGACACGGAGTTCGTCAACGCCGGCCATCCCTGGCCGCTGCGGATGCGGGACGGACAAATCCAAGAGGTCGTTCCGAAGGTCGATCTCCCCTTCGGCCTCAGCGCCCAGCCCAACACCTACCGGGTGCAGACGCTGGACCTGCGGCCGGGTGACCGGCTGGTCATGCTGACCGACGGCATGCTCGAGCGCAACGCCGAGAACCTCGACCTCTCGAGCCTGATCGTCGGCACCCGCGCACTGCACCCCCGCGAAGCCGCCCGCACCCTGATCAAAGCGATCGTCGACGCCAGCCATGGCCACTTGGACGACGACGCGACCGTCATGTGCCTGGACTGGCACGGCGTCGCCAACTCCGAGCGCGACGCCGCACACGGCGCCGACCTCACTGAAGCCTCACAACCGTCGACGACAGGACCACCTGCTCACACACGATGACTGCCGCGTGGAGGGATGCGACGCAGGAGAACTGCCCTCAGGCGCCTACGTGGTACCAGGGGGGCGCCGGACGGCATGTGCGGCGACAGGTCGCGCCGCCGCCGGTACCAGCCACTGCGCGCCTGAGCCGTGGCGGCGGCCAGGGTGGAGGCGGCTGCGCGCGGCTGGGCCGCGGCCCTGGACGTGTTCGTGGTGAGCAATCCGCTGGTGCCGACGAGATGGGAGCCGATCGCCGCGGCATCACCGGGGTCCACTTCGCCCAGCCGACGCTGGCGCTCCGGCGTTGTCGCGCCAGCTGCCGCTGCGGCCTCAGGCCGCGCCGTTGACTCCGGCCGACCACGCGTATCTGCGACGCGCCGAACCATGCGGCCGGGCCCACATCGCGCATGCACCCGCAGGACCGTGCGTTCGGACCTGGTGGCTGTTGAGGAGAACCCTCCGCCCTACCGGCTGCGCCGAAACGGCCGCGGTCGCCGCCGGCCCAACACGCTCACGACCAAAACCGCCATGTCAGGGCAGAACGAGGTTTTTGGCCGTAGAGCGGGCAAGCGGGCCGTAGCTGGGCAGGCGCCGTACAGGTCCACCAGCGAAGGAGGCTCAATGGCCACACCCGTCCTCAACCAGCCTGTGCCCCGTACCGGCCACCCCGCAACATCAGCACGCGACGCCACCCGCGACTTCCTCCACCACGCCACCCAGGTCAGGCCACCTGCGCGGCCCGAGAACGCCGACGGCGTCCTCCTCGTCGTGGCCGAACTCGTCACCAACGCGATCCGACACACCAACGGACCGTGCAGCCTCCGCTTGGAACTGCACAGGGATCACCTCGAAATCTGTGTCACCGACACCAGCCCCCACCCGCCACAGCCACGACAACCCCACACGGACGGAACCGGCGGCTGGGGCTGGCTGCTGGTCAACCGCCTCACCACCCGCGTCCACATCGAACCCACCCCCGACGGCGGCAAGACCATCTGCGCCCACAGCCCTTGGTAGCACCCGCCGCACCCCGAACCACGCGGTCCGTGCCCGATCGGGTAGCAGCCGTCGCAGAGCAAGGGTCGGGCGGGCCCCACGACACCCGAAGCCACGGCTTGAGCGCGCCTCGTACCACCGCCGGTGAGCACCAGGCCAGGATGGAGGCCCGCAGGCCTCGGTGCTTGCGGGGGAAAGAGGTCGGATGATCACCATGGACGTCCAGCACTGCGGAAGCACCGCCCTGATCAGGGTCGGCGGAAAACTCGACGAACACGCAGGGGTGGTGCTCCAGCAGGCGCTGGACGACGTCGACGTCGACGCCCGCGACCTCATGGTCGACCTGCACGGCACGGTCGCCATGGATGCCTCCGGCCTGCTCCACCTCCTGGACCTGCACCGACGCGCGGAATGCCTCGGCCTGCGCGTCCTGGCCGTCGGCTGGCAGCCGCAGCCCCAACGGCTCATGGCCCAAGTCGCCGGCATCCGAGGGCCCGGCTCCTCCACCGGAGAGCGCTACGCCCTAGCGGGCTTCCGCCGCCTCATCGAGCACCGCGCCCAGTGCGCACAGGACGCCAACCTGGGCACCGCAGCACTGTCCCCCGCCTAGCAAAACGGTGGGCTGCCGGCAGCCCGCGTACGTCGCTCTCGGAAGTGCCGGGTGCGGGTACCACGGGCGCCCGGCTCGTCGGCGTTCACAGTGGTGCCGTCGTTCTCACCCGGCCCGGGCCGGGCCGTCGGCCGCAGGGGGCCCGGCTTGTCCGGGGAGGGCCCCCTGCGAGGGAGCACCCGCCATCAGGCCCGGAATGCCAGGTGTGAGGGACCGTCAAGATGTTTGACCCAGACGCCTGCGGTCAGCTTCCGGACAGGTTGGAGCCGTCAGGAAGGCAGGTCTGGCCCGCACCGTTACGACGACGGTCCCGCACCCGGCAGGAAGGGCTTGTCATGGACCTCGGAGCAACAGGTGTCTGGAGCCTGGCGCACTACCGCCCGCCCTGCCCAGCGACAGGCCTTGTGCTCCGTGACCTCGCCGCTTCCCCATCATGGCTTGTTCTTCCCTCGGCCACGCGGGTGAAGCGGTGCCTCTGAGCGTGGCCGATCCCGAATCATGAAGCCAGCGGATCAGACCCGGCCCGACCAGTACGTGGCGGGCCTTCGCGCGCCGTTCGCCTGCAGCCAGGACGCCTTCGAGGCGCTGGCCGATGCACTCGGCGGCGCGCTCAGTCCCGCAGGTGGTGCCAGTGGTCGCTGCCTGGCATACGCGGGGACAGGGAGTGGGCCCGCTGCCACATGCCCTGCGCCTGCTGGTCGGGGCGTTGCTGCTCCCCGTGCAGGGCGTTGAGGACGAGCAGGCCGCCGGTGACGGCCGGTACCAGCCACTGGGCGTAGGACAGCTGGCGTTCCGCCTTGTTGATGTCGAAGGCAGCAGCTGCCTCTTCCGCGTCCTGCGGGTCCTGCGAGGAGGCGAGTTCGATCTTCTTGCCCAGCATCCGGGCGTAGGCGGTGGCGGCCAGGGCGACGCCGGTCAGCACCGTTTTGGCCACGGTGGAGGCGGCCACCCCTTGCTGGGTGGCGACCCGGGACGCGTTCGCGGCGAGCAGCCCGCTGCCGCCGACCAGGTGCGCGCCGATCGCGACCGCGCTGACCGGGGTCCACTTGGCCCAGCCGGCGCTGGCGATCCGCGCGTTGTCACGCCAGCTGTCGCTGTGGCCCTTGGCGGCGCCGTTGAGGCCGACGGCGCCCATGAGCGAGCCGCCGAACCAGGCGGCCAGGCCGATATCGTGCAGGCTGCGCAAGACGGTGTTGCGTTCGGACATGACACTCCTCGACAGGACGCGGCGCGTGCCGGCGGACGTGCCGGCACCGCAGCCACCGTCGCCCGCAGTCGGGCCTTCCGCCACGCCGGCTGCTCCGAACGGCCGCCCAGGCGGTGAGGTCAGGATTCGGGTGGGGTGTGCGCGTGCGGGCCGCCGGATTGCGCGCCGTGCCGGCACCGCCTCAGTCTCCTGGCAAGGGCCTGGCCCTCGTGATCACAGCACGCGGCCGGCCGGGGCCCCGCCGGGATCGTCGGCCAGCCCTATCGTGACCTTCACACGCTTGCCTACCGGTTCGCGCCGCACTTCGAAACTGCGGCACACAGCCATCGCGATCTCCAGGCCGTGCTGCCCGACCCGGCCCGGATCAGCCGGGCTCGCCGCAGGCAGCACCTCGGCGGTGTCCCACACGCTGATCTCCACCACGCCGTCGCCGACTTCCAGTTCCAGCAGACACGGCCCGGGGGCGTATTTGTAGGCGTTGGTCACCAACTCGCTGACGACCAGTTCCACCATGCTCATCGCACGCTCTGACACCGGAAACCCGTGAACGGCCTGCACTGAGGTCATGAAACTGCGGGCAGCGCGCCTGGCCTCAGCGATCGGTTCGCTGCCGTCCAGGGCGATTGCAGACGCCATCGGGCGGCTGACCAGTGCTTCACGCGCTTCTTGGGGGACCACAGCAGCCATACCGCCATCCTCGTTCTTAGCAAGCCACACGGCTGCTCCCACCCGGGTACCCCGAAGCGGCAGCTCTACACAAGAGCACAAAACGAAGATCTGACCACCCCCGCACTCCGGGCAAGGCGCCGGGCCGCCGGGACAGACGACCTGACTCCGTCACACCGCCCCAGCAGCCCGCCCACCCCAGGGGGCGGGCGGGCGGCGTTCCGCGCCGTGACCCTCACGGTCGGATCGTGGAGGTTTCGCTGTCAGGGAGCACCCGGCATGGAGCGCCGCGAGGCAGAGCCGTGCAAGTCGCTGTCGTGACGGCGGGTGTCATGGTCACGGGCGCCCGAGGCGGCGGCCAGGGCCAGGAGGGTGGCGATGGCGCCAGTGATCAGGTTGGTGGTGATCGACCGGGTGTGCGCGACGTCGCCGGCCACGACCCAGGGTGCGACGCAGGTCCAGATACCGATGGCGACCGCTGCCCAGGCCATGGAGTGGGTGCGCTCGTAGGAGTTGCCCAGACCGCCGAGGAACAGCGTGTAGGCGATGCCGGCGATCAGGTTGGTGATGGCCAGGGTCGTGAAGCCGGCGAAGCCAACGATCCACGGGGACGCCGCGAGGAAGAGACCCGTGAGCAGCGCGAGAGCCTCCACCATCTGCGCACGCGGCGTGGCGGCCGCGCGGTCGTGCCGGGCACGCAGCTCCATCAAGTCGGGGTGCTCTTCGATGGGTGCGCGGTGGGTTGACGCCATGATGACCTCCTGAGAGGGAGCTGTTAACCCGCACATACCCGTATAAAGCGGATGTAAGTGAGCAGACAGCAACAAATGTGGCATCGGCCGCGCTAACTGGCCGACGGCATCGACGGCCGAGCAGCCGCGACCTGCACAGCTGACAGCCACCGCCACCTCGCCCGGTGCACACCGCACGAGATGCCCCGTGACGTCACTCGTGGCGGGCCAGCTTGTACGCGGACACGAGAAGGATCACGGCCAGCGCGGGGATCAGAACCACGTCCGGGAACACCCCGAGCAGCAATCCGCCGAGGACCGCACCGGCGATCGAGCCCGCGGCCATGAGCGTGGCGAACCGGAGGTTGGCGCCCAGGACGGCGAAACTGCCGTCGCTGCTGTAGCGGGCGAACGCGACGAGCATGGTCGGCAGGGACACCAGCAGGGACAGGCTGCCGGCGGTCTTGATGTCCTGGCCGAAGAGCAGCACGATCGTCGGGATCAGCAGTTCTCCGCCGGCGACGCCCATGATGGCCGCGACCACGCCGATGCCGAACCCGGCCGCGATCCCGGTGGGGATCCGTGCCCATGGCGACAGGTCGAGCGCGTGCAGCGTGGCGGCGTGTGCCAGGACCAGGGCAGCCGCCATGAGCACCATGAGGACGGCCAGCACCTTGCAGAGGGTGGCGGAGCGCATCCGGACGGCCCAGGAGGCTCCGGCCCACGCACCCAGCAGGCTGCCGGCCAAGAGGTTGGCCGCGACGGGCCAACGGGCGGCCACTTCGGCGGCCGGGACCGCGGCCATCCGGGCGGGGAGCGCGACCAGGACGACGACCAGGCTCATCGCCTTGTTCAGGATGACCGCCGAGAGCGCGGCGAACCCGAAGAGGCCGATCAGCAGCGGCAGGCGGAACTCCGCACCGCCCAGCCCGATCATTCCGCCCAGCACACCGATCGACGCTCCCGCGGCGAACACCGCGGGAGCTGTGTGCGCCGGGCGGAGGCGGTCGAGGCTCTCTTCGGTGCGCATCTCGCCATCCTTGCTGGCCACCCGCCCTCCCGCTACGGCCGGGCCACAGCTTCGGCGCATGCCACCGGCCCACTGCCCCGATTTCGTCCGCACCTCCCAGCACGGCGGCCGGGCGGATTCGACCGTCTCCTGCGGTCCCGCAGGCCTCGGCGCTGCCTGGCCGACCTGGGCCCGGTTGGATGCCTCAGGACAGGACGGGGCTGCGGCGCTCCAGCAGGACGACGTCCCGCCAGACGCCGTGATGGCGCCCGATGCGCTCGCGGGTGCCGATAATCCGGAACCCGGCCCGCGCGTGGACGGTGAGGCTGGCTGTGTTCTCGGAGAAGATCCCGGCCTGGATCGTCCAGATGCCCGCGGTCTCGGTCGAGGAGATCAGCGCGTCCAGGAGCGCGCGGGCGACGCCGCGGCCGCGCGCGGCGGGGTGGACGTACACGGAGTGCTCGACCACTCCCGCGTACGCGCACCGGTCCGAGACCGCGCTCGCCGCGACCCAGCCCAACACCCTGCCGCCGTCGACGGCGACGAAGCGGTGGCCGGGCAGCTTGGCCTTGTCGAACGCGGCCCAGTCGGGGGCCCGCAGCTCGAAGGTCGCGTTGCCCTCGTCGATCCCCGCCTGGTAGATGGCCAGCACCTGCTCGGCGTGCTCGGGCAGGAGCTCCTCGATCCGCACGCCGGTCACGCCGTCTTCACGGCGCCGGCCAGCAGCGCGCCCATGGCGGCCAGCACGGACGGTTCGACCCGGTAGTACACCCACGTCCCGCGGCGCTCGGAGGACAGCAGACCGGCCTCTTTGAGCTTCTTGAGGTGGTGGGAGACGGTGGGCTGGGAGACGCCCACGTCGGAGATGTCGCACACGCACGCCTCCCCGCCCTCGTGGGAGGCGACGGCGGAGAACAGCCGCAGGCGCACGGGGTCGCCGAGGGCCTTGAACATCTTCGCCGCGACCTCGGCCTCTTCGGCCGCCATGGGGCGCTCGTTCAGCGGCGGACAGCAGGCCGCGACGGGATCGGGCTCCAGGAGCGGGAGAACCTTCGCATTCGACATACGTCTATGTTGACACACGTCGAACCAAGGCGGCAGGGGTCAGCGGGGCAGGCCCAGTCGGCAGGTGCGGCACCACTCCATTTCGATGGATGTCTATGTTGACGAACATCGAAACAGGTGTCATGCTGGCCACGCAAGCCATCGACAGGCATCGAAACAACCAGGGAGCCGACCGTGAACGCGCCAGCCATCACCGACCTGCCCGTCGTCGTCATCGGAGCCGGCCCGGCCGGTCTCGCGGCCGCCGCCCACCTCACCGACCGGGGCATCGAACCCCTCGTCCTGGAAGCCGGTCCGGTGGCCGGGACCGCGGTGCGCGAGTGGGCGCACGTACGGCTGTTCTCCCGCTGGGGCGAGCTCGTCGACCCCGCCGCCGAGAAGCTCTTGGCCCCGACCGGCTGGGTCAAGCCCGCCGACGGCACCTACCCGTCCGGTGGGGACTGGGCCGACCTCTACCTCCAGCCCCTCGCCGACACCCTCGGCGAGCGGGTGCGCTACGGCGCGACCGTCACCGGCGTCTCGCGCGCCGGCCGCGACCGCGTCGTCGACGCCGACCGCGAGGCCCAGCCCTTCGTCGTCCACTACGAAAGCGCCGACGGCCGGGAGCAGCGGGTCCTGGCGCGCGCCGTCATCGACGCCTCCGGCACCTGGTCCACGCCGAGCCCGGCCGGCGGCAGCGGCCTCGCAGCTCTCGGCGAGAAGGCGGCCGCGGACCGGATCACCTACCGGGTCCCGGACCTGAAGGACCCCGCCGTCCGGGCCCGGTACGCGGGCAAGCGGATCGCGGTCATCGGCTCCGGCGCCTCCGCCTTCACCGCCCTCGCCTACCTCGCCGACCTCGCCAAGTCCGAGGGGGGCAAGGGCACGCACGCCACCTGGATCCTGCGCCGCGGGATCTCCGGCTCCACCTTCGGCGGCGGCGAGGCCGACCAGCTCCCCGCCCGCGGCGCCCTCGGCCTGGCCGCCAAGGCGGCCGTCGACAGCGGCTACGCCGACGCGGTCACCGGTTTCCGCACCGACGCCGTCGAGCGCGACGCTGACGGCCGCGTGGTCCTGGCCGGCGAGGACGGCCGCCGCCTGGACCCGGTCGACGAGGTCATCGTCCTCACCGGCCTGCGCCCCGACCTCAGCTTCCTGAGCGAGCTCCGCCTCGGTCTCGACGAGCGCCTGCAGGCCCCCGTCGAGCTGGCCCCGCTGATCGACCCCAACCAGCACTCCTGCGGCACTGTCTACCCCCACGGCGTGAACGAGCTCTCCCACCCGGAGAAGGACGTCTACCTCGTCGGCATGAAGTCCTACGGCCGCGCCCCCACCTTCCTGGCCATGACCGGCTACGAGCAGGTCCGCTCCATCGCCGCCCGCCTCGCGGGCGACCACGAGGCCGCCGAGCGCGTCGAACTCACCCTCCCCGAGACGGGCGTGTGCGGCGGCGCGGGCCTCTTCGACGAGCCCGAGGCCGCCGAAGCGACCAGCGGCGGCGGCTGCTGCGCAGCCCCGGCCACCCTCACCATCGGCAGCGCGCCCGCCTCATCCGGCGGCTGCTGAACGTGCCCGACGCCGCCCAGGCCGGCGTGGCCGCGACCGGAACAGGGGGCCGGTCGCGGCCACGCGCCGTCCTGCCCGCCCTGTGCCTGACCCAGATCACCAGCTGGGGCATCGTCTACTACGCCTTCCCCGTCCTGAATCCCGCCATCACCGCCGACACCGGCTGGAGCACGGGAGCAACCACCGCCGCGTTCTCCGCCGCCCTCGTCGTCTCCGCTATTGCGGGGATCTACGTCGGCCGCGTCCTGGACCACCGCGGGCCCCGTACCGTCATGACCGCGGGCTCCGTCCTGGGCGCTCTGAGCCTGCTGGTGATCGCCGCAGCCCCCAACCTGCGCGTCTTCTTCGCCGGATGGCTCCTCGCCGGAGCGGCGATGGCCGCCATCTTCTACCAGCCCGCCTTCGCCGCCCTCACCCGGTGGTGGGGTCCCGACCACATCCGCGCACTCACCATCGTCACCCTCGCCGGCGGGCTCGCCTCCACCGTCTTCGCACCGCTGACCGCGGTACTCGCCGACCACATGTCCTGGCGAGCCACCTACATGGTGCTCGCCGGCATCCTCGCCGTCCTGACCGTCCCGGCTCACGCCCTCGCCCTGAACGCCCCCTGGCCACCGGCCCCTTCGAGCCGGCCACACGTCACCGGCGGCCACCAGCAGGTCGTCCGGAGCCGGGCGTTCTGGATGCTGGCCGCCACCTTCACCTTCTCCGCGTTCGCGATGTACGCAGTCGTCATCGGCCTCGTCCCCCTCCTGCTCGAACGCGGCTACACCACCGCCCAGGCCGCATGGGCCCTCGGCCTCGGCGGCGCCGGCCAGACCCTCGGCCGCACCCTGTACGCGGCCCTCGCCCGCCACCTGGGCGTCACCGCCCGCACCGTCACCCTGATCGCACTCGCCGGCCTCACCACCGCGGCCCTCGCCACCGCGGCCGGCCCGTACGCCCTACTCATCGCGGTATCCGTCCTCGCCGGGGTGATCCGGGGAAACCTCACCCTCCTCCAAGCGACCGCCGTCACCGACCGCTGGGGCACCACCCACTACGGCCGGCTCTCCGGGCTCCTCGGCGCACCGGCCCACGCCGCGGCCGCCCTCGCCCCGTTCGCCGGCGCGGTCCTGGCCGGACCCCTCGGCGGCTACCCCACACTGTTCGCACTGCTCGCCGCACTGTCGATCACTGCCGCTGTCACAGCCTTCGGGGCGCGCCCTCACAGCCATGAAGGGATCACGCACCGGAACCGGCGATAGCACCACCCCTGTTGCAGCGACTACGGTGAACACGGCTCGAGGCCCGGTCCCCGCGGGGCAGGACGGTGAGCGGCTCGCGGGAGCGGCCGCCGGGGCAGCAGTTCGCCGTCCATCTGGTCGAGGTAGCCCTCCGGGTTGACGGCGGCGGCGATCCGCCGGTCCTCGTGGAGCGCCTGCGCAGCCGCGGTGCCGCCCGCAGAGTGCCCGTAGACCCCGACCCGGTCCAGGCGGAGGGTATGGACACCCCACACGAGGAGCTGTTGTCGGGGCGCTGACGGAGCAGATTGCTGCGAAGCCTGCCGCGCGCGGCCGACCCACTCGCGGAACTGGCCCCGACCAGGCAGGCTCCCGGCTTCCTCGACGTCCTCGGCGACACGCTGGGCGAAGGCGTCTCACAGATCAGGGCCGTCCGCCCGGCCAACCTGCGAAGCAGCGCGCGTCGGCGTGTGCGCCGGTAGCGGGGCTGCCGGGCGGGTGAAGGAAGTCGCTCGCCCGGCCCCGTCCAGCAGCGCCGGACCATCCGCGGCAGCAGGATGACCCGTACACCCCCGCACGGTTTCAGGAGAGTCCCTCGTGCTCGAACGCAAGCAGCTCAAGGACCGCGCCCAGGTCACCTTCGTCCTGCCCGCCGATGCCCCGCCCGGTCCCGTCAGTGTGGTGGGCGACTTCAACTCCTGGCAGCCCGGCACCCACCCTCTCGAACCACGACCCGACGGCATGCGCGCCGTCACCATCGCCCTCCCCGCCAAGAGCGTGCACTCCTTCCGCTACCTCGCCGCGGGCGACTACTGGTTCGACGAGGAACAAGCCGACAGCCACGACGGTCTCAACAGCCGCCTCCACACCTGACCGGCAGCCGCCCTCCTCGCCCGCTACGCCCCGAAGCGGGCAGGGAACCCACCACCCCTTCGAAAGGAGCATCCGGATGACGACAGCACGCGAGATCATGACGGAAGACGCCGAGTGCATCGGCGCCGAGGAGACGGTCCTCGAGGCCGCGAAGAAGATGACGCGCATGGGAGTCGGCGCGCTGCCGATCTGCGGCACGGACGACCGGCTCAAGGGCATGCTCACCGACCGCGACATCGTCGTGAAGGTCCTCGGCGCCGGCAAAGACCCCGCCCAGGTCAAGGCCGGCGAACTCGCCCAGGGCGAGGCGGTGACCATCGGCGCCGACGACGACGCACAGGAAATCATGCGCACCATGAGCGAGCACAAGGTACGGCGCCTGCCGGTCATCGACGGTCACCGGCTGGTCGGCATCGTCGCCCAGGCGGATGTCGCCCGCGCGCTGCCCGACCCCCAGGTCGGCGACCTCCTCCAAGCCCTCTCCACCGACTGACCCCGTCCGTCGCTGAGGCTCCCCCCCCCCAGCCGGGGAGCCTCAGCACTCGCATGTCAGCACACAGATCACCAGACAGCCCCTGTGTCTGAGCAGGGAACTCAGTCGGCACGACCTCGTCATGGTCGTGTCCGGCGCCGGCCATGGCCTCTTCGACGCGGTCACTCGCGAGAGGGTCGCCCGCGACCGGGACCCAGACCCTGACACCAGCACTCCGGACGCGTCGCCGGAGTCGCCTGCCCCGGACCGGGCCCCATCGAGGGCAGGCGGGTGCGTATCGCGGGACTCTTCGGCGGCGGCCTGCACAGTCCCACGCCAGACGGCTGGCCCCCGGACGTCGTCAGCCCCGAGCGGCCCCACGAACGCGTCATCCTCTCGGCCGACGGCGGGTCCGCAAAGGCCCGGCGGTAGCGACGTGGTGGCACATCTTCCACTCCCAGTACGCAGAACCAGGGCCGCGACCTCAGGCGTCGATCGCAAGCCGTTACTGCCCATCCGGAAGTTACAAGGGGAGTTGGACACTCTGTTCAGCTTTAGAGAATATGTCTAAAGTTGCAGTGCCACGTCGCCTGCGGTGCGGTCGGCCATCTCGTGCGTCCAGGGAAGCCAACCCGGCCGTCGGGGTCACGTTCCTACTCGCATCGGCAGATGATCCTGCCCCCCTTACGAGAAGAGGCTGGATAGGCCATGACTGCCGAACAGTGCGCAGCCCGTCCCGTACCCGACCTGTACGACCGATCCGGGAACCGCTACCCCCTGGACGACCCCCGCTGGCGAGGCGAGGACGGCAGCCCTCTCACCGTCAGCTCGCTGCCAGGCCTGCGTCCTGACCAGATCGACACGAATGAACGATCCATCTGGCGCTACCACGCGGCGCTGCCCGTCTCGACCGCCCACCGGGTGAGCTTGGGAGAAGGATGGACGCCGATGATTCCCCTCGAATGGGGCGGCCGGCGCGTCCACTTCAAGCTGGAGTGGTTCAACCCGACCTCCAGCTTCAAGGACCGCGGCGTGTCGGTCATGGTGTCCCACCTCGCAGCACACGGTGCCGTCCGGGTGCTCGAGGACAGCTCGGGGAACGGTGGTTCCGCGGTCGCCGCCTACGCCGCCGCGGCCGGCATCCGCGCCAAGATCATCGTCCCTGCCACCACCTCAGCAGCCAAGATCCTCCAGGCTCGCGCCTACGGAGCCGAGATCGAACTCGTGAACGGCACCCGCGAGCAGGTCTCGGACGAGGCGATTCGACAGTCGGCGCAGATTCCCTACGCCAGCCACAATTGGCACCCCATGTTCATCCAGGGCACGAAGACCATCGCCTACGAGATGTGGGAGTCGTTCGGCTTCACGGCGCCCGACAACGTCGTCCTGGTGGCCGGAGCAGGCAGCAACATCATCGGTTGCGACATCGCGTTCGGCGAGCTGCTCGATGCCGGTCAGATCGGCAAGCGTCCGCGTCTGTTCGTCGGACAGCCCGAGCTCTGGGCGACCATCGCCGACACGTACAACGGTATCGACCCGGCCGGCCGCGGCGAGCGGGTACCGACGATCGCTGAAGGTGCGTCCATCGCCAACCCGGTCCGACTGCAAGAGGCGGTGGAGGCCATCAGCCGCTCCAACGGCGCCGCATACGCCGTCCCCGAGGCGGAGATCCACACCGCGGTCCGCGCGCTCGCCGCGCGAGGCTTGTACGCCGAGCCGACGAGCTGTGTCGCCGCGGCAACCCTCGATCACTTCATCGCGACCGGAGACATCGCGCCGAACCAGACGACCGTGGTCGTGCTTACCGGCGCCGGGCTGAAATCCGCCGAGAAGTTGGCTTCGGTGTTCGACGGGCCCTCCAACTGACCTCCGGAAGAGAGAAGAGCCTGATGGCACCCCCTTCGCAGCCCCCACATCGGGGGCATACGACCGACGCCGACAGTCTGGACCCGTCAGCCGACGCCCCTCGTGACCGATCCGATGACGCACTCCCCGACGAGCACCTCCTGCGGGAAGCAGAACGAATCGCGGTCGCCGTCGGGCGCATGTTCCCGGGGTTGTGCGAAGTTGTCCTGCACGACCTGCGTCGGCCTCGCAGCGCCATCCGCGTCATCGAGAACAACCTGTCCGGGCGACAAGTCGGCGATTCCGCCACCGAGCTCGGGCTGCGCCGCATCGCAGACCCCGACTACCCCAGCGTCATCCAGAACTACGGCAATCAGTTCCCCGACGGACGCCCGGCCAAGAGCACCTCCATCGGGATCAAGAATGCCGAAGGGCGTTACGTGGCGGCACTGTGCCTGAACCTCGACGTCAGCATGCTGTCCCCGCTGACGATGACCCTGGCGAACCTCGTCGCCACGGACATCGACCATCGAGACGAGACCCTCGAAACGCTGCGCGACCGCACCGAACGCGAACTCCGGACGGTCATCGACTCCTTCGCGGCACAGCGCTCCAGCACCCCGCGCAGCCTCAACCGCGGCCAAAAGCGGGAACTGGTCCAGCAGCTGCATCGCGAAGGCTTCTTCGAGACCCGCAGTTCGGCACAGCACATCGCGGACCAACTCGGCATCTCCCGAGCGACTGTCTACAACTACACCAAGTAGCTCTGCCTGGAACCGAGTCTGTCGGGCCCCAGGAGGAAGGAGCACCGACTGTCCGACCAGCGGTTAGGCCGTGGCGCGCAGCCCCGTAAGGAGCTGGTCGAGCGCCTGCTCCGCGGCGCGTGGGTCCCCGCCTCGGGCGATCCAGAGCGCGGTCTCGTTCATCGCCCCTGAGAGCAGCCGGGCCAGGGGTTCCACCGGTTGGTCGGCGATGATCCCGGCCGCGGCGAGCGCCGTCAAGGCCTCTGCGAGGTGCCGGGCGGAGGACTCCTCATCCAGGGTCCGCCACTCGTCCCAGCCCAGCACGGTCGGCGCGTCGATCAACAGGATCTGCCGCACCGCCGGGTCGGTTCCGGCGCCCAGGAAGGTCCGACAGCCGGCCCGGAGCTGCTCCCAGAGGTCCTCGTACCGCTCCGCTGCGGCCGAGACCCGTTCGCCCAGTTCCTCTTGGACCTCGCGGACGACGGCCCTGAAGAGCCCCGCTTTGCTGTCGAAGTGGTGGTACGCGGCTCCTTTGGTGACTCCGGCGGCCCGCGCCACCTCGGCCAGCACCACGTGGTGGTATCCGTCGACGGCGAACCGCCGCCGCCCCTCGGCCAGCAACGCCCGCCGCGTGGCCGCCCGCTGCTCCGCCCGGCTCGACGCCATCGTGCGCACCGCCTTCCCATTTCGCGTACCGAAGGTATGCTAACGCCAGGATTCACATACCCCGGGTATGCGAAAATGTGGACTCGGAAGGTCACCACCATGAACGGCGAACTCAGGACCAGGCTCGGCGGCTTCTACCCGGTGCTCGCCACCCGGGACGTGGCGGCCTCGCACGACTTCTACACCCGCCACCTCGGGTTCGAGGTGACCTTCGAGTCGGACTGGTACGTCAGTCTGCGCCGCCCGGACGCCCCGCACTACGAGCTGGCCCTCCTGGACCACACCCACCCGACCGTCCCCGACAGCCACCGGGCAGCACTCCAGGGCGGCCTGCTGCTCAACTTCGAGGTCGACGACGTGGACTCCGAGCACCAGCGGCTCGTGGTGGATGCCGGCCTGCCCGAGATACTCACGCTGCGCACAGAGGAGTTCGGCCAGCGCCACTTCATCGTCGCCGCCCCCGACGGGGTGCTGATCGACGTCATCACCGTCGTCCCGCCGAGCAAGGAGTACGCCGCCCAATACACCAGCGTCTGATCATCGCCGCCATGTTGCTGCGCCGCCATGAGCCTGAGGCCACCCGGGGCTGGGGCCTCGGCAGCCCCGGAGCCGCCCGCCAGCACGCCGACTGTCGCCCACGCCGCGGATGTCCGACCCCAGCACTGCCACCTCACCCCACCCCGGCCACCGAGAGGCTTGCCCCGATGAGCGAGAACACCGCCACCGAGACCACCAGCGGCACCACCAGGAACGACGGCCCAGCCCCCCGGGCTCTCACCGACCAAGAGCTCTCCGAGCTGTTGCGGCAACAGCAGTTCGGCGTACTGGCGAGCGTCAGGAGCACCGGCCACCCACACCTGTCGACCGTCCTCTACGAGTGGAGTGCCGAAGAGCGCGTACTGCGCGTCTCCTCCACCGCCGACCGGCTCAAGGTCCGCCAACTGCGCCGCAATCCACGCACCTCACTGCACGTCAGCGGACCAGACGTGTGGTCCTTCGCCGTAGCAGAGGGCGAAGCGGTCATAGTGGACCCAGCCGACGGAGCGGCTCCCGGAGAGACGCCACTGCCAGACCGGCGCGTAGTAATCCTCATCCGGGTCTCCCGCCTCTACGGGACCGCCCTGGACATCCCGGCTCAGGCCTGACGGACCAGTGCCCCCCGTTCGTGTGCGCGACCGGCAAAGACGTCCTGCAATAGGGCCCACCTGCGGTTTCCTCGTGGCCCCGTTCGGTTGCGGCCACTACGTGTTGCCGAGTCCTCGCGGCCGAGGAGCGCTGCCCGACCCTGCGGAGCCGGCTATCCCCCCGCTCGACCAACACGCCTCACTACGGCCGCAGTTGGCCTTCTCCGGAAGCCCGGTACCGCGCCGGACGTACGAGCCACCGCCAGGGCGGGTGGTGTCGGCGGATCCTCCGGCGCACCGCGCGGCCCTCCTCCCAGCGATGAGCGCAAGCTGGATGAGCGCCTCCGCGTGATCGAGGCGGTCCCTCATCAAGCCGTTCTCGGCCAGCCGCCGGTACGCTTCGGCGATCTCCGTGCGCGCGGCGAACCCTTCGGCGCCTTCCCGTGCCGCCACAGGGAGGAGCAGGGCGACGAGGCGCCGGGTGTAGATCGGTGTTTTGATTCGCGCCATGTACCGGTGGACGGCGGTCTCCAAGGCGTCGCTCGCCTCGCGGGCCTGCTGCGGTCCGTAATCCGTGCGGGGTACGCCGCTCACGTCAGACGGTGGTCGCATGCGGCTGCGCAGTTCGTCGGCCTCGGCGCGGACGACACGTGTCGGCGTCCTGCTCGGCGAGCAGGACCAGTACGCCGAGCGCCCTGGCATGAGCGCGGAACCCGTCCGCCCACCGCCCGGCGGTACCCAGTGCCTGCGCGTGGTCGCAGAGGGCGAGGGCCCACCGTGCCAGTCGGCCGTCGGGGCCGAGCCCGGCCAACCGGCCATCCGGGTCGGTCTCGGCCATAGAGGCAGCCCGTCCACATACACATGAAGGTCGGCGCCGACCACGCCGCAGGCGAACCCTCCCTCTGCGGTGACCTATTGACGTGCCGCGGATCCGGCTCGCTCATGCGGGGGCTTCACCGGCGGCCGGCCGGTGATGGTGCACGTGCACACTGCTGGCGGGTCCGTGGGCGCCGAAAGCGGCGCCGCCGACGTGCGCGGTGATGTGCTGTGACCACCCCTGGGTGGCCGGGGGCACGGAGACTTCCTCAATCAGGGCGCGCAGCGCGTCTGCGGTCTCCGAGCATGCGCGCAGCAGGGCGCCGATCCGGCGCACCCATGGGGCGTACGAGGTCGTCGCGTAGGCCGTCGGTGTCTTCGCTCTCGCCGGCGACCAGTTCCGCGTCGCCGTCCAACTGGGCCAGCAGCGCAGTGGACCGCCGGTCGCCGCGCCGGCGGAAGAGCTCAGCGCGGACCACTCTGCCGCTGCGGCGCCCTCCCGCCCCACGAATGAAGTCCCGCTTCCGCGGCCGCGGCCCTCCGGACAGAGCAAGTGTCGGCGAACCAAGCTGGTCAGCCCCGCGTGCGGGGCTGCGACAGTCTTCTGCCCAATCCCGGCAGTCCCACACCTGGGGCCGGCGTCGACGCGTGCCTCCCGCGTCCACGCAAGGGATTCGGACACGCATCCCTGGTGGCATTCCCTCCCCCGCCCCCCGACGGGTCCCGCATAAACCTCCCGCGTCAGGGAAGACGCCTCGGGCACACGGGGACACGCAGGCTACGTACCGGTGTGAAACCGGCCGGCGAGAGAGGTGGACCATGGCCTCGAAGCGAGGGGACGCAGCCCCGCCAGAAGCCGCCCCCGACGGTGAGGACCGGGCGGCGCCGTGGAGTGACTTCCGAAGAGTCCTCGACCAGATGTTCGGAATGCTGGAAGGTCGCCAGGACGGTGGAGCCGCAGCCCCCGGGATGACTTCCCGCACTGCTCCGCCGGCGGGCGACGGCACGCGGTGAACCCCGCTGTGGCGGCGGTGATGAGCCCAACCCCCGCGGCCCGGGCCAGCCCTCACGAAATGCTTTCCACCCTCGAGGACCTGACCCGGGCGATCCGAAGTTCATACCGACGCTGCTCTCCGTGCATGACGCCGTCCTCGTACACGCCCGCGCCGAGGAACGCTACGAATTCGCGATGCTGCGCCGCACCAGCTCCCCGGCCCGGCTCATGGCCATGGTCAAGGCCGTCCGTGCCGCGGAGAAGCCGGCGCCGACCCACCCGCACCCGGGGGTTGAAAGCGGCTCGGCCAACTTGGCGGGTGGGCCCCGTGGCCGCCCTCATCGACCGGACCCGGGACGCCATCCGCGAGGCCATGGACAAGGACAAGGACAAGGACGCCTGAGGCCTGCCGTCTCGCGTCGGCGGCGGAGCCTGCGATGCCCTTACCCGTGCTTGGGGAGGCAGGGGGAAAGGGGGCGGCCTGAAGAGGGCCTCCCCCGTTTCTGCCCCGGATGTTTGGAGGTGCTCCTGCTGGTCAGACGCTCGGCAGGAGCCATCACAGCGACACGGCTCTGGCGAAGGCCCGGCCGCGGGCACCCCCTCCACTCCCATCTCCCACGGCCGGGTCACACGCGGGCTTGACGCGCGAGCATCATCGATGGTGCGCAACGATGACGGTGCAGAGTGCGAACACGGCTACGGCCAGACCCACGACGCGTCTGCGCAGGCAGGCGTACCGGTCCGCGTATTCGACTTTCAGTTCCTCGGCCCGCGCGACGGTCGCGGTGAGCATCTCCCTGCGCAGGCGCAGGTGGTGCTGGGCGAACCGGTGGCCGATCTCGTCTTGTTCGCCGGGACCGAGCCAGGTCAGGGCGCGGGCGAAGGCTTCGCCCTGGTTCTCGGCTTCCCGCAGCGCCGCTTGGCTCATCAGGTACCCCTCGATCCGGGCCAACCCGGCTGCCGTCTCCTTCGAATACTCCCTCATCGGCCGACCGCCCTTGCCTACTTGGGCTGAGCTGGGCCCGCTCCGGGCAGAGACCCTCGGGGGCCCGAGGCCCCTTCTTGGTCGATGACGTCGCGTTTGTGGTCGCCCGAGTAGTCGAAGGCGGCGATTTCCGGGTGCTGGAGGTCGAAGGCGGGTGATTCGGAGCGCACCCGGGGCAGGGTCACGAAATTGTGCCGGGGCGGGGGGCAGGAAGTGGCCCACTCCAGCGAGCGGCCGTAACCCCACGGGTCGTCGACCTCGACGCGGGGGGCGAACTTGGCCGTCTTCCAGACGTTGTAGAAGAACGGCAGGGTGGATGCGCCGAGGAGGAACGCCCCGATGGAGGACAGGGTGTTCAGTGCGGTGAATCCGTCGGCGGCGAGGTAGTCGGCGTAGCGGCGGGGCATGCCCTCGGCGCCGAGCCAGTGCTGCACCAGGAACGTCGTGTGGAAGCCGATGAACAGGGTCCAGAAATGGATCTTCCCCAGGCGTTCGTCGAGCATCGTGCCGGTCATCTTCGGCCACCAGAAATAGAACCCGGCGAACATCGCGAAGACGACCGTCCCGAAGACCACGTAGTGGAAGTGCGCCACCACGAAGTACGAGTCGGTGACGTGGAAGTCCATGGGCGGCGAGGCCAGGATGATGCCGGTCAGACCACCGAAGAGGAAGGTGACGAGGAACCCGATCGACCAGAGCATCGGGGTCTCGAACGAAATGGAGCCCTTCCACATCGTGCCGATCCAGTTGAAGAACTTCACACCCGTCGGTACCGCGATCAGGAACGTCATGAAAGAGAAGAACGGCAGCAGAACGGCTCCGGTGGCGAACATGTGGTGCGCCCACACGGTCAGGGAGAGGCCGGCAATCGCGATGGTCGCGCCGACCAGCCCGAGATACCCGAAGATCGGCTTGCGTGAGAAGACCGGGAAGATCTCGGTGACGATCCCGAAGAACGGCAGCGCGATGATGTAGACCTCGGGATGTCCGAAGAACCAGAACAGGTGCTGCCACAGGAGGGCGCCACCGTTCTCCGGGTCGAAGACCTGCGCGTTGAAACGCCGGTCCGCTTCCAGCACCAGCAGCGCGGCGGCCAGGACGGGGAACGCGAACAGCACCAGTACCGAGGTCAGCAGGATGTTCCAGGTGAAGATCGGCATCCGGAACATCGTCATGCCGGGCATCCGCATGCAGATGATCGTCGTGACGAAGTTGACCGAGCCGAGGATCGTGCCGAACCCGGAGAGCGCCAGCCCCATGATCCACATGTCACCGCCCACGTAGGGGGTGCGCTCGCCGCCGCTGAGCGGGGTGTAGGCGGTCCAGCCGAAGTCGGCCGCTCCCTGCGTGGTGAACAGGCTCGCCACCACGATCAACCCGCCGAAGAGGAACAGCCAGAAGGAGAGCATGTTCAACCGGGGAAACGCCACGTCCGGCGCCCCGATCTGCAGCGGCATGATCGCGTTGGCGAAACCGGCGAAGGTCGGTGTGGCGAAGAACAGCAGCATGATCGTGCCGTGCATCGTGAACACCTGGTTGTACTGCTCGTTGGAGATGATCTGGATACCGGGCCGCGCGAGTTCCGCACGCAGCAGCAGCGCCATCACCCCGCCGATGACGAAGAACCCGAACGACGCGATCAGGTACAGGTGACCGATCTTCTTGTGATCCGTGGTCGTCAGCCAGGAGACCACCACACTCCCCCACGAGCGGCCTCGCACCGGGATCGGGGTGACAGGCTCGGTCGAGGTCGCCATGATCGGCTCCTTTGCGTCGGATCGCTCGGTGATCACAGGTAGACGCGCCGGCACCCGCCACGACGAGTGTCACGCGCGGCTAACAGATCTACTACGGAACGTGACGGAGGGCTACATCTGCCGGGGTTCGGCACCCGGTTGGCTCACGCGATGTAACCGGTCTCCCCAGCGACCCAGGGCTCGGTCAGGAGTTTCCTCCGTGTCGGCGGCAGCCCACACCTGCGCGTGAGCATCCAACGACCGGGTAGGCGACGGACAGGAGGATGCCATGGCCATCTACCACTCACACCACACCGCGGTCCCGCCGCCTCAGGCGCACGCCTTTCGGCAGGGCATCCACGACCAGCTTCTCGGGGTCGTCATGTTCGCCGCCTCCGCCGCCCTGTGGATCTTTCCGATGGCGACGCATGACGGGGCGAAGGACGCACAGGTCAACGAAGCGATGATCGGGACCCTCCTGATGGTCGTCGTGGGTCTGCGGCTCTACCGCGGCAGCAGCTGGCGCTCCGATGCCATCGTTGGTCTGGCCGGCCTGTGGATGATCGCTTCACCCTTCGTCCTGGGACTGCAGAACGCCGCCGTTGACAACGGCAGCCGGATTCTCGACATCGCCGTCGGCGCAGTGCTCACGACGGCCGCGCTGATCTCGCTGCTGATCCTGCGCGCCGACCGCCGCGCGGAAGGCTCCGAGGCGGCACGCCGCCCCTGACCTCTCGGAAGCTACTCGGCCCTGCTCGCTGCTGCCATCGCGCCGCGCCGCCTCAGGCTCGCATCCGGTCGGCGGCGCAGCCGCTGCTGGGTGCGGCCCGTGGCCTGGTACCAGGAAGCGGACACGACGGCGGCGAGGGCGGCTTCGACGAGATCGCCGCCGTAGTACATGACCTGGGCTCCGGTTCGCAGGTCGGCGGGGGAAAACGCGGTGCCGGGAGGTGGCACCGCGTACAGCGTCTTGGCCAGTACGCCGTGCGCGGCGCCCACGGCCAGGAGCGTCACTCCGCGGACCCCGACTCCCCAACGGCGCCGCACGGGGTCGAGCTGGCAGACGGCGAAGGAGAACAACAACCCGGCCGCCAGAACGTGCGCGTGCACCAGGGCGTGCGGCCAGGGCTCGTGCCGGATGGTGGCGAACAGCGGCGTGCGGTACAGCAGCCACAGTCCCCCGATGTCGAGGAGCGCCGCCGAGGGGGGAAAGACCAGCCAGCGCACGGGACGGGACCGGGAGAGGGCCAAGAGTCCACGACGTGCCGGACCGGGGGCCAAGGTGCGCAGGGCGAGAGTGAGGGGGCGGGCCAGGACGAGCAGGAGCGGGGCCGCCATCCCGACGATCAGGTGCTGGACCATGTGGGCGGTGTACGGTCCGCCCGGCAGCGGCCCTGTCGCCGCCCAGACGACACCGGCACCCCCGACGGAGAACGAGGCGTCGCGCCACCGGGGCCAGAGGTCCCCGCGTCGTCGAAGACGACGCGAACCCACCATGTAGACGGTGGCCGCGAACAGGGCGGCCACCGCCACGGCCACTTCGGCAGGGCCGAGGCCCGCGACCGCGCCCGGATGGACGTGCCCGGGCGTCACGACGCTGATCCCGCCTCCGTGTGGCGCGAGGCGCGGACGGCCAGAGCTGCGCCGATCAGGAGCAGGATCAGCGCGGCGATGTTCCAGGCCCAGTCGTACGGGGTCACATCGACGCCGTAACGGATCTGGTGCAGGCGCAGCAGTTTGTGGTCGACGACCCCGTCGAACAGCTGGAAGAGTCCCAGGCCGAGGAAGAATCCGGCCCAGGCGTGGGCGGGGGCAAGGGCACGGCGTCGGCGCAGATCGGCATAGAGGAAGAAGCCGGCGACCAATCCCAGCAGCTCGGCGGTGTGCAGCAGACCGTCGGACATGAGACCCACGCCGGGGGTGGAACGGTCATAGAAGTGATGCCAACCGAGGATCTGGTGGAAGACGATCTCGTCGAGGGCGGCCATGACGGCCACGCCGATCAGGCCGCACACCGCCAGTGACCTGCGCCGCTCAGGCCGCGCCCCGGGGGCGGCGGTGAGCGAGTGGGCCGATGTGTTCATAGGGGCTGCCTTCCGTCGTACCCGGCTCGTTCTGCTGCCGGGTACGCCTACCCCCTCGCCCGATCCGTGCCCGCCTTCGCGGCATCCGGGTGAGCCGGCGGGGCGGGGTCAAGGCACCGCCCCAGACATGGCCCCGCAGGGAACTCGTGATCGACGTGCTGCACAAGGCCGTCCACGCCTTCGCCACCGGCGCCGTGGTCGACGCCCTGGCCGCACGCGGCGGCCCAGGCCCGGGACAGCGCCACGCCGCCCTGCGCCCCGGCCGCCACGTCGACGCCGGGCCCCTGCCTCGCAGCCGGGCACACGGCCGGGAGCCTTCCAGCAACAACCTTTAGTCGGTCGGCTCCTGGGGCTTGTCCGAAGCCGGTCCGGCAGCAGGACCGGCGGGTTCGGGTG
Source organism: Streptomyces subrutilus (assembly GCF_001746425.1). Taxonomy (GTDB): domain Bacteria; phylum Actinomycetota; class Actinomycetes; order Streptomycetales; family Streptomycetaceae; genus Streptomyces; species Streptomyces subrutilus_A. The sequence goes on along the minus strand of NZ_MEHK01000001.1, from coordinate 7,009,783 downwards.
ACTCGCTCCCGTCCTTCTCAACGGTGCCCGCAAGGTCGGGGGCGGCCGGGCCGAGGGGCGGCAGGTCAGGGGTCACGGCCTCGCGGTTCTCCGGAACTCGGGCCGGAAGCTCCGGCTCCGTAGCGTCACTGGTGCGGTCCATGGTCGGTCTCCTCCTCAGTCGTCCGTACGCAGCCCGCCTGCCCGCCCCGCGTCAATGCATCCGCAGGTTCCGGGGCGCGGTCGGTGCGGATGATCGCGAGGAGCCAGGCCCGCGGCCGGGTGCGGGTCAGGTGGAGTGGGGGTGGCCGAAGAGGATGTCGTAGCCGGGCGGGAGCTGGAGCAGGATCTCTGCCATGAGGTGGTCGCCGGCGGCGGCGGCCATGGTGGACAGGACCGCGCCGATGTCCCACAGCGCCGTCTTCTCGGTGGCGCCCTCGATCCAGGCCGCGGTCGCGCGGACGAAGCGCTCGGGCGTGAGCGGCTCCGCTGCCTGCAGCGGGTTGAGGAGGATCAGGGCGTAGGTCTCGGGTAGCCGGGCGGCGAGCTCGGCCCGCACCGTGCCGACCAGGTGCGCGCCCAGCAGGGCCAGAACCACGCGCGCCGCTCGTTCGGCTTCCTGCGGGGTCGAGTACTCGCCGCGTTCCTGGACGTGGGCCAGGAACGACTCCCTGCGTATCGCCATCACGCCACCTCCGGGGAAGGGGTGAGTCATCAGGATGATGTGCGGAGGGGAGGACGGGGTGCCGCAGGGGGTCCGTTCCCCGTCCTCCGCCTTGGGTGTGGGGCTGGTCAGCCGGAGATCTGCTTGCGGCCCGAGCCGCCGCCGATGGCGATCTTGCGGGGCTTGGCGCGCTCGGCAATCGGGATGCGCAGGGTCAGGACACCCGCGTCGTAGTCGGCTTCGATGTGCTCGGTGTCCAGGGTGTCGGCGAGCATGAGCTGGCGGGAGAAGACACCCAAAGGCCGCTCGCAGAGCTCCATCTGCACACCGTCGGTCTTGTCCGTGGGCCGGCGCTCGGCCTTGACCGTCAGCATGTTCCGCTCGACGTCGATCTCGATCGCCTCCGCGCTCACCCCGGGCAGGTCGAACGCGATCACGTACTCCTCGCCCTGCCGGTAGGCGTCCATCGGCATCACCGACGGCTTCGACCAGGTCCCCGACGTGCCGGAAAGCTGCTGCACGATGCGGTCCATCTCGCGGAACGGGTCGGTGCGCATCAACATCGCGAAACACCTCCAATTGGTTCAGGCAGAAACTGCCAATGCGCTTCAACGTGCATCCGTTGTAACATGTCATCGAAACGATGACAAGCAAGGAGTCATCTGGAGGATGACGGACGGACCGGAGAGTGCCATGGACCAGGCCACGCCCCCGCTCAACCCGGTCTCCTTCCTGGCCGCCGCAGCGGCACTGGAGACCATCGACCAAGCCGTAAGAGACGCGCAGCGAACCTCTACAGGGCCGGCGACGGCGGATCTCGCGCCGGACTCCGGCCCACACCCGGCCCTGGCAGCCCTGCTGATGCTGCGGGAGGTCCGCGAGCAGCTCGCCGGCTGGGAGAGCGGCCTGATCGAAACCGCCCGCAGCCAAGGCGCCAGCTGGGCCGACCTCGCAGGCCCCCTCGGAGTCGCCAGCCGCCAAGCCGCCGAACGCCGCTACCTACGCCAACGCCCCGGCGCCACCGGAACCACCCGCGAGCAACGCGTCCAAGCCACCCGCGACACCCGCGCCGCCGACCGCACCGTCACCGCCTGGGCCCGCGACAACGCCGCCGACCTGCGCCGACTCGCCGGCCAGATCAGCTCCCTCACCGACCTCCCCACCACAGCCGCAACCGCCATCGGCGACCTCAACCAAGCCCTCGCCCACCACGACCCCGCCCGCCTCATCCGCCCCCTCACCGACAGCCGCCCCCACCTACGACCCCAAGACGCCCACCTCGCCCAACGCATCGACGCCCTCACCCAACACACCGACCAACTCCGCCACCACACCCACCAACAACGCAACACATGACGGGTTCGAGCCGCCTGGCAACGGCGACCGCTCCCCCAGCACCCACCCTCCGCACGGCACCGGCCGCCGAGGTCGAGCCGCGGCCCGCCGCAAACCTCCGACCCCGGTCAGTCGACCCGGACCGGTACGAGGACGTGCGGGCCGCGGTGTGAAACGCCGGGCGCCGCGGCCGTGGCCACCGTTGCGGACGGGGCGGTACACGGCGTGCGCCGCGCCGCCTATGGCGTCTTGATCCTCACCCGTTCGGTGTCGGCCGCGCCGTGGCGCTCGGCCCAGTTCTCCAGCGCCGTGCGGCAGGCGTGGTCGACGTGGTGCAGCCCTGAGAGGTCCAGCTCCACCGGACGGTTCTGGGGCAGCGACTCCAGAGTGTCGAGGATCTTCGGCAGCCGCAGGAAGGTCGCGTTGCCCGACAGGTACGCCTGGACGGGGCCGGCGCCCTTGTCGACGACCTCCAGCTTGACGTGCGAGGCCTGCCAGGCGGTCTTGACGACGGACAGTGCCAGACCGATCAGCACGCCTTCGAACATGTTGACCGCGACGATGGCCAAGGCCGTCACCACGAGGATCAGCGCCTCACCCCGGTACGACTTCCACAACAGCACGACCTGCCGGAACGGGATCAGTTTCCAACCCGCGTACACGAGGATGCCGGCGAGGGCGGGCAGCGGGATCAGTCCCAGGACGGACGGCAGGAGCGCCGCGAACAGCAGCAGCCACACACCGTGCAGCACGCGGGAGGCCTTGGTCTTCGCCCCTGCCTGGACGTTGGCCGAGCTGCGCACGATCACGGCGGTCATCGGCAGCGCGCCGAGCAGCCCGCACACCGTGTTGCCGGCGCCCTGCGCCATGAGCTCCTTGTCGTACTCGGTGCGCGGCCCGTCGTGCAGCCGGTCCACCGCCGCCGCGCTGAAGAGGCTTTCGGCCGAGGCGATCAACGCGAACGCGACGATGGTTCCGAAGATGGCCGGCTGGGCCAGCTGACCGAAGGCGTCGGCCCCCGGCGGCTGGATGGCGCCGAGCAGCCCCTGCACCTCGACCTTGGCGACCGGCAGGGCGAACGCCAGCGAGGCCAGCGTGGCCAGCAGCACCGCCGCGAGCGCGCCCGGCACCGCCCGTACCTGTTTCGGCATCCGCTTCCACAGCACCATCACCGCGACGGTGGCCGCGCCCACCCCGAGCGAGGCCATGGCCTCGGTGCTGCCGACCGCGCGGACGATCGCGTCCGGGAGCCCCGCGATCTTGTCGATGCCGGACGCCGGCGCCTTGAGGCCTGCCGCCGCGTACAACTGGCCCGCGATGATCACGAGCCCGATGCCGGCCAGCATCCCCGCGACCACCGAGACCGAGATGGCCCGGAACCAGCGGCCCAGCTTGAGCGCGCCCATAAGGAGTTGGAGCAGCCCGGCGGCCAGCACGATCACGCCGAGCGAGGCGAGCCCGAACTGGCGGACGGCCTCGAAGACGAGCACGGTCAGGCCCGCGGCCGGTCCGGACACCTGCAGGCTGCTGCCGGGCATCAGCCCCGCGACGATGCCGCCCACGATGCCGGTGACCAGGCCGAGTTCCGCCGGGACGCCGGAGGCGACGGCCACGCCCACGCACAGGGGCAGCGCGACGAGGAAGACGACGAGGGATGCGGCGAAGTCCCGCCTGAGATGGGGAAACCTGGTCACAGCATTCATGGCGCCGCTCACAGGGCCCGGAAGGTGTCGGTGTCGGTGCGGTGTTCGAGTACGGCCCCGGTGTGCACCTCGTAGTACCAGCCGCGTACCCGCAGCCGCCCCTCGGCCAGCCCCTTCTCCACACAGGGGTAGGAACGCAGGCGCAGCAGCTGGGCGAGTACGTGGTGCTGCACGGAGGCGGCGACCGCCGGGTCGTCCGGGTCGTCCGACACCGGGCGGCTCGCGGCGTACGCGAGCCAGTCCCGTACGGCGGGGACGGGGTCGAGGTCGTCGCCGCGAACCAGCGCGCCCACGGCACCGCAGTGGGAGTGGCCGCAGACGACGATGTCCTGGACGCCGAGCACTTCCACGGCGTACTCGATGGTGGCGGCCTCGGAGGTGGGCCGCTCGGAGGCGTAGGGCGGGACGATGTTGCCCGCGGTGCGCAGCTCGAAGAGCTGACCGGGGGCGGCGCCCGTGATCAGGGCGGGTACGACCCGGGAGTCGGAGCAGGTGATGAACAGGACCTGGGGAGACTGGCCTTCGGCGAGTTTGGCGAACTCCTCAGGGCGCTGTCCGAACGTGCGGGCGTTGTCGATGAGGGGCTGCATACGTGCTCATTCCTCCTGGCGCGCCATGGGAGCGCGTCGGACGGGCAGGACAGAGGCAGGCGCGGCTTCGCTGTCAGCAGCGGAAGACCTGGAGCGCTGCCCGGCCGTGGCGGGTATGCGCGGGGGCCTGTCGGCCGTCCGAGGCATCCGCCGCCATGACCGGTGATGGCGCGCCGCGCCCACCCGGATGACTCAATTCGAGACTGGTCCTCGGCCGCGACAGGACGGAACCCGTGCGCGTGTGCGAACGCCGACGCGTGCGCCGGGAGCAGGCGGCCGGCAGGACGGCGGCCAGGACTGCGTGCACCGTCTCAGCTGTCCCAGCTCGCAACATGCAACCCTCCAGCACAAGCGGAACCTTTTGTGCGGGCCAAGCACCAGTCAATGATTGGTCAAGAAACACGTTAACCCGACGAAGTTGTTTGCGCGGTTAACGCAACGTGTCCGACGAAAGAGAGCCCGAAAGTACAAGGTTTCTTGGCGCGAACCTGCCCTTGTTATCGCACATTTGAACGACAAAACGCCTCGCCTCCCCCACACGGGCGGACGAGCCTGGTTGGGGTGAGGAGAGGCGTCGGCCACCGTCCTACGGCGTGGACGGCCGCGGTCGCCGAGCCACGCGACGCAATACCTGGGGCGCCGAGTGCATCGGCGCCCCAGGACGGCACTGCCTATGCGAGAGCGCTGATGACCTCTCTTGCCGCGCGTTCGCCCTCGGTCGCGCCGCCTTCCATGAAGCCCTGGAAGTCGTAGCTGCAGTGCTCGCCCGCGATGTGCACGTTGCCCTGGGCAGTGCCCTCGTAACGGGCGTAGCGGTGGAGGTAGCCGGTGGGCCAGTACGAGTAGGCGCCCAGGGAGTACGGGTTGCGGTGCCAGGCGGACAGTTGGGCTCGTCCGTTCCAGGCGTTCTTGGTGCCGGGGAAGAACGCGTCGATGCCGGTGAGCATGCGGGCGGCCAGGGTTCGTACGTAGGGGTCGGTCTGGGTGGCGAAGGGGGTCGCCGGGGTGAGCGTGCCGGCCAGGGCGCCGCCCGCGTACTGGAGGAGAATGCCCCCGTTTCCGGGTTGGACCTTGGTGGTGTCCCAGGTCTGCTGGACGTCGGAGTCGGTGAAGCAGTCGCCCGCCGAGACCCCGGGCCAGGCACCGGTGCCGCGCCAGGGCCGGCTGGTGAACTGCATGTTGAGCTTGGTGCAGTAGCCCATGCGGGCATCGCGCAGGAGGTTCCTCATGAGCGGGTCGAATCCGGCCGCGGTGAGGTCGATGCGCTGGAGTACGGGCAACGGCAGGCACAGGATGGTGTGGTCGGCGGTGACGGTACGGGTGGTGCCGGAGTCGTCGAAGGTGAGGGTCTGGGTCCCGTCGGCGTTGGCGCGGACGGCGGTGAGTTCGCGGCCCATCAGCAGTGAGTCGGCGGGCAGGGTCTGTGCGATGGCCCGGGGAAGCTGGTCGTTGCCGCCGATGATGTGGTAGCGCTCGTTGGACAGGCCCCAGACGTTGAAGTGGCCGGGGTTGGGCTGGTAGCCCATGAGAAGGACCAGGGCGAGGGCGGACTGGTCGGCGGTCTCCGCGCCGTATTCGACGTTGTAGGCGACGTCGATGAACTGGCCGAGGCGTGAGGTGTGGCCGCCGGGGACACGGGTCTCGATCCACTGGTACAGGGACATGTTGTCCAGGGCGGTGCCGGTGGGGGTGGTGGTGTTCCAGGTGACCTCGCCCGCGTCCTGCAGGTCTCGGCGCAGGGCCTGGTAGACGGCCTTGAAGTCTTCGTCGGCCTGGGCGCGGGGGTAGTAGGCGCCGTCGAACCAGAGGACTTCTTCGGCGCCGTTCGGACCGCCGCCGAGAAAGTCCTCGGTTGGCAGGTCGAAGCGGCGGCACAGTTCGAGGATCTTCTTGTGACTGGTGTCGATCAGCTCGCCGCCGATCTCGGAGATCTGGCCGTATGCCCAGTGGTCGCGCTGGGTCCACATGCGGCCGCCGACGCGGGTGGGGTTGGCTTCGTAGAGGGTGCAGGTGATGCCCGCGTCCTTCAGGGTGAGAGCCGCGGTCAGGCCGGCGATGCCCGCGCCGACCACGGCGACGCGGGGGCTGCCCGTCGGCGGCTTCTTGCCGTCCGGTGCGGTTTCGGCCCGGGCGGGCACGGTGGCGGCGGCGCCTGCCACGGCGGTGCCGAGGCCGAGGGCGGCGGCGCGCTCCAGCAGGGCGCGGCGGCTCAGGCCCCTTACGTCGGCGGCGGGCAGGGACAGTCGGCGGGCGGCGGCGTGTTCGGCGGCGAGTTGCCTCAGTGCGTGCATGACGGAGGTGCGGGCCATGGCGGGTGGCTCCCTGGGGTGTCAGACGTGCGCGGCGGAGGGGGCGGTGTTCTCGGTGCTGGGGTCGGTGCGTTCGGTGGCGTCTTCCAGGACGATCCGGCCGATGACCTCGTAGCGCTCGGGTGCTCTGAACTTGAGGTAGCAGCCCAGGGCCAGGCCGCCGAAGAAGACGGCGGCGACGATCCAGGGGATGAGGCCGAAGACGAGGGAGTCGGCGGCGAGTCCGGCCGCGGTCTTCATGTTGAGGACCAGAAGGACGACGACGGCGCTCATTCCGATACCGCCGAGGAGAGGGGCGGTGAACGTCTTGAACCAGTGGCGGTCCTCGGGGTGGTTCTTGCGGAAGTAGCCGATCACGGCGAAGGAGCAGAGGGTCTGGACGATGAGGATGGCCATGGTGCCGAGGATCGCCAGCAGGGTGTAGAGGTGGATGTAGGGGTCTTGGCCGGTGAGCCAGAACGCGGCCACGAGGCCGATGGCGATGGCGCTCTGCACGAGGGAGGCGAGGTAGGGGGAGCCGTGCCGGGCGTGGGTGCGCCCGAGGGCGGGGTGGAGGAAGCCTTCCCGGCCGATCGCGTAGAGGTAGCGGGCGGCGCACTGGTGGAAGGCCATGCCGCAGGCGAAGGACCCGGTGAGCAGGAGCCATTGGAAGGAGTCGACGGCCCAGGAGCCGATGAACTGCTGCGTGGGGGCGAAGAAGAGGTCCAGGGGATTGGCGGAGGCGGACAGCTCGACGGACTTGGTCAGGCCGTTGCCTGCGATGGTCATCCAGGAGACGTAGATGTAGAAGAGGCCGACGCCGACGACTGAGATCAGGGTGGCCTTGGGGATCACCCGCTTGGGGTCGCGGGACTCCTCGCCGTACATCGCGGTCGATTCGAAGCCGACCCAGGACCAGAAGGCGAAGAAGAGGCCGAGGCCGGCGGAGGTGCCGGTGAAGGCGTTCGAGGGGTTGACCGGTTCCAGCGGGATGCCGTCCGGGCCTCCGCCCGCGAGCAGGACGGCGGTCGCGACGGCGAAGAGGACGGCGATCTCGCCGATCAGCATCACGCCGAGTGCTTTTGCGGTGAGGTTGATGTCGAAGTGGGCGAGAACGGCGGTGACGGAGAGCATCGCGGCCGCGTACAGGATCCAGGGGAGGTCGATGCCGAACTGGTCGTGCACGGTCGTCTTGGCGAAGTACGAGAAGACGCCGACGATCGAGGCCTCGAAGACGATGTAGGCGAGCACGGCGAGCATGCCGGAGGCCATGCCGGCGATCCGGCCCAGGCCGTGGGAGATGTAGCCGTAGAAGGCGCCGGCCGCGGTGATCCGCTTGGCCATGGCTACGTACCCGACGGCGAAGACGGTCAGGACGAGGGTGGCGAAGAGGTAGCCGGCCGGGGCCCCGGTGCCGTTGCCGAAGCCGACCGCGATCGGCAGGTTCCCGGTCATCGCGGTGATCGGGGCGGCGGTGGCCACGGCCATGAAGACCACCCCGATCAAGCCGACCGAGTTGGCCTTGAGCCGATGGACTTCACCGCTGGGACTGTGGGACATGGACGTCCTCTCAACGCTGGTGGCCGGGGAGGCCGGTGGGAAGGCGGCCACTCTCCTACCGCGTGACCCACGCCACAATCGACACAGAGATTGGCAATCACGGCACTGAGAAGACGAGTTGTCGGTCCCGCAGGCGAGAGAAACGCATGCGTAACCGCCCGGTGATGTTCACGGGACCCGTCAACCGCTACCGCACGGGAACCCCGCCAAAGGCCACCAGCCGCAGCGGGACCGCTCCCCCGGGTCGGCCAGGCCGTTCTTGTCGACGAAGATCGCCGGCCGGACAGAGCGTCCCCACCCGGCGTCGCCACCGAGGTGCCCATCGCCTCGCCCCCAGGAGCCCCTCACCCGCCGGCGGCGATCCCGGCAGGCGCCGCTGGAGCGCTGGGGGGGGGAACGAACTGCGCTGACCTGCTCCACCGGCCGCTCCGGAACACGGCGTTGACATGACGAAGTCCCGTGGAAACGGAATCTGCCACGGGCGTAGTGCTCGATGCGAGTCAGTCGGCCCAGACGATGGACAGAACGCGTAGGTGCCGGAGGCTGCGGTTGACCCAGTAGACGACGGTGAGCGGGCCGATCGACGCACGCCGTACGTCCTCGCCGTCGGGGTCGGTGCGGTCCCACTGCGGCCAGGACCACGGGGATCGGGAGGCGATGTCGAGCACGTCGCGGACCATCTCCTGGCGCCCCGGTCGCGGTCGAGGGCAGGCACCAGCGGTCAGCGGCCGCGTGTGCGGGGGTGCGGGTGCGGAGTTTCGCGGGGGGGTGTCGGGGCTGCGGCCGATGGGGTGTGGTGCGGCTGTATGGCCTGTGCGCTCATTCGGGGTGTCCGCCACCCCGACGTCCTGGCCGCACGACGACGCGAACGCGCCCGCATCCGCATCCGCATCCGCATCCGCAGCGAGCCGTGCCGGCGCTTGAGCGGCGCGCAGCTGCGGATTTGGCGGGCCGAGAGTTGATTTGCCGATCAACTGACGTGGGCGGCGACGGCTCGCGCACACACCACGGATTCGGTGTGCGTCGTGTCGACCTCGAGGTCGTAGACCACCCCTTGGTGAACCACATCTGCCTGCGACGCGGCCATTCCCTGGACTCGATCTCCTCGTGCGACCTCACGGCCTGCGGCGACCGCACTCTCACACTTGACGCCGACCCAGAGCACCGCCAGTTCGCCCAGAGCCTTTTGCCACCGCTGCTGGGACGCCGCTCCGCCGAGGAAGACGTCGTCGACGATGATCCGGGCGCCTGCACCGGCCATCGCGACGATGCCCTCGGTCCAGGCGGTCTCCAGCTCCCGGAAGTCCGCCCCGACGCTCACTCGGCCGTCCGCCGCGATCTCGATCCCCGCCTCCGACGCCTGCATCTTCGCGGGCAGCGCGTCGACGAACGAATCCACCCCGAACGCCAACCACGGATCCGGCAGTACAGCCTGCAGGCACCGCACGATCCCAGTCTTCCCCGAGCTGGAACCACCATTGAGAATGATCATCTGAGTTGTCACCGCGCCACGGTAGAGGCGCCTCCCCGAGACACGAAACGAATTTTCGGCAGACACCGCCCTGCCGCCACACCCGGTGGACGTTCGCGGTCACAGCACTGGCCCATCACTTGCAATTGATCTTGCTCCAGTTGCGGATCGATCACCAGGTTTGCAGGCCTCGGGTCACAGCGGGCATGGTCGCGGATGCGCGTCCTCAGGTGGGGCGGATGCCAGCAGGAAGGAATGCCAGCCATGATCCTCCCAAAGGTCAGGGACCCTCGTTTCGTGACGATCCGCCGCGGTGGAACGCTCACCGATGCGGATCATCATCTCCTCGCCCTTTGGGCGGCAGCTTGCGCGGAGCACGTCCTTGGCCTCTTCGAGTCGGCTCAGCCCGAGGATCCACGGCCGCGCCAAGCGATCGAGCATGCCCGTGCCTGGGTGCGTGGCGAAGTCCGGATGATGCAGGCCCGCGCGGCGGGCGGCCATGCGATGGGCGCGGCTCGAGATCTGCGTGGCGCAGCACGGCACGCCGCGTATGCCGCCGGCCAGGCGGCGGTCGTCGCACACGTCGCCGCGCACGAGCTCGGCGCGGCTGCCTATGCGATCAAGGCCGCACGCGCTGCCGCGCCAGAAGGCGAGAGCGAGGCCGCAGGGCGACTCGAGTGCCGGTGGCAGCGCGACCAGCTCCCGGAGGCGATTCGCGAGCTGGTACTCGACGACCAGCGGTTGCGGAACGACATCTGCTGGTCGGTGTTCGACGGCTGAGCCCTCGCGGTGCGCTGGGTGTAAGAGGCGGTGATCGGAATGCACGGGGTGAGCCGGGGTTCTCGGGCGTCCAGCCGGCGGTGAGAGCGGTATGCATGCCGTCGGCCACCTGGGCGAACAGGACCGAGCCCCTTCCAGCGGTGCTGCGTGGGGTTATCGCGGGCTGGAGGGCTGGGGGTGCAGCGCTCGGGTGGTTGCCGTGGTGCGCAGTTTTTCCAAGAGGGCGATCTGCTTCTCGGCCCGTTCTATCAGGGTGTCCAGGTGCTCGGTGGAGAGGCGTTCGTCGGTGGCGGCGAGGGCACGCAGGGTTCGCCAGCAGGCTGTTTTGCCCTGGACGCCCAGGAGCATGGATTCGGCCTCCAAGACATCGCTGAGCGGGGAACGGGAGAGGAGGTGCCCGTTGGCCTTGAGGCGGCCTGCCTTCTCCGCGAGCCAGCCCATGGCTGCCTTGGAATGGCTGACGGGCACCTTCAGGTCCGTCATGATCTGGGCCAGCGAGTCACGGTCTTCGGCGACCTGGCGGGTCAGTTCGGCCAATGCCGTGTCCGCGTCCGCGCTCGTCTGCGCCTTTGCGGCTCGTCGGAACAGCTCCAGGCCCCCGGTCGCGGCGGAGTAGTGGTCGTTGAGGTAGATCGCCAGCAGTTCGGCGCTCTCGGACTTTACGTCTCGGCTCTCGCTGTCCTCGCCGGCGCCGGCGGCTTCGGGGTGCATCTCGTGCTCCACCGAGGCTCCGAGCTCCTTCCAGCTGTTCTCGAACTTGGTGAGTCCTTCCCGTTCGAGGGTGTCGGTGATGTCGGCGAAGTCGACGCCCGCGTGTTCCAGCGCCTCGAGGTGGGCAGCGGCGGCCGCGTAGTCGTCCTGCGTCGGCGGGTGGGCGCGGAGCGTGCCGTGGTCGGCGAACGCGGCCAGGGTGGCGCCGGGCATGGTGTTGACGGTTCCGGGGATGACGAGTTCGCTGACGTACATCGTGTCGGGGTAGGACGGGTCCTTCACGCCGGTGGATGCCCACAAGGGCCGCTGGACGCGGGCTCCCGCCGCGGCGAGGCGCTGCCAACGCGGCTGCGCGGTCATCTGCTCGTACGCCTGGTAGGCCAGCCGGGCGTTGGCGAGCGCTGCCTTGCCCTTGAGCGCCCGGGCCTCGGAGGTGGCCAACACGTCGAGGCGGCGGTCGACCTCGGTGTCGACGCGGGAGACGAAGAACGAGGCGACCGAGTGGATGGCCGACAGGTCGCGTCCCGCGGCCTGGGCCTGCTCCAGACCGGCCTGGTAGGCGTCCATCACCTCTCGGTAGCGGTCCAGGGAGAAGATCAGCGTGACGTTGACGCTGATGCCCTCGGCGATGACAGCGGTGATCGCTTTCAGCCCCTTGCGGGTGGCCGGGATCTTGATGAGCAGGTTCGGCCGGTCGACCGTGTTCCACAGCCTGCGGGCCTGGGCGGTGGTGGCCTCGGCGTCCTGGGCCAGGCGGGGGTCGACCTCGATGGAGACCCGCCCGTCGACGCCACCGGTGCGGTGATGGACCGGTTCGAAGACGTCGCACGCGGTTCGTACGTCGTCGGTGGTCAGGGCGAAGACCGCGTCGTCGACGGTGGCACCCGTGTCGCCGAGGCGGGTCAGCTGCTCGTTGTAGCGGTCGCCTTTGGACAGGGCGGACGCGAAGATCGTGGGGTTGGTGGTGACCCCCACCACGTGCTTGTCCGCGATCAGCTCGTTGAGCTCCCCACCGGCCAGGAGTTCCCGGGAGAGGTCGTCGAGCCATACCGCCACTCCGGCTGCGGACAGTGCTGCGAGCGGGGCTGCGCCAGCGGAAACAGACATACGAGGCCTCCAGATGGTGCGGTGCCGCGCGCTCTGAGGATGCTTCTCGCCCGGCGGGCGGGCTTGCCGGCGGCGGCACTCGACACCGTGGTTCCCTTCGCGCATGCCCGCCCTGTCCAGCGGCAAGCACGATGGCTCCTGGCCTTCTCGCATGGCCACCGGGCGGCGGCGCCGGCCACGCTACGCCGTATTCCCGTGGGCCCGCGCACAGCCCGTGGCGGGTCGGGGTTGGCTCGAAGGAGGGAACGCGTACGCCGCGCCCCGATCACGGGCGGACCCGGTGGCGGCGGCGCTCGGTCGCCTCGGACCGGGTCCGCGGGCGCGCCACCCGCTGACGACGGTGAGCCGGCGTGAGGGGGCCGTACAGCCCAGTCCTCGTTTTCGAATGCACGGCTTCTGGTCACACGTGTAGGGCCTGTCCCCCGTGTCTGGAGATGTGATGTCCGAGAAGAATCCGGTGAAGGCAGTCGCTGACAAGATCGCCGACGCCTTGCACGGCGACGCCCCGACCGACGGGCCGGAGGGCGGTGTCCCCGGTAAGCCCGCTCCGGTGTCCCCGCAGCTGGTCGAGCCGACCCAGCCCGTTGAGCCGCTGCCTCCGAAGGCGGACCAGAGCGGCCCCGAGACGGTCAGCCCGACGGGGCAGCCCACCGGCGCCGACCAGGCCCGGATGGCGCAGAGCGGGGCGTATCTCACCACCGCGCAGGGTGTGCGGGTGCATGACTCGGACCACTCCCTCAAGGCGGGTCCCCGGGGGCCGGTGCTGCTGCAGGACCACCACCTGCGCGAGAAGATCATGCACTTCGACCACGAGCGGATCCCCGAGCGCGTGGTCCACGCCCGCGGCTCGGCCGCGCACGGCGTCTTCCAGTCCTACGGCACAGCTCAGGCCGTCACCAAGGCCGCGTTCCTGGCCCGGGACGCCGAGACGCCGGTGTTCGTACGGTTCTCCACCGTGCTCGGCTCGCGCGGCTCGGCCGACACGGTGCGCGACACCCGCGGGTTCGCGACGAAGTTCTACACCGAGGAAGGCGTCTTCGACCTGGTCGGGAACAACATCCCGGTGTTCTTCATCCAGGACGCGATCAAGTTCCCCGACATCATCCACGCCGGCAAGCCGCATCCGGACCGCGAGATCCCGCAGGCGCAGAGCGCGCACGACACCTTCTGGGACTTCGTGTCCCTGCACACCGAAGCCACCCACCACACGCTCTGGAACATGTCCGACCGGGGCATCCCCCGCTCCTACCGGATGATGGAGGGCTTCGGCGTCCACACCTTCCGCCTCGTCAACGCCCAGGGCGTCACCACCCTGGTGAAGTTCCACTGGAAGCCCAAGCTCGGCGTGCACTCACTGGTGTGGGAGGAAGCGCAGATCCTCGCGGGTGTCGACCCCGACTTCCACCGCCGGGACCTCTTCGACGCCATCGAGTGCGGTGCCTTCCCGCAGTGGGAACTGGGCATCCAGACGTTCCCCGACACCGACGACCAGATGTTCGAAGGCATCGATCTTCTCGACTCGACGAAGATCGTCCCCGAGGAGCTCGCGCCGGTGCAGCCGATCGGGCTGCTGACGCTGAACGCGAACCCGTCGAACTTCTTCGCCGAGGTCGAGCAGGTCGCCTTCCACACCGGCCACCTCGTACCGGGCATCGACGCCACCGACGACCCTCTGCTCGCCGGACGCAACTTCTCCTACCTGGACACCCAGTTGACGCGGCTCGGCGGCCCCAACTTCCCGCAGCTGCCCATCAACCGCACCCACGCACCCGTCAACGACATGCAGCGCGACGGCATGCACCAGACGGCGGTGCACCGCGGCGTGGCGCCCTACAAGCCCAACAGTCTCGACGGCGGCTGCCCCTTCTTCGCCGGCGCCGACGCCGGCGCGTTCATCGAGGTGCCGGTCGAGGTCCCGGCGGGGCGCAAGGTCCGCGAAGCACCCGCCTCCTACAGCGACCACTTCTCGCAGCCGCGCATGTTCTGGCTCAGCATGACCCCGGTCGAGCGCGAGCACATCATCGCCGCCTACACGTTCGAACTGGCCAAGTGCTACGAGCAGGCCGTCAAAGAACGCACCCTCGGCGTACTCGCGAACATCGACCCCGAGCTCTGCGCCCAAGTCGCCGTCGGACTCGGCCTGCCGGCGCCGGCCGCCACCGAGCCGCTCGTGGATGTCCGCCCGAGCCCGGCGCTGTCGCAGATCGGCCGTACCTGGCCGCTGGACGGGCGCGTCATCGGCATCGTCACCGATCAGGCCCTGGACGTGGCCGGCGTGCGCGAGGTCCGCGAGGCCGTCCTGGACGCGGGGCTGGTGCCGCTGGTCGTGGCCCCGGCCGGCGGGGTGCTGGGCGCCGATGGTGAGCCGGTGACCGTTCAGCGCACCTTTGCCACCGCCCGCTCGGTCGAGTTCGACGCGCTGGTGTTCGTGGGTGTGCCCGGAGCAGGTGCCGACGCCTACGGTGCCCGCGACGCCAAGGCCGGCGCCCCTCGGTCGCCTGTGAGCGATCCTCGTGTCCTGGCGCTGCTGACCGAGGCGTACCAGCACGGCAAGGCCCTCGCCGGCTGGGGTGGCGCCGAAGCCCTCTTCGAGGCCGCCGGGATCTCGGTCGGCGACCCCGGCGTCATCGTCACCGACGGCGGCCGGGGAATGCCGCAACTCCTGGAGCTGCTCTCGGCCCACCGCGTCTGGGAACGGTTCCCTGCCGCCATGTGAGCCTCCCGCCCCCGCCGCGATCCACGCCATCACCGGGAGCGGTCGTGGCGGGGGCCTCTGCGCGGCCCGCGCACACCCGAGGCCGGCGGAGCAGGTACAGAGGAACGGCTCCCCCTCGGAAGAGGGGGAGCCGTTTCCGTCCGAAGTGGGACCCGGTCGATCAAGCGTGCCGGTGGTTTCGCTTGTTGCCGGTGACCAGCCGGTAGAGGGCGAGAAGGATGACCGAGCCGATGATCGCGGCGAGCCAGGTGGAGACGTCGAAGAAGCCGTCGATCGAGTCGACACCGAAGATGACCTTGCCGAGCCAACCGCCGAGCAGGCCGCCTGCGATGCCGATCAGCATGGTGATGATGACGCCGCCCGGGTCCTTGCCCGGCATCAGCGCCTTGGCGATGAAACCCGCGAGCAGTCCGATCAGAATCCAGGCGATGATGCCCATGCGCTTCTCCTACCTCGATGAACAAAGACGGTGTTGCCAACCGTCTTCACCGCGCCGAGGCTTCCAAACGTGCCGATCTCTTGATCATTGCCAGCGGCTTTGAGGCCGGCCGTTTCGTGGCGCCGCACCCTGACGGGCCGGCCCCATTCCTGTCCGTCCGCGTGGGGCGGGCGGGGCCGGGGACCCGTCCTGCTCGGCCCTCCGTGGCGGCGACCCCGGCTACAGGGCGCGCGCCGCGTCGATGCCCTCGGCGGTGGGGAAGAGGTCGCGGGCCGCGGTGAGGTCCAGGAGCCGGCCCAGCTGATGGGGCAGGGGGCCGGCCAGGACGAGGCGGCCGGTGCGCCGCACGAGCAGCATCAGGTTCAGCATGGAGGAGTCGGCGAAGGTCACCTCGGCGACGTCCAGGACGATCCGCCGTACGCCCCGGTCCTCCGCGGCCGCCGTGCAGGCTCGTTGGAGGGGGCCGAGGGTGTCCTGGTCGAACTCTCCTCCGCACACGATGACGCGGACACCACCCTCATCGGGCATTACCCGTACCTGCTGTTCCACCGAAAACTCCCCAGCTCCTGTCGGCGCCGACCGCGCCCGCCTCTACTCGTCACGCAGCCGCGGACCGCTGCTGTCATCGCACATCTCGCGTAGAGGGGCCCTGGTGCCGTTGGCACCAGGGCCCCGAAGGAACTGCTACATCACCGTTCTTCCCTCGGTGGTCGCTACTTACCGACGCCTTCACCGAGGACCGATACCGCAGGTGCTGCTGCCCGGCTGTTCTTCCCTGCCAAGCCATTTCTGTCTCTTTGGGCTACGCGAGAACCATAACCGCGCCACCGCCTAATGTCTACTTCGGCCGACATAGATTTTCGTGGCTTTGAAGGGGAGGTTCGACGTCGCGCAGAGGGGGCGGCGCACTGGTTCGGGAGCGCCCGGCTGGGTGGGGCCCGGCGTCGTCAGATGTCGCCTGTCCACACGTCGGGGCCGCCCCCCTCCCACCGGATCGGCCCGTCCTCGGAGAGCTTCACATCCTCCAGACCAGCACGGCGCAGAAACTCCGACACGTCCCCAGGCGAGAACGCCCGGCCGAGGTCGGCGTCCACACCGAGCGCGTGCACAGTGACCTTGCGCCCGCCCTTCGGCGACACGGGGTGGATCACGATCTCCGTCTGGTCCGCCATGGATCCAGAGTGCCGCGGGCCGGCCCGCACGGCATCCGGACGCCCCACGCCCCGGCCCCGGAACACGGTTGTGCCGCTGGGTCGATCCGCGATCCAGGGTTTGGGTGGTGTGGCCGGCGACGTCGGCAGCGCCGCCCGGGGCCCGGATCGGCGGCCCAGTCGGACGCCTCGTAATCTGCTGCCATGGCATCTACTCCTGTATCTCCTGCTCAGGCACTCGACGCTCTGCTCGCCGGGAACCACCGCTTCGTGACCGGCACGCCGCACCACCCCAACCAGGACGCGGCACGGCGGGCCGAGCTCGCCCCGGCCCAAAAGCCCTTCGCGGTGCTCCTGGGATGCTCGGACTCACGGCTGGCGGCCGAGATCATCTTCGACCAGGGGCTTGGTGACCTGTTCGTGGTACGCACCGCCGGGCACGTCCTCGGGCCGGAGGTGCTGGGCAGCATCGAGTACGGCACGAGCGTGCTCGACTGCCGCCTCGTCGTCGTCCTCGGCCACGACTCCTGCGGAGCCGTCGCCGCCGCCCGGGCAGCCGTCGAAGACGGGCCGGCCGCCACCGGCTACGTACGGGACGTCGTGGAACGGGTCACGCCGAGCGTCCTGGCCGCCCGCGCCGCGGGCCTCACCGCCGACAGCGACCTGATCGACACGCACATACGGCACACCGTGGACCTGCTCCTGGACCGCTCCCGACTCCTGGCGGACCAGGTCGCCTCCGGTCACACCGGCGTCGTCGGCCTCGCCTACCAACTCGCCGAGGGAAGCGCCCGGCTCGTCACCTCACACGGCATTCCCACCTCGGCAGCCGCGCAGCGCTGACCGGCTGACCAGGTTTTTGATGGACAGGGTCACGGCCCAGGCACACGGCCACTCCCATGAACACCGGAGGACGCCTTGATCACAGCGCAGCACTGGATCGACACCCTGGGCCTGGAAGCCCACGTCGAGGGCGGATACTTCCGTCGGACCTTCCAGGCGGACCACCGCCCGCGCATCCCCACGCCCGCCGGTGAGCGCTACACGCTGACCTCCATCCACTACCTGCTCACGCACTGGTCGCCCGTCGGTCACTGGCACCTGAACCGGTCCGACATCCTGCACTTCCACCACCACGGCGAACCGGTCACCTATCACCTGCTCCACCCCGACGGCCGCTACAGCAGCGCCGTTCT
The DNA here is from genome assembly GCF_001746425.1 of Streptomyces subrutilus. Lineage (GTDB taxonomy): Bacteria > Actinomycetota > Actinomycetes > Streptomycetales > Streptomycetaceae > Streptomyces > Streptomyces subrutilus_A. The sequence goes on along the minus strand of NZ_MEHK01000001.1, from coordinate 6,992,093 downwards.
CGGACAGGACACCGGCCGAGGGCAGCTCCTCACCCTGGCCGTGCCCGGAGGGGTCTGGAAAGCCTCCCACCTGACCGCCGGAGACCACGCCCTGATCAGCGAAGCCGTCGCGCCCGGATTCGACTACGCCGACATGACCCTCGGCCACCCGGACGACCTCATGACTCGCTTCCCCGAGCACGCCGACCTCGTCCAGCGCTACTGCCGACCGATTGGCCAGTAGCCTGGCCGCCGCAGGTCCAGTTCTGGTTCTTCTCGAGGGCGGCGACGTACCGCTGCGTCAGGTGGTCGCGAACGCCGTCCCGGGCGGGGGCGAGCAGGTCGGCGGTGTAGGCGAAAGGGGGTCCGCTCCGCTTCGCGCCACCGCAGCGCGGCGAGGCACGCGCGGCGTCCGGCAGTTGATCCGCCGACGAGGTGCATGCCCTGCGCGCGAGGGGGTAACCGGCGATGCGGCTGATCGTCCGTGGCCGTGGTCCCGCCGCGTGCGGGTGTCGTCTTTGGGGGTCTGATGAGAGGGACAGCGCTCTACGGTTCGACGCGGGTCAGGGTGGTGGCAGCGGCTGCGAGTGCACTGCTGTTCGTCGGCAGCGGTTCGTCTGCCACGGCTGCGGCGGAGCCGCAGGACGCGACGCTCGGCTACCGTGCCGACGCGCGTGCGGACAGTTTCGTCGCCGGGGCCACTGCGGCGCCTCCCTTCAAGAAGCTGTGGTCCCGTGACCTGGGGTCGGTGGTCTCGGCGCCCGTTGCCGTCGGCGGCCGGGTCTTCGCGGTGGTCAACGCGGATCAGGGTGGCGAAGGCGGGCCCCGCATGCAGCTCGTGGGCCTCGATGCCGCATCGGGCAAGGACCTCTGGCCGCAGAAATTCCTGACCGGCGAGCCCAACGCGACCGTCACCTACGGGGGCGGGCTCCTCTACACACAGACCGGCGGCGGCAAGGTCAGTGCGTGGGACCCCGCCACCGGAGCCCTGAAGTGGACCACTTCTCTCGGCGGCTCGCCGTACTGCCAGTATCCGCCCACGTGGTACGGCGACGTCCTCTACACGCAGGACGGCCGGGGCAAGGCCGTCGCGCTGCGTGCCGGGACGGGACAGCGTCTGTGGGACGCGCCGCTGGTGGAGAACGGGTTCGCACCCGTCGTGGTCGATGAGGCCGGCGTCTGGGTCGCGTTCGACAACCTGGCCTATCAGCTCCTGGACCGCAACAGCGGTAGGGAGTTGCGACGCTTCGACGTTCCCGACAGGTCGGGGCCGGGCGGCAATCCCGCCGTGCTCGGTGCGGGCGCCCTGTGGCTGCGCAACAGCTTCAGCGACGACGCCAACACCGTCGCCTACGACCGTACGACCGGGGCGGTCCTGCGCTCCTTCCCCGCGGACGCCACGCCCGCCTTCGGAACCGGACGCGTCTACATCGCCAACCGTGGGGTCGTACGCGCGTTGAACACGACCGACTACCGCACCGTGTGGAGCTACAGCAGTCCGCGCCAAGCGGCAACGGTCCGGCTCGTGGCGGGAGGGTACGTGTACATCCGAGACGGCAACGGCGAGTTGGTCGTCCTGAACGAGAGGACCGGCGCGAAGGCGTGGTCCTACCGGCTGGCGGCCGAGCCGCATCCGATGGAGAACGTGGTCGCGGAGCAGGACGAGCGGGGCTGGACCGTACCCGGGATCGCGACCGCCCGAGGACGACTGTTCGCCCCCGCGCAGGGCGGCCTCCTCATCGCCTTCGGCAAGGCCTGACGCCCCTCCTTCAGGAGGTGTTCCCGAGTCGGCGGACGACGAGGGCGGCCCAGTCGTCGATGTGGCCCGTGATGGAGTCGCTTTGGGCCATGAGGGCGTCCGCGACCTCCGCCAGGGGCGCCCGTCTGTGGCGGAAGGTGGTGCGGCAGACGGCGTCCATGCCGGCGTCTATCGACAGCTGCGGGCCTTCCACCAGGCCGTCGGTGACGAGGACGAGCAGGTCGCCGGGGGCCAGGTCCAGCGAGTGGACGGGGAACGTGCTCTCCCGGACGACCCCCAGCGGCGGTCCGCCCGGGTACTCCCGGCTCTGCGCCCCTGCCGCTTGGGAGTGCACCAGGGGGACATGGCCGGCTCGGGCGGTGACGACGCGTCCTTCCGGGGTGAGCAGGGTGTACAGGCACGTCGCGAAGACCGGGAGCTTCATCTGCAGCATCAGATCGTTGGTGCGGGCCAGAACCCTGTCGGGCGCGGGTTCCTGCCAGGCGTAGGCGTGCATGGCGGTGCGGATCTGCCCCATCAGGGCCGCGGCCTGCACGTTGTGCCCCTGCACGTCGCCGATGATGCAGGCGGTGCTGCCGTCGGGCGGGGCGATGACGTCGTACCAGTCACCGCCGATGTCGAGGCCGCGATGCGCGGGGCTGTAGCGCGCCTGGACCTCGTAGCCGACGACGGTCGGCAGGGTGGCGGGCAGCATGTCGCGCTGCACCGTGTTGGCCAGTTCCGTGCGGGCGGCCTGGAGCCGGATGCGCTCCCAGGCCTGCCCGGCGACGTCCGCCATGACGCCGACCAGGGTCCGCTCGTGGTCCGAGAGGTTGTGCGGCCGGTCGAAGGTCACCACCCAGCCGCCGAGCGGAGCCGACCCCTGGCCGCGCAAGGGGATCATGATGAACGACTCGGCGGCGGTGGCGTCCAGCAGGCTGTGGGCCTGCGGCCAGGACTGGCGATAGTCCTCGCGCGTGGCGATGAACAGCGGGGTGCCCGTACGGATCGCCTCGGTCAGCGGCTTGGGGGCGTCGAGCGGTAGGCCGTGGAGGGAGCGCGCCAGCGCCGGGTCGATCCCGTCACCGAAGGTGACGCGCAGCCTGCCCCCCTCCACGAAGGCCAGCAGGGTGCCGTTCCCCTCGAAGGCGGGGGCGACCCGGTTGAGGATCGCTTCCGTCAGCTCGTCCTCCGTGGCGGCCGCCACGAACGCCGCGGCCAGCTGCTGCACGAGCTCACCGCGCCGACTGGCATCGGCGTGGGCCTGGAGGAGTGACTGATGGCGTTCTACGGCCGCGGTGGTGTCGCTCGTCGTCCCCACGACGCACCGCCTGCCGTCGAACCCGAAGCGGACGAGGCGTGCGAGGGTGCGCAGCCAGTGCGGAGAGCCGTGCTCATCCGGCATCCGGAAGTCCACGTCCACCTGCAGGGACTCCCCGCGGCGCAGGGCCCAGAACGCCTCCTCCACGCGGGCGACGTCATCGGCGTGGACACGGCTCAGCAGTTCCGCGAGGGGCATCCTGTCCCCCGGCCCCATCCCGTTGTACAGGCGCTCCCCGTCGAGCCAGCTGAACCGGTCGGCTTCCTCGTCGTAGACCCACAGCGACTGGTCGGACAGCACCGTCATGGAGCGCAGCGCCTCCCAGTGCAGCCACTCTCCCTGCTCCTCTTCCTCGATCTCCACCAGCAGGGCGTCGGCGCCGTCGCCGAGCTCCAGCCGGCGCGCGGACGTCATGCTGATGACCGTGCCCTGCGGGTGCGCGTACTCGATCGGCTGCCGGTAGGTGCGCCCGGCACCCTGGAACGCGTCCAGCAGCAGCTGGCGCGAGATGGACGCACTGGTCGGAGCGACCATGTCGGCGAAGGCCCGGCGCGGCCTCGCCTCCTCGGGCATGGCGGCACGAATCCGTGGGCTGACCTGCACGACCTCCGCCGCGCCGGCGGGTACGGCGGCGGGGGCGAGCAGCAGCCACATGCCTTCGGCGGGGAGCACCGCCTGAGAAGGGCAGGTGTGGAGGGTGGCGTCTGCGCACATGGACATCGATTTCGAGAGGGGGCGCCTGCGGGCCGTCCGCTTTCCGGGCGGGTCTTCCATCCCATCCCGCATCGGCCCCTGGGGCCACCCGCGAAAGTCCCCACCTTGGTGACAAAGGTCCTCACCGCGGCGGGCGCCCCCGCTCCCGCCCCGCACCGCGGCCGCCGGCTTCTTCGCCGGGGGTTACGTGACCCGCGCCCAGCGGGAGGAGGCCCGGCAGGCCCGGGCCGACAGGCGACAGGCGCCGGGCGGTGACGGTGCAACACCGTCACCGCCCGGCACCGGGGTTCAGCGGCGTCTGGAGATCCGGCCGGCCCCGATACCCGCCACGTGCAGGGCCAGGGCCATCAGGCCGAGCAGTGTCACGTTCGTCGAGGAGAACGCGTCGTTGGTGCCGATGGCCGCCGCATTGATCAGGAACGCGATGAAGAAAAGTACCGCTGCCGCTATACCGAGCATGAACAGCTCCTCTCGAAGGGTGCTGGCCGTATGCCCCCGCAACACCGTCGCAAGCCCACGAGATCTGCTCGCGTCCACACCCCGGCCACCGGGCCGGAACGGCAGTTGCCGGCGGCCGTCATCGACTCGGGATGCTGCCGGCCGAGTTCGCGCCCGCGGCTCCCGTTGTGCATCAGCGGCGGCGGGTCTTGCGCCAGCCGAAGGGGCCGGGCAGGTCCATCGAGGTGGTACGGCGTCCGGTGCTGCTGTGGGTGCGGCGGGGGCCGTGTTTGCCGCCGCCGGTGGTGATCGACCACGACTTGCGGTTGATGTTGAGCCGGACACCGGGCAGGATTCTGAAGCTCTTGCGGAATGTCAGCGGCATGACGTCATTCCCTTCCTCGATGCGCGTTGTGGGGATGGAAGGCCCGACTGCTCGTGCATTCAGGCCAGTTGGCTTACGTGTGTCCGGCGCCGCCCGTTCCATGCGCCCGCGACCGGCCGGCCGTTCCGGGCGGGCCCGGGGGTCGAGCTGGGCGGCCTCGGTCTTGCGGCCGCCACGCCGACGCGCGACCCCCACGCCGCCGCGAACCGCACCCCGGGCCACGGATGGCCGACGCCTAACGGCAGCCAGGAGCTCGGCGATCTCGCGGGAGTGCGGGGGCACAGCGGCAGGGTTCGGCCGACCGTCCGCCGGCTTTCCGTCTCGTCGTGTACCTCTTCACCCCCCGCCTGCTTCATCATGGCGGCATGGAAGATCCAGAAGACGGTGGTGAGCGGGGCGTGTGGGTGAACGGTGATGATCAGCTTCTTGTCGTGCACGTCGGCGGTGAGATGGACATCGACCGGGTCTCGATGCTGCGGGGCGCCCTGCACGCGGCGATCACCCAACCCGGCGGCCCGGACGAGATCGTCGTCGACCTGTCCGAACTCTCCTTCTGCGACTCCTCCGGACTCAACGGCCTCATCCAAGCCCGGCACACGGCGGCAGAGCACGGTAGGCACATCAGCCTGCGCGCCCCGCAGCCCCAGTTCCGGCGCCTGCTGGAGATGACGGGTGCCGACGCCCTCTTCACGATCACGGACGCCTGATCCCGCCGTCGGGCACCAGGTACCGCTCCTGGGCCCGGCCTACCGGGCAGGGCCCGCCCAGCCTCGTCGAGAGCCGCCCGGCCGTGCCCTTGTATGCACCCGAGACAGAGATGCGGCAGGCAATCCCCCGCACGGGTGAGCGGACCTGTTCGAGCGAGTTTGGGCGACACCGTCCCAGGCCTGCCAAGGCCAGCGGGCCGAGACGGAACATATGTGCGGCCATTGCCCCCGAATCGGCCGTGACGGCGTCGATGCAGCGCCGTTCTTAGAGCACCTGTACCAGCCCTGCGCCCGTCCGGAGGATGCCGTGAATCCTGGGCACGCCCGCCGCTTTGCTCCTGCAGCATTCGAACAGCAGCAGGTCTCCCCCTGCCCCAACCCCCGGACGCCGTGTCGTGTTGACGCGCCGGCCGGCTGCCGGTGGTGAGCGTGCCCGCGCCCCGTTCGCCATGCGGCGGCGGGCCCCGGAGCGTGCCGTGATGGCGGCGACCGATCTGGCGCGGCCGCGATCGTCGCCGCGATTCCCTTCTCCATGCTGACCGGCCCTCTGTCGGTACCGGTGTCGTACGCCGTGGCGCTGCTGCTGGGCCGTGCTGTGGCTCTCCCCGTTTCCCGCATCACCACCATGCCATGTCGGCGCGATCTCCGCCCCGACATCCCCTCCCCCATCGGCTGCCCTGCACTGCGAGGCCACCTTGCCGCCCACCCGCTCCCACATCCGCGATCTCGTCACCGCCTACCTGGTGCGCCACCCCGCCGAAGAGGCGCTACTGGCACCCCTGGTACTGGCGTTGGAAGCCAAGGACGACCCCACTAGCCGCTCCACACTGCCCGGACACGTCACGTGCAGCGCCGTCGTGGTCGACCGGGACCGGCGCGTCCTGCACATCCATCACCGGGCCACCGGCAAAGCCCTCGCGCCGGGCGGGCACGTCGAGGAGGGCGACCGAACGCTCCTGGAGGCGGCGCTGCGCGAGGTCCACGAGGAGGCCGGGCTCCCGCCCGCCGCCCTGTGCGCCACCGCCGAGTACGGGAGCGCTCCCTTTGACATCGACGTCCACGACATCGACGCCAGCCCGACGAAGGGCGAGCCCGCCCACCGGCACTACGACTTCCGGTTCGCGTTCTGTCTGGTCGACACCACCGCCCAGATCGCCCCACAGCCCGAGGAGGCATCCGGCGCGGAGTGGCTGCCCTTCGACGAGGTCGCGTCGCCCGCTCTGCGGGCCAAGCTCGTCGCCTCGGGCCTCGACGGCCGGATCGAACCGTTGAACGCCTCGGCGTTGATCCACGACGGCGACGGCCGCTACCTGCTCCATCTGAGGGACGACGTGCCCGGCATCTGGGAGCCGGGATCCTGGGCTTTGCTGGGCGGCGGTCGGGAGCCGCAAGACGGCTCGCTGGAGGCCACTGTTCGCCGGGAGTTGGCGGAGGAAGCGGGACTTGAGGTGCCCGTACTGGCCCCCTTCGCGACGGAGTCGGCCACCGGCACCGACGGCATGTCCGTACCAGTCCAGGTCTTCGCCGGGCAGTGGAACGGCGATCCGGCCGAACTCACCCTCACCGAAGGCGTCATGCTCGCCTGGTTCTCCCTGGAGACCATGCCCCGCCTGCGCCTGAGTCCTTCAACCCTGGCTCTGGTGCGCCGGCACGCGTCGTCCGCCCGCCCCGAACTCCGCCGCAGCGCACGCACGGTGGAGCGCCGACGCCCAACGCCCGTGTCGGGACGGCAGCCTGGGGCCGGCAGCGGAAGCGTTCCCAACATCGTCGGCGTCCACCTCTACCTGGAACGGGACGGACGGGTGCTCCTCGGACTGCGCCACCCCAGCGCGGCGTTCGCTGCCTCCACCCACCACTTCCTCGCCGGTCACTGCGAGCAGGAATCCGCGGTGAGTTGCCTGGTCAGGGAGGCCGAGGAAGAGGCCGGCCTGGTCATCGACCCGGACGATGTGGAACTCGTTCACCTGGTCCATCTGGTGGACCGGGTGGGCGGGCAGCCCCGGATGGGAGTCGTTTTCCGCGCCCGGCGGTGGCAGGGCACGCCCGAGGTGCGCGAGCCCGACCGCTGCGTGTCCTGGGGCTGGTGGCCCGCCGGCGCCCTCCCCCACCCCGTCGTCCCCTATACCCGGGCCGCCATCGAGGGCATCCAGGCCGGCCGCCTCTATACCGAGCTCGGCTGGACCTGAGCCGGCCGAACCACCCGCCCTGCCGGCACTCCAAGGAGCCGTACGTGGATCCCACCCTGCCCCATGCCCGTACTGAAGCCGTGCCCGACGACGGTCCCGCCGCGGCCCGGGCGGCGATGGTCGCCCGGCTGGAAGCCGCCGGAGCCCTCCGGCCCGGCCCTGTCCGCGACGCGCTGCGGGCCCTGCCCCGTGAGGTGTTGATGCCGCAGGCGTACGTGCGGCGCAGCAGGCCGGACGAAAAGCCGCCGGTATGGGACCTCCTGGACCGGGCGGTGGCCGCCCACCGGGACGAGCTCCTCGGGGTGCTCTACGGCGGGGAGAGCGTGCTGATCCAGCACGCGGGCGAGCCCGTCCCGGGCCGGGTGCCGGGTCAGCGCTCGGGCGGGTCGATGACCGCGATGTCGAGCACGGTCGCCATGACCGCCGACCTGCTCCAGCGCATGGACCTGCGGCCCGGGCAGCGCCTGCTGGACATCGGAACGGGCGCCGGGGTCACCGCCGCCGTGGGGTGCGCACTCGCCGGGGACACCGGGGTGGTGAGCGTGGACCGCGATCCGCACGTCACCGCCGCCGCCCGCGATCGGCTGGCCGCCCTCGGGTATCGGCCGACGGTCGTGACGGGCGAGGGCCGGGACGGCTGCCTGGTGCGGAACTGGGCCGCCGCTGACCTGGTGATCGGCGCGCCCGCCTGCGGGTCCTGGGTGACCGCCCGGCCCGACGGCGCCGGAGGGTGGACGGTCACGGCCTGTGGGCCGCGGGAGATCCGGGCGGAGATCCAGGACACCGCCACCCGCTGGCGGGCAGCCGGATCACCCGCCTCCTACCGGCTGCACCTCGAACCCGACGGAGACCAGTGGGTCGGCGCGGGGAGGGGCGGGGCACAACTCTGCTGGCGGCTGACCGCCATCCCGGAGCAGGCAGCGGCCACGGAGGCCGCAGGCACCCGCAAGGACCGTCACCCCTCCAAGGAGGTCACCGCGTGACGACGATGCCCACCCCCGCTCCGCGCCCCCGCGGGTGCGTGTGCCGGGGCGGCGTGCTCCCCGCCCGCCGGCCCGAGGCCGCGCGGTGAGCGGCTCCGCCGCACGGCACACGGTGCCCGTCGACGTCCACCTCGTCCTCCGCCGCGAGGGCGAGGCCGGCCCCGAGGTGCTGCTGTCGCGCCGCGCGGGGCCGGTGTACGCGTCCGGGCTGTGGCATCTCCCGTCCGGGCACCTCGACCCGGGCGAGGACATGGTCGAGGCGGTGATCCGGGAGGCCCGCGAGGAGACCGGCGTCCTGATCGACACCGAGGACGTCGCCGCGGCCGCCACCGTCCACCACCGGCCTCCCGCGGGTACCCGTTCCCGGATCGGCGTGTTCTTCGAAGTGCGGCGGTGGTCGGGGCGGCCCCAGGTGATGGAGCCGGACCGGTGCGACGGCATGGGCTGGTACCCGCTGGACGGGCTGCCGGATCCGATGGTGGCGTACTGCCGGGCCGGCCTGGACGCCTACCGCGCCGGACTGCCCGCCGCCGTACATTTCCAGCGCCCCGAGGACCCCGTGCCACACACCCCCGGCCACCCCGACCGCACCCGCCTCCTGCCCGGCCCGCCCACCGGGGCCGGCGCGATGGGACTGCCGTACCGGCTCCGGGTATTCGCCGAACAGGCCGTCGGCCGGATCACCGAGGCGGCGGAGGTCTCCTGGGCGCGGACGCGGAACCGGGTCTGGCGGATCACCGGGGCCGACGGCGGCGTCTGGTACCTCAAACGGCACCGGACGGCGCGGTTCCACGAGCGGGAGGTGGCCGCGTACCGGACTTGGGTGCCCGCGCTCGGCGCCCGGGCGCCCCGCCTCGTCGCGGCGGACACGAGGGCGCGGGCCGTCGTCATCACCGCGCTGGCGGGGCGCTCCCCGAACGGCCTGCTCCTCGACCCCGCTGATGAGGTGCGGGTCCAGCATGAGCTGGGCCGCCTGACGTCCGCCCTGCACCGCTGCGGACCGGAGCGGCCGGCCGGCCCCTCTGCGGCTCTGGGCCGGGTGCAGCGTCATCTGCGGGAGGCCCGGCCGCACCTGGCCGACGGGGACGAGGACCTGGTCCTCGCCTTGGCCCGCGTGTACGGGGACCTCCCGCAGCCCTTGAGTGTTCCGACGCACGGGGATCTGCAGTACCGCAATGTCCTCCTCGCCGAGGACGGCGAGCTCCGGTTGTTCGACTTCGAGCGGTCGGAGTACGCGACCGCCACCCGGGACATGGCGCGCCTGAGCGACACCTGGACCGGACGGCCGGACCTGCGCGCCGCGTTCCTCGACGGGTACGGCAGACCTCTCACGCCCACCGAGGAGCTGCGCCTGGACTGCGAGACGGCCTTCGACGCCGTTTCGGGCATCGCCTACGGCACGGCCCACGACGACCCCGAGGTCGCCGAACGCGGCCGCCGCACCTTGCTCCGGCTGCATACCGCCAGGCGCCCCTAGTGCTGTGGGCGGGAGGGCTTGCCGGGTCGCGGCGTCCGGTGCGGTGCATCGCAAGGCGGAGGGCCACGGCTCGTACCGGACGTACTCGCGTGGCCCGACCACGCGGCGAGGTGCCGTGCCGGGGGCCGCGACCCGGTGAACCTTCCCGGTCACAGCACTAGGTCTCGCACGGACGACCCGTATCCCCACCGGCCCGGCGGCCGAGTAGAGCGCGTCGTGAGCAAGGAGTTGCTCCCGCCCGAGGAGTTCGCCGCCACCCTGCCGAAGGCGTCCGTCTTCGGGGCGGTGTTCTTGGAGTGGCCGCTGAGCAAAAAAGGACACCCCGGAGGAAGGCACCCGCCACATGATCGCCACACCGACCATGCAGGACTGGCACGCGCACTACGACGGCGGCCGCGACTTCCGGCCGCTCACCGACACCGAGAGGCGCGTCCTCAGCGAACACCTGGCTCTGCCGGAGGAGGCACAGGATGCCCGGGCACTGGAGGTCGCCTGCGGGACCGGCGGGCTGGCGCGGTTCCTCGCCGAGGTCGGGTACCGGGTCGATGCGGTGGACTGGGCGCGGTCCGCCATCGAGCGCGCGACCGCGACCGTGTCTGACCGGATCGCCTACCACCTGCTCGACGTCACCATCGGGGACGTCGCCGCCCTCGCGCCCGAGGGCGGGTACCGGCTCATCACCATGCGGCGGGCCCTCGCCCATCTGCCCGACCGCACCCGCGTCGTGGCCGCACTCGCCGCGTTGCTCGCTCCCGAGGGCGTCCTGTGCGTGATCACCCCGCACGCCGACCGGCACCGGGCGGAGCTGCGCGGGATCTGCCTGGACGACACCGAGATCGGCCTGCTCCGCGAGGGGTGGCGGCACACCGAGCGCTTCGAGGCCGGTGACTGCACCGTCCTGCTGCTGCGCGGACCGGGTCCGGTGCCCTCGCGGCCGCCCCGGTCGGCCCCGGACGCCTCGGGTCATGTGGACCCCTCGAACAGGTAAGGACAACCTGGATCCGGCCCGCCCCGCATCGGCTCCGGCCGGACGGCGATGCGCTGGTCCCAGCTCGGCTGCGGCATGACCCCTCTCCGTCGGCCTGGTGGCGTGGTGGATGGTCTGCTGGATGAAGCGCACCACCCGGCGGCGCTCCTGCCGGCCGGGCTCGGCCGGGCGAGGTGATCATTCGCTGGTCGCGGGTAAATTGCCTGCCTGAACGTCCGACGGCAGACAAGAGGCAGCACATGGCGGCGCGGTACGGGAACGACGGCGGGGGCCTGCCGTCGGCGGTGGTGGACTGCGCTCTGTACGAGAACGGCAAGCGGATCCCCGGGCAGGTGAACCTGGGCAGGATCCTGGAGCGGATAGATCCCGAGGCCGGGCGGTTCGCGTGGATCGGCTTGTACGAGCCGAGCGAAGCGCAGCTGCAGGAGGTTGCCGAGGCCTTCGGCCTGCACCCGCTGGCGGTCGAGGACGCCGTCCACGCCCATCAGCGGCCCAAGCTGGAGCGCTACGGGGACATGCTGTTCCTGGTTCTGAAGACGATCGTCTACGTCGACCATGATCAGGTCACCGCGACCAGTGAGATCGTCGACACGGGCGAGATCATGGTCTTCGCCGGCCCCGGGTACGCCATCACCGTGCGCCACGGCAGCGCTCCGTCCCTGGACGGCGTACGGCAGCAGCTCCAGGGGGATCCGCGGCAGCTGGGCTGCGGACCCGCGGCCGTCCTGCACGCGGTCGCGGACATGGTCGTCGACCGCTACCTCGACGTGGCGGACGCCTTCGCCGGCGATGTCGACACCCTGGAGAGCGAGGTCTTCTCCCCGGACCGGCCGGTGGACGCCGGGCGCATCTACCAGCTCAAACGCGAACTCCTGGAATTCAAGCGCGCCGTCATGCCGCTGGCGCCGGCGCTGCAGCGTCTCAGCGAGGGCAGCGTCCCGCAGATCCCGAAGGACGTGGCCACGTACTTCAGGGACGTCGCCGACCACCACCACCGGGTCAGCGAACAGATCCTGTCCTTCGACGAGCTGATCACGGGGATGCTCGGTGCCAGCATCGCCCAGCTCGGCGTCCAGCAGAACGCCGACATGCGCCGTATCAGCGCCTGGGCGGCCCTGGTCGCGGTTCCCACCATGATCGTCGGCGTGTACGGCATGAACTTCGACCACATGCCCGAACTCCGCTCCCCGTACGGCTACCCGGCCGTCTGGATCCTCATCGTGACGGCCTGCACGGTCATCTACCGGGCTCTGCGGCGCAACAAATGGCTCTAGCCGCCCGCGTGGCGGAAGCGTGCCCTGTGGTGGGGTGGGTTCAGCCGTCGGTCTTGGCGCCGCGGTCGGGTGCGCTCATGTCTCCCGTCGCCGGAATGCCGTCGGCGAGTCCGTAGCGGAGGTACACGGTGCCCTTCGGGCCGGCTGCCGGTGGTGCGAGGAGGGTGACGTTGGTGGGCACCGCGCCATCGTCGAAGACCTTCTTGCCGACGCCGAGCACGATCGGGTGCAGCCAGAGGTCGAGGCGGTCGAAGAGCTTCTCCCGCAGGAGGGTCTGCACGAGGTTCAGGCTGCCGACGACCTTCACGTTCTCGTGCCGGTCACGGATCTCGCGCACCGCGTCGGCGAGGTCGGGGCCGAGCTGGGTGGACCCGGCCCACGCGAGGTCGGGCCGGCCGCGGGAGGCCACGTACTTCGGGACGCTGTTGAAGAGCGCGGCGATCTCGCCGTCCTCGCCGCCCTTCTGGTGGGGCCAGAAGGCGGCGAAGATGTCGTAGGTCCGCCGGCCGAGCAGGAGGGCGTCCGTGCCCTCGTACGCGGCACCGATCTGCGTCCCGGCGACCTCGTCCAGCAGGGGCGCCTGCCAGCCGCCGAACGGGAACCCCGCCGGGTCCTCGTCGGGTCCGCCGGGCGCCTGCCCGACGAGGTCGAGGGTCGCGAACATCTCGATGTGGATGAGGCCCATGGCTTGCTCCCGGTGAGTCGGTTCGTCTCCGTCAAGAGATAGACCTGCCGGTGCCCGCGGACTCATCGCCGCGGCGGAGCCCGATTTCACCCGGGTGTCGGTACGCCGGGCGAGTTCCCGGGTGCCGGTGGCGGCTTCGGTGTCCATGGCGTCGGGGAGGCACAGGCGCGCGCGTTCGCCACCGGTGGCGGGACGCGCGCGCCCCTGCGGTGGGTTTGCCGGGGCGGGACCGTGGCAGACGGGCTGAACCACACTGCTTCGCACCGCAGTTGGCCAGCAGCCGACCCATGAAGGGAACCGTCCCATGTCCGACGCGTACCGCTCCCCCGACAGCACCGGCCCCACCACTCAGCCCGCTCACGCCTCCGCGCCCGCGCCGGGCACGGCCCGCAACGGCATGGCCGTGGCCGCGCTGGTCACCGGCATCGCGTCCCTGCTGCTGCTGTGGCTGTGGTTCGTGGGCATCCCCCTGGCCCTCGTGGCCATCGGTCTGGGCATCGCCGCCCTGCGCAGGGCCCGCGGCGGCGCCGGCGGCCGCGGCATGGCCATCACCGGCCTGACCCTGGGTGCCGTGACCGTGGTCATCGCGGGAATCCTGGTCGCCGTCGGGGTGTCCCTCCTCAACTCCGACGAGGGCAAGGACCTGAGGTCCTGCCTCGACAAGGCCCAGACGCAGCAGGAACAGCAGGCCTGCACCAACCGCTTCAACGACGACGTCGACGACTGACGCGGAGGGCGCCCCGGGCCCCTTCCCCCATCGGTAGGGAGGCCCGGCCGGGGTCGTCGCACGTGCGGCGCAGGTCGCGGACGCGGGCCGGGCACGGGCTCCGGTGCCTGGCCGGCAGGCCTTCTCCGGCCGGTCGGAAGACAACCCGGCGCCGATCCCTCAGACTCGTACGTGAGGGGGGGGCACCGTACCCGCCGTCCCACGGGGGCTCGCCGTGCACGATGTGCCCTATTGGCTGTGGATCGTCTTCGCCGTCACCGTCCTGGTGTCGCTGGCGGTAGATCTGCTTGCCCACCGGGAGGCACACGTCATCGGCTTCCGCGAGGCGGCCGCGTGGAGCGGGATGTGGGTCGGGCTGGCGCTTGCCTTCGGCGGCGCCGTCTTCGCCATCGTGGGCACGCAGGCCGGGGTCGAGTACACCACGGCCTGGCTGCTGGAGAAGAGCCTGTCGGTCGACAACCTCTTCGTCTTCGCCCTGATCTTCGGCTATTTCAAGGTCCCACGGGCCTACCAGCACCGCGTGCTGTTCCTCGGAGTGCTGGGCGCCCTGGTGTTCCGGGGCCTGTTCCTCGCCGCCGGTGTCGCGGTCGTCAGCCGGTTCACGGCCGTCCTCTACGTCTTCGCCGCCATCCTCTTCTACAGCACGTACAAGATCCTCCGGGAGGAGGAGGACAGCTTCGACCCCGGACGGAGCATCGCGGTCCGACTGCTGCGGAAGATCATGCCCGTCCGGGACGAGTACGTCGGGACGAAGTTCTTCGTCAAGGAGGCGGGGAGACGGGTCGCGACCCCGCTGCTGGCGGTGGTGGCCGCGATCGAGGCGGCGGACCTGGTCTTCGCCGTGGACAGCGTGCCGGCCGTGCTCGCGGTGAGCAGCGACGCCTTCATCGTCTACAGCAGCAACGCGTTCGCCATCCTCGGGCTGCGGGCGCTGTACTTCATGCTGGCCGGCATGCTGGACCGCTTCCACTACCTCGGCAAGGGGCTGGCGCTCATCCTCGCCTTCATCGGCGTGAAGCTGATCCTGCAGGCCTCGCACAAGCTGATCAGCCCGGCGATCCCGGAAATCCCTTCGCCGATCAGCCTCGCCGTGATCGTCGTCGTCCTCGCCGTGTCCGTGGCCCTGAGCCTGCTGCGGCCGCCGCCACCCGACAGTGACGAGCCCGCGCACACCGCCGACTGACCGCCGACCCAAAGGGCTCTTCAAAACGCAGCAAAGCGGACGTAAAGTCGATACATGTACCAAGAAAAGCACCCTGCGGCGACCCGCCCCGGCAGCCTCTGCCCGTCCTGCCGGCAGCCTCTGCCCGCGACGGTCCAGCGGTACAAGACGATGGGCGTGTACGTCCCGCTGTACGCCGACGCACCCTGCGCCAATCCGGCCTGCCCGGGAGCCGCGCACCATGACCGGCCGACATCCGAAACCGACCCGCCCCGGCGAGCCGGGGGCCCGACAGGCGGCCTCTGAGGCATGGTCGTCACCCCGCCTCCGTCGCATCCTGGAGGCATGACCCCCGCCCCCGTCGTCGTGCACCCGCCCGCCCCGGACGGCGGCCGACAGATCACGCTGCACCGCGAGGGACACGACGCGCCCCTCGGCCTCGCCCGATCGGACCACGACCTGATCGTCTTCCTCGAGGCCGCCGGGGTGATCGAACCGGAGAACGTGCTCGACGATCCACAGCTGGTGGAGTGGCGCGGCGCCCCGCCACACCAATGGCACCCCACCTGACCAGGCACCGACCGGTCCGCCCGGCCTGCGCCGCACGTTCCCCGAAACCGCGTCGGATCTGCCTGTCGCGGTCCCTCATGAACTGATCCGTTTCGGACAGGATGGGACGGGTGACCTTCTCCGACGCCGTGTACCTGGCCATGGGAATCGGTGCGCTGGGCGCCGCCGTGCTCCCCCGGCTCGTCTTCCGCCGACCGCTGTCCATGCCGATGGTGTTCCTCGCCGCCGGGGCTCTGGCCGCGGCCCTTCCGCTGTCCGTGCCGGTGGTGGAACCCGTGCGGGACCGGCTGTGGGTCGAGCACGCCACCGAGCTGTGCGTCATCGTCTCCCTGATGGGAGCCGGGCTCGCGCTGAACCGTCCCGTCGGCTGGCGGCGCTGGATGGGCCCCTGGCGGCTGCTGGGGATCAGCATGCCGCTGACCATCGCCGTGATGGCCGCGGCAGCGGCGCTGCTGCTCCAGTGGCCGCTCGCCGCGGCGCTACTGCTGGCGGCCGTGCTGTCGCCGACGGACCCGGTTCTCGCGGCGGAGGTCCGGGTGGGCGAGCCGACCGACGCGGAGGACGACGAGGACGAGGTCCGGTTCTCCCTCACCGCCGAGGCGGGGCTCAACGACGGACTCGCCTTCCCGTTCGTACTGGCCGCCCTCGCACTCGCCGCGGCCTCCCAGGGGGCGGGGGCGACGGACTGGATCGGGAAGTGGTTCCTCCTCGACGTACTGGTCCGGACCGTCGTCGGCCTCGCCGTCGGTATCACCGCCGGACGGCTGCTGGGCCTGCTGTTCTTCCGGGCCCGCCCTTGGGCGCTGCGGCTGTCGGAGCACATGGAGGGCTTCGTCGCGCTCGGCGCCACGTTCGTGGCGTACGGAGCGGCCGAACTGCTGCACGGCTACGGGTTCCTCGCCGTCTTCGTCACGGCCTGCTCCATCCGGTCCGCCGAACGCGCCCACGGCTACCACAAGGTGCTGCACGAGTTCACCGAACAGATCGAACGACTGCTGACCGTCTTCCTGCTCTTCCTGCTCGGGGGCTACCTCGTCCGGTACGGCCTGCCTTCGCTGACGTGGCAGGGCGCTGTCGTCGGGCTGCTCCTGGTCCTGGTCGTCCGGCCCGCCGCCGGATGGGTGGGCCTCCTGGGCACGGTGGCCGGCCCCCGCGAACGCCTGGTCACAGCCGTGTTCGGGATCCGCGGCATCGGATCCTTGTTCTACGTCGCCTACGCCCTCGGCCACAGCGAACACCTCGGCGCGTGGGCAGGGCAGCTGTGGGCCGTCGTATCGTTCACCGTCCTGCTCTCGGTGTTCCTGCACGGCACGGCCGCCACCCCCGGCATCCGCCGCCTGGACCGCCTCCGGCGCTCCTCCCCCACACCCCCCTGACGCGCGCACGGGAACGGGCGCGGCGCGGTCAGCCGCCGGCCAGCCGGCGTTCGAGGGGAGTGCGCAGGCTGGGCCGGATGCGGATCTCCCCGAGGAACGCGGCCAGGCGGGCCGTCTCGGTGGCGATCGCCGCCCGTGCCGCCCTGGTGCCGCCTTCGGGTGTGAGCAGGTGGGTGGCGATCTCGCCGTCCGGACGCTGGGCCCAGCCCCCGACGATGCGGCCGTCCCACCAGATGGTGGGGCCGATGTTGCCGGAGGCGTCGAAGAGTTCGGGAACGAGGTTTGGGTCGAGGTACCAGTCGCGGTGTCGCCAGCCCATGGCGGTGGGGTCCAGGGAGGGCAGCAGGGCAGCGGCGGGTTCGGCTGCGGAGGGCAGGTCGAGCTGGTCGGGAAGGGCATGGCCAGGACCGTGGGCGAGGTCGACCGCCACGGCTGGGGTGCGGGCCAGGGCCCGGCGGGTGTCCGTAAGGGTCCAGCCGGTCCACCACGTGACGTCCTCGGTGGTCGAGGGGCCGAAGGAGCGCAGGTAGCGGGTACAGAGTTCGGCACGGGCGTCGTCGGCCGGGAGGTCGGGATGGGGTTCGGCCGGCGACCAGCGGAACTGCGAGGACGCCCAGGTGCCCAACGGGCGCCCGCGCCGGATGCGGCCTTGCGCGGCCATCACGCCGAGCACCCGGCTCGTGATGCGGGGTGTCGCCTGATACGGCTTTCCGGGCGAGACCATGATCTGGGTGCGCAGGACGGGCACGGCGGCCGCGAGCTCGGCGGCGGTGGCTTCGCCGAAGTCGGCCAGCGCCTCGAGGACCTCCTCCTCGGCGGCGGCCAGCCACTCCTCGCCGTGGCCGTGCTGCTCCCCCAGCGCCTTCAGGAGGCCTCTGCGCTCCCGGGCCGCGACGGTCCTCGCGGTCGACGCGTCGACCACGGGCGCCAGGTCGCGGGGCACCACGAACATGGTGCGGCGCATGCACAGCATCCGCAGCAGGCTCCGCTCCTCGTACAAGGCCCGCTCCAGGCGCGCCGGCGCCGGATCGGTCATGCGGGCGGCCACCGCCAGGTAGACGGTGGCCGGGTCCGTGGCGTGCAGGGCGAGGAGGGCATCGGCGACCTGCTCGGGCGTCGCCGCCCGCGCCGCGGGGGCCAGGAGGTGGGCGGTGCCGAGGCGGGCGCGCCGCTGCTCGTCGGTGATCCTCGGTCGGGAAGTCGTCATGCGCGGGCCGGCGGCGGCCGAGGCCGTCAGGGCCGTCCTTTCGCTGGTACGAGTGGGAGGCGCCCGGCCCCGGACGGGCTGTCCGGAGCCTAGCGCTGCTGTCGGGGTCGGTGGGCCGACAACCCCAGAGTGCCCCCCTTTGCGGACAGGGCCTGTCCGCAAACTCGTGCGTTCTGCGCAGGGGTCGCGACGGCACGGCCGGCGGACACCGTGTCAGCGGACGACGTCGAAGACGTTCTTCTGCAGGCCGTTGGCGTACACCTCGTGCTCGACGAGCTTCAGCTTCTGGGCGTCCTTGTCCGTGGTGCTGAAGAGACGCTTGCCCGCCCCGAGCAGCAGCGGGAAGACGAGGAGGTGGTAACGGTCGATCAGGCCGGCGTCCGAGAGGGCCTGGTTCAGGGAAGCGCTGCCGTGGACGATGATCGGCCCGCCCTCGGTCTCCTTCAGGGCGGCGACCTCGTCGAGTGAGCGCAGGATCGTCGTCTCACCCCAGTTCGCCACCAGGTCGTCCTCGGCAAGGGTGGTGGAGACGACGTACTTCGGCATTTCCTTGTAGTCGGCGAAGTCCTCCATGTCCGGCCACACCGCGCTGAACGCCTCGTAGCTGGCCCGGCCCAGCAGCATCGCGGTGACTTCCTTCTGCTCGCGGCCCTTGATCTCGTAGGCCTCGGGGAGGAACTCGATGTCCTTGAAGGTCCAGCCGGAGTTCCGGTAGCCGGGCTCGCCGCCGGGGCCCTCGACTACACCGTCGAGGGAGACGAAGGCGGTGCTGATCAGCGTACGCATCTGGGGATCCTCGGTTTCTCGTGTCTGTTCTCGGCAGGTTCGGCCGGTGCACGCTTCGGCCACGCTCGTGGCCGTGGCGCACCCACCATGCTCTATGACTGCGGATCACGGAGGAACTCATCGGTCATCGCCGATCCCGTCGCCGGCCGGTCAGGGCATCTCGTCCCCGAGCCGCCGCCCTCCGCAGCACCACCCCGCTGGGAGGGTCGAGGTTCCGCACCCCGTGGAACACGTGGCCGGTGGGCCGGCTCAGGCCCGTGGTGCGATCTCTTCGAGGTCGTCGACGGTGCCGGACATGATGGTCCGGATGTGTGCGGTGAGGTGGTCCGCGGGCCAGTCCCACCAGGCGAGGTCGAGCAGACGGGCGATCTCGTCTTCGCTGTAGCGGGTACGGATGAGTTTGGCCGGGTTGCCGCCGACAATGCCGTAGTCGGGGACGTCGTCCACGACCACGGCGCCGGACGCGATGACCGCGCCGTGCCCGATGCGCACCCCGGGCATCACCATGGTGTGGTAGCCGAACCAGACGTCGTTGCCGACGACGGTGTCACCCCTGCCTGGCAGACCGGCCAGCAGGTCGAAGTGCTCGGCCCAGGATCCCCCCATGATGGGGAACGGGAAGGTGGAGGGGCCGTCCATCCGGTGGTTGGCACCGTTCATGATGAACCGCACCCCGGCACCCAGCGCGCAGAACTTCCCGATGACCAGCCTCTCCGGACCGTAGTGGTAGAGCACGTTGCGGGACTCGAACGCGGTCGGATCCTGCGGGTCGTCGTAGTACGAGTACTCCCCGACCTCGATCAGCGGCGAGGTCACCAGCGGCTTCAGCAGAACCACGCGCGGCTGGTCGGGCATCGGGTGGAGCACCGTCGGGTCCGCGGGAAGCTGGTGCATGGCAGTCACTCTCGGTTCGGCACGGGCAGTGGATGCCCTCATTCTGCGCACGGCGCACGGCTGTTCCGCTCAGTCTTCCGCCCCGACGGACGACGGCCCGGTGCGCAGACCGGCCGGGCCGACGCGTGCGGGGTGCGCCTCAGGGCGACGGGGGCGGGGTTCCCGGGTCTTCGCGGCCGCGGTCTTCCTTCGTCTCCCTGGGGGGCTCGTCCTTGGCCGGGCCGATGCGGATCTCGAACTCGCCCGCGTACTTCTCGTGACCGGCGATCACGGCTTCCTCCACCGCCTCCTCGGCGAGTTCGCTACGGACGATCAGGGGGTCCCGACGGAGGTCCCGCAGGAGGGCCCAGCACATGCCGATCATCACCAGGACGAACGGGGCGGCGACGAGGATCGTCAGGTGTTGCAGGCCCGCGAGCGCGTCGCCCTTGCCCTCGCCGACGAGCAGCATCACCGCCGCCACGCCGCCGGTCACCACGCCCCAGAAGACGACGATGGACCGAGCCGGCTCGAAGGTGCCCTTCTGGGAGAGGGTGCCCATCACGATCGACGCCGCGTCCGCGCCGGAGACGAAGAAGATGCCGACCAGGACCATCACGAGCAGGCTCATCACCCCGGCGATCGGGAACTCCTGGAGCACGCCGAAGAGCTGCGCCTCGGGCGTGGTCGCCTCGCCGAGGGCTCCCTGCTCCTTCAGCCGCATGGCCGTACCGCCGAAGACGGCGAACCAGACCAGGCTCACGGTGCTGGGCACCAGGATGACGCCGCCGACGAACTGGCGGATCGTGCGGCCCCGGCTGATGCGGGCGATGAACATGCCGACGAACGGCGTCCAGGAGATCCACCAGGCCCAGTAGAAGACCGTCCAGCTGCTCAGCCAGTCCGCGACGTCACCGCCGCCGGTGGACGCCTCGGTGCGGCCGATCAGCTGGGGCAGCTCGTCGAAGTAGGCGGCGAGGGAGGTGGGGATCAGGTCGAGGACCAGGATGGTGGGACCGACGACGAACACGAAGAGGGCGAGGATGACGGCCAGCACCATGTTGATGTTGGAGAGCCACTGGATGCCCTTCTCCACGCCGGAGACGGCGGAGAAGACGAAGCAGACGGTCAGTACGCCGATGATGGCGACGAGCAGCCCCGTCCCGGCCTTGCCCAGCCAGCCCACCTCGTGCATGCCGCTGCCGATCTGGAGCGCGCCGAGTCCGAGGGACGTGGCGGAGCCGAACAGCGTGGCGAAGATCGCCAGGATGTCGATCACCCGGCCGGGCGCGCCCTCGGCGCGCTTCTTCCCGAGGAGGGGGACGAAGACGGCGCTGATCGTCTGCCGCCTGCGGCGCCGGAAGGTGCTGTAGGCGATGGCCAGGCCGACGACCGCGTAGATGGCCCACGGGTGCAGCGTCCAGTGGAAGAGGGTGGTGGCGAGGGCCGTCTGCATGGCGTCCGCCGCGTCCGCGGGGTCGGTGCCCGGCGGCGGGGTGGTGTAGTGCGCGAGGGGTTCGCTGACGCCGTAGAACATCAGGCCGATGCCCATGCCGGCGCTGAACATCATGGCGACCCAGGAGACGGTGCTGAACTCCGGCTTCTCGTGCTCCTGTCCCAGCTCGATCCGTCCGTACCGGCTGATGGCGAGCCAGAGCGCGAAGACGACGAACCCGGAGGCGGCCAGGACGAACGCCCAGCCGCCGTTGTGCATCAGGCCGTTCAGCAGGGTGTCGGAGACGCTCTCCAGGGCACTGGTGGCCGTGACGCCCCAGATCACGAAGCCCAAGGTCAGCACGGCCGTCACGCCGAAGACCACCCGGTCGGTGACGGGCGGCTTTTCCTCCTGCGGGTGGCGGCCGGGCAGGGCCGCCTTCACGGGCAGCCGCATCCTTTGCCCCCGTTTGCGTTGCTCCTGAGACACAGGCGGCACCTTTCGCGATCATGGCCCGTTTTGGCTTCTGATATCCCGTACCACGGCGCACACACCCGTCCCTGCATCAACAGGCGTCGATCGGCGCCCGGCTGCGAGGTGATAGGCCGCACGGGTGGCCGGCAGCGGCGCGGGGCACGGGAGCGAGCCGCGGCCCCCACCGCGGTACGAAGGCGCCGTCGGGCCGGCCCGACGGATCGGATAGGGGACGCCAGCCAGGCCGCCGCTTCGTCGGGGTGGCCGAAGCGGAGGTTGTGGAGAGGTGCGAAGGTTCTACGGGCGCAGCCCTATCGCGGCACCCTGTCGGACTCACTGCGCAGAACGCAGAATTCGTTGCCTTCGGGATCGGCGAGGACCGCCCAGCCCGAGCCGTCGGGGTTCCGGTGGTCAGCGACGAAGGTGGCGCCGAGGGCCAGCAGCCGGTCCACCTCCTGATCGCGCGAGGTCTCAGGGCGCAGGCACAGGTGGATGCGGTTCTTGATCGTCTTGGCCTCGGGCACCTGGTTGAAGTACAGCACCGGGCCCTCCGCCAACAGCACCTGCGTCTCCCGGTCCCCCGGCCTGACGTCCGGATGCATCGGACGGCCCGTCACGCCGCTCCAGAACCGCGCCAGCTCGTAGGCGTCCGCGCAGTCGATCGCCACGTTCTGCAATATCGAAACCATGCGCCCCAGCCTTCCCGATCGGCACTCGGGATGCCACCGAGTTGCGCTCAGCCTCATCCGCGTCGTCGGGGCGGCGGCGACCCCCGGGGGCGGGGCCGACGTGGACGCCGCGCGGGTGTGTCGCGGCGGGTAGGTCCGGAGACTGCGCGCAAGCTGGGACTCGCCTCCGCCGTCGAGCCGATCACGGGAACGCCCTGGGCCGCGTGCGGCCACGGGCGGGACGCGCGGGCAGCCGTCCGTGACGGGGACCGCATGTCCGACGGGTTCGCGGGAACCCGGCACGGCAAGGTCGTTCGAGATGGAGGGAACGGGGAAAAATATGGCATCCGACTCGTCGCCGGCGTCCGTGCCGGCCACCGCGGCCACCGTCACCACAGCCGTGCCGGCCCGCCTCGACCGCCTGCCGTGGTCCCGGTGGCACTGGATGATCGTGATCGGCCTCGGCACCGTCTGGATCCTCGACGGACTCGAGGTCACCATCGTCGGCAACGTCGCCGGCCGCCTCGCCGAGGAAGGCAGCGGCCTCGACATCACCGCCGCCCAGGTGACCGGTATCGCCGCCGCCCTCTACGTGGCGGGCGCCTGCACGGGCGCGCTCTTCTTCGGATGGCTGACGGACCGCTACGGCCGCAAGAAGCTCTTCATGGTGACCTTGGCCGTCTACCTGGGCGCGACCGCGATGACCGCGCTGTCCTTCGAGTCCTGGTGGTTCTTCCTCTTCCGCTTCCTCACCGGCTTCGGTATCGGCGGTGAGTACGCGGCCATCAACTCGGCGATCGACGAGCTGATCCCGTCCCTCTACCGGGGCCGGGTCGACCTCATCATCAACGGCAGCTACTGGCTGGGGGCGATCGGCGGCGCCCTGCTGTCCGTCGTGTTGCTGGACACCGCCATCTTCCCCGCGGACCTCGGCTGGCGGCTCAGTTTCGCGCTCGGCGTCGTCCTCGGCCTCGTCATCCTGCTCGTACGCCGGCACGTCCCGGAGAGCCCACGCTGGCAGTTCATCCACGGCAAGGAGGAGGACGCCGAGGCACTGGTGTCGTCCGTGGAGCGGGAGATCGAGCAGGAGAAGGGCGAACCCCTCCCGCCGCCGGCCGGTGAGATCACCATCCACCAGCGCAAAAGCATCGGCTTCGGCCTGATCGCCAAGACGGTCTTCGGCCGCTACCCGCGCCGGGCCTTCCTCGGCCTGTCCCTCTTCATCGGCCAGGCGTTCCTCTACAACGCCGTCACCTTCGGCTTCGGCACCATCCTCATCACGTTCTTCGACGTGCCGACGGGCCACACCGGCTACTACTTCGCCGTCATCGCCGCGGGCAACTTCCTCGGACCCCTGCTGCTGGGCAAGCTGTTCGACACGCTCGGCCGCCGGATCATGATCTCCTCCACCTACCTGATCTCGGGCGTGCTCCTGTTCGTCACGGCCTGGCAGTTCGACCGCGGTTCGCTCACGGCGACGAGCATGACGGCCTGGTGGTGCGTGGTGCTGTTCTTCGCGTCGGCGGGCGCCTCCAGCGCGTACCTGACCGTCTCGGAGATCTTCCCCATGGAGACCCGCGCCATGGCCATCGCCTTCTTCTACGCCCTCGGCACCGCGGCCGGCG